>CAYNKL010000015.1:0-47627 GCA_964397775.1 uncultured Rhodobacterales bacterium | reverse complement strand
GCCGCGGCGGTGGCCCGGGCGCTGGACCGGCTGGACACGGATGGGCGGCTTTCCAAGGTCGTGCTGGCGCGCAGTCTGCTGGTGCAATCGGAAACCCGGATTTCGGCCAACGCGCTGCTGGCGCGGCTGGCGGGCGACCCGGCGGCGACAGCCTTCCTGGTTGCACTGCCCGAGGACGGTGAAACGGGGCGGCAGCTTGTCGGAGCGAGCCCCGAGCTGCTGGTCGCGAAAGAGGGCGCGGCGGTGACGTCGCACCCGCTGGCGGGATCGGCGGCGCGCAGCGAGGACCCGGCGTGCGACCGCGCCGCGGCCCATGCGCTAGTGGGGTCGGCCAAGGACCGGCGCGAGCATGCGCTGGTGGTCGAGGCGATCCTCGACACGCTGTCGCCGCTTTGTGAGAGGCTCGGCACGCCCGAGGGCACGCAGGTGACCTCGACCGGGAGCATGTGGCACCTCGGCACCCGGGTGGCGGGGCGGCTGCGCGATCCCGAGACGCCGGTGCCGCTGCTGGCCGCGGCGCTGCATCCGACGCCCGCCGTCTGCGGCGCGCCGCGCGATGCCGCCGCGGCGCTGATCCGCGAGCTGGAGGGCTTTGACCGCGGCTTCTATGCCGGGGCGACGGGATGGTGCGACGCGCGCGGGGACGGGGCGTGGTACGTGTCGATCCGCTGTGCCGAGCTGCGCGGACACGCGGCGCGGCTTTTCGCCGGAGCGGGGATCGTGCCAGGCTCGGTCCCCGAACAGGAAGCCGCCGAGACCGGCGCCAAGTTCGGCGCCATGCTGCGGGCGCTGGATCTGCCCGCTGATGCTCTTTTCGAACTGGAGGACTGACCCGACCATGGCCTTGCCAAGCATTGCCCCCTACAACCTGCCGGAGGCCCACGACCTGCCTGAGCCGCGCGCCTCCTTCGTGCCCGAGCGCGAGCGGCTGGCGCTGCTGATCCACGACATGCAGGAATATTTCTGTGCGGCCTATTCGGGCGAGGAGGCGCCGCTGGCACCGGCCGTCGCCAACATGGCGCGGCTCGCGGACGCGGCGCGGGCGGCAGGTGTGCCGGTCTTCTACACCGCGCAGAAGGGCGACCAGTTCCGGCCCGACCGTGGGCTTCAGGCCGATCTCTGGGGGCCGGGGATGGATGCGCGGCCCGAACACGAGGCGATCCTTGGGCCGTTGGCGCCGCAGGCGGACGACATCGTGCTGCACAAGCACCGCTACAGCGCCTTCCAGCGCTCGAACCTCGATCCCCTGCTGCGGGCGCGGGGGCGTGATCAGCTGCTGGTGACGGGGATCTACGCGCATATCGGCTGTCTTTGCACCGCGACCGAGGCCTTCCAGCGCGACGTGGAGCCCTTTGCCGTCGCCGACGCACAGGCCGATTTCAGCCGGGCGCGGCACGACATGGCGATGGACTGGATCGCGGCGACCTGCGGCGTCCCGCTGATGACGGCGCAGGTGCTCGAGGTGCTGGGCGCCGAGGGTGCGGCATGAGGCTGACCGGGTTCGGAGGGCGCTGCGCGCTTGTCACCGGCGCGGCGGGCGGCATCGGGCAGGTCATGGTCACGCTGTTGCGCGAGGCGGGCGCGCAGGTCATGGCCACGGACACCCGCGCGGCGGTCGAGGGGCTGACGCCGGCTGAGGACGACGGGCTGCTGTGGCGGGTGCTGGACGTGCGCGATCCGGCGGCCGTGACGGCGCGGGTGGCCGAGGCGGAGGCGGCCTTCGGCCCGCTGGCGCTGGGCGTACATGCGGCGGCGGTGCTGTCGACGGCGCCGCTTCTGGACTGTTCGGCCGAGGACTGGCAGCGGGTGATGGATATCAACGCGGGCGGGTCGTTCTTTGTGGCGCAGGCCATGGGGCGCGCCATGCGGGGGCACGGGGCCGGGGCAATCGTGGTGATCAGTTCCAACGCGGGCGGCATCCCGCGCGAGGGCATGGGCGGCTATCCAGCCTCCAAGGCGGCAGCCACGATGATGACGCGCTGCCTGGGGCTGGAGCTCGCGCCGTACGGGGTGCGCTGCAACGTGCTGGCGCCGGGATCGACGCTGACGCCCATGCAGACGGGCATGTGGTCGGACGACCGGGGCGCGGCGCGGGTGATCGCGGGGGATGTCGGTACCTACAAGACGGGAATCCCGCTGGGCAAGCTGGCGACGCCGGAAGACATCGCCCGGGCGGCGATGTTCCTGCTGTCCGAAGAGGCCGGGCACGTGACCATGGCGGATCTCTACGTCGACGGCGGCGCGACGCTGCGGGGGTAGGGGGTCGTGACGCCCGCCCCCAAGGGGCGGGCGCGCAGTGGTCAGTCCAGCGTCTCGCAGAGGACGCCCGCGGCGGGCAGGATGCCCACGGGGGTCTCGGCGGGGTGGCTGTTGTGGTTGAACCAGAACCGCTCCGAGCCGGTCTCGCGGCAGCGCACGCCCTCGGGCATCTTCACCGTGGCAATGCGGGCGCGGACGCAGAGCATGTTCACCAGACGGTCGAGCGTCGCGGCGTCGCCCCAGCCGGCCATGTAGGTCACGCGGCCTTCCTGCTTGGCGACGGGGGCGCCTGCCTCGGTCTCGAGGATGGTTTCGGCGCTGCCCTCGATTTCCTCGAGGTAGCCCTCGACGGCGCCGCCACCGGCGAGTGCGACGGGCAGGTCGGGGCGGATGCTTTCCACCCGCGACACGGTCACGTCGAGGCCGGGGAAGGCCGGGGGCAGGGGCACGGGCATGCGGAAATGCGCGTTGCGCGCGCCGCTGCGGGGGCCGATCAGGACCTCGGCGCCGCACTCGGCCAGCGCCTGTTTCACCTCGTCGCTCATGTGCATGAGGCCGGGGGCAAGGATCGCCTTGTAGCCGTCGAACTCGGAGGGGCGCGGGCGGATGATGTCCACCGACAGGCCCGCACGGCGCAGCGCGCGGTAGTGTTCGAGCACCAGCATGAAGTAGTCGAGGCCCGCGCCGTGCGGCTGGGTTTCCCAGTAGAAGGCGGCGTCGAAGTCGAAGATCAGGCCCACGGGCGCCTGCTGGAACTGCACGTCGGGGGTGTTGGCAAGCTCCTCCATCACCATGCGCGCCTCGTGGGCGGCGGGGGCGTCGACGCTGTCGGGGCGCAGCATGCCCGCGTGCATCTGTTCCTGCGCGAAGGGCGCCTGCCGCCAGCGGAAGTAGCAGACGGCCTCGGCCCCGTGGGCGAAGGCTTCCCACGTCCAGAGGCGGACCATGCCGGGCAGGGGGGCGGGGTTGTAGGGCGCCCAGTTCACCGGGCCGGGTTGCTGCTCCATCACCCACCAGCGGCCGGCGCCCTGCGGATGATTGCCCTGCGCGCGGCCCACGGCGCGGTAGATGTCGTGGTGGAAGGCCTGGAAATCCGGGTCGCCCTGGCGCGCGTATTTGCGCTGGTGTTCGGGGGCGGCCCCGGCGCGATCCTCGAGGAAGCCCAGCGGGTAGCTGTCCCAGCTGGAGATTTCCAGGTCCGCGCCCACGTCGAAATGGTCGAAGGCGGTTTCGCGGCCCATGTAGTTGTGCGCGACGGGGGCGCTGCTGTGGGCGCGGATGATGTCGACCTGCGCGCGGTTGAAGCTGACCACCTGGTCCGAGCTGAACCGGCGGAAGGCCAGCGTGTGCGCGGGGTTGGGTTCGGTTACGGTCAGGTTGGGCAGGTCGATCTGGTCGAAGCTGTCGTATTCCATCGACCAGAAGACGTTGTCCCAGGCGTCGTTGAGCGCGGTGATGTCACCGTCGAACGTCTCGCTCAGCCATTTCCGGAACGCGGTGCGCGCGGCGTCCGAGTAGGAGATGACCGTGTCGTGGCAGCCGTATTCGTTGTCGGTCTGCCAGGCGGCGACATGCGGGTTCTTGCCGTAGCGTTCGGCCACAAGTTCGACGATGCGCCTGCATTCCTCGCGGTAGCCGTCGTGGCTGAAGCAGTAGTGGCGGCGCGAGCCGAACTTGCGCGGCTTTCCTTCGGCATCGACCGCGATCATGTCGGGGTGCTTGTCGATCATCCAGCGCGGCGGAGTGGCGGTGGGCGTGCCCAGCACGACCTTGAGGCCTGCGTTGCCCAGCACCTCGATCGCGTCGTCGAGCCAGGCCCAGTCGAGATTGCCGGGGGTGGGCTCGATCCGTTTCCAGGCGAATTCGCCGATGCGGACCCAGGTCAGGCCGATCTCGGCCATGCGGCGGGCGTCTTCCTCCCAGATCTCGCGGGGCCAGTGTTCGGGGTAGTAGCAGGTTCCGAGCGTGCGTTTCATGCGGCCTCGCGCGCGTTGTCGTAGGCGGTGACAAAGGCGCGGGCGCGCTGGCCCACCTCGTCGGCGGAGAGGCCTGGTTTGTAGAGCGCCGAGCCGATGCCGAAGCCGGTGATCCCGGCGCGGAGCCATTCGCCCATGTTGGTGTCGTCCACGCCGCCCACGGCGTAGGCCTTGGTGCCCTTGGGCAGCACGGCGCTGATCGCCTTGAACCCGTCGATGCCGAGCTTGGCCGCCGGGAAAAGCTTGATGCCGTCGGCACCGTTGCGCAGCGCGGTGAAGCACTCGGTGGGCGTGAAGGTGCCGGGGTAGGACAGCATGCCCGCCTGCTTGGTCGCGACGATGACGCGCGGGTTGCAGTCGGGCGAGACCACCATGCCGGCGCCGATCTGCTGGAGCTTCAGCACCTCTTCGGGGGCGAGCACCGTGCCCGCGCCGACCACCGCGCGGTCGCCCGCGTGTTTCACCATGGCGGCGATGCTGTCGAAGGGATCGGGCGAGTTGAGCGGCACTTCGAGCTTGGTGATGCCCGCGTCGAGCAGGGCATCGGTGACGGGCACGGCCTCGGACGGGGTGAGGCCGCGCAGGATGGCGATGATTTCGCGGGTCATGCGGTTTCCTTGATCTGCGCGTAGGCGGCCTTGAGGCCTTCGAGCGTCATGCGCTCGGCGTCGGCGCGGGTGACGGGCAGGCCCTGCTTTTCGAGGGCGACGGTGTAGACTTCGGCGAGGCCGGTTTCGCCCAGCACGGCGACGCTTTGCCCGAGCCAGTAGGGTTTGGCGGCGGCGAGCTCCATGCCGATGAGCAGCCCCGAGAGACGCGCGCGCGCCGCGGCCGGGGAGAGATCGTGCAGCAGGTTCTCGGCCCGGAGGGAAAAGAGGTCGGCGGCGAAGGCGGCGGGGCGGCCCATGGCCTGGTCCAGTGCCTCGGCAAAGGCCGCGTCGTCCCAGCCCTCGGTGCCGATGGAGTGGCGCAGGACCGACTTCTTCGACAGGAGCGCGAAAAGCTCGCCCGTGACGAAGGTGCGGAAGCTCACCACCTCGCCCGCGCTGATGTGGACCCACTTGCTGTGGGTGCCGGGCAGGCAGATCACGCCGTCGAAGCCGGGGTTGAGCGCGAGGAAGCCCGCGACCTGCGTTTCCTCGCCGCGCATGACGTCGGCGGGGCTGTCCTGCTTGATGCCCGGCAGGATGCGGGCGTCGATGCGGGTGTCGGTGCCGGGCACGCGCACGGCCTGTGCGCCCGAGGGCGGCGTGCAGGGCACGGCGGCATAGGGTGCCTCGCACCAGCCCTGGCGGCTGCCGGCCATGCCGCAGATCATCACCGTGGTGGTGCCGGGCAGGTCGGGCAGGGCGGCCAGCAGCGCGGGCTCGAACCCGTCGCGGTTCAGCGTGCCCATGCCCTGGTCGCTGGTGTGGCGCGATTTCACGGTGCCGTCCGCGGACATGTGCCAGATGCGCAGATGCGATGTGCCCCAGTCGGCGGCGATCCAGTCCTGACGCGCCATCACGCGGCCACCGTCACGACGCCGCCGTCGACGGCGATGCACTGGCCGGTCATCATGCGGCTGGTGTCGGAGGACAGGAACTGCACCGCCTCGACCACGTCCTGCGGCTCCATGTGGTCCTTGAGGCACTGGCGGTCGAGATGGGCCGCGAGGGCTTCCTTGGTGGCCCATTTCTCGAGCTGGCGCTCGGTCAGGACCCAGCCGGGGGCGATGGCGTTCACGCGGATGCGGTCGGGGCCGAAATCGCGCGCGAGCGAGCGGGTCATGGCGGTGATGCCGCCGTTGGCCGCGGTGTAGGCGGGATAGCCGCCGTTGCCCATCATGTAGCTGGTGGAGCTGAAATTCACGATGGAGCCGCCACCGGCCTTCTGCATTTCCGGGATCACCGCCTGGCAGGCGAAGAAATAGGCGCGCAGGTTCACGGCCTGCGACCAGTCCCAGAACTCTTCGGTGACGTCGAGCGTCTGGTGCCGCTGGTCGTTGGCGGCGTTGTTCACCAGCACCGTCACCGGGCCATGGGCCTCGGAGACGGTCCGGATGGCCTGCTGAAGCACCGGCGTGTCGGTGATGTCACCCTGCACGAAGAGCGGGCGGGTGCCGGTCTCCTTCTCCATCCGGTCGCAGAACTCGGTGGCGTCGGACTTGCCGATGAAGCCCACCTTGGCGCCCTGGCGCAGGAAGCCCTCGGTCAGCGCGGCGCCGATGCCCGAGCCGCCGCCGGTGATGAAGACGGATTTGTCCTTGAGGTCGTGGAATGTCGCGTTGCTCATCAGTGGCTCTCCCGTGTGACGGGGCGGGTGTCCTTGCCCACCAGGAAGTCGAGGTCGGCGCCGCGGTCGGCCTGAAGCACGTGGTCGACGTACATCTTGGCGTAGCCGCGGTCGTAGCGGTCGGGGTCAGGTGTCCATGCCGCGCGGCGGGTGGAAAGTTCCTCGTCGCTGACGAGGAGTTCCAGCTCGCCTTTGCTGGCCGAAACGCGGATGCGGTCGCCGGTCTTCACCAGCGCCAGCGTGCCGCCGGCCTGCGCCTCGGGCGAAACGTGCAGGACCACGGTGCCGAAGGCGGTGCCCGACATGCGGGCATCCGAGACGCGGATCATGTCGCGCACGCCCTCGCGCACGAGCTTGCGCGGGATCGGCATATTGCCGACCTCCGGCATGCCCGGGTAGCCCTTGGGGCCGCAGCCCTTGAGCACGAGGATCGTGTCGGGTGACACCGGCAGGTCGTCGCGGTCGATATTGGCCTTCAAGTCCTCGATGCTCTCGAAGACGTAAGCTTCGCCCTCGTGTTCCAGCAGGTGCTCGGTGGCGGCCGACGGCTTCACGATGGCGCCCTGCGGGGCGAGGTTGCCGCGCAGCACGCGCAGGCCCGCCGCCGGTTTGACCGGCGCGTCATAGGCGTGGATCACGTCGCGGTTGTAGCATTCGGCGCCGTCTGCATAGACCGAGATGTCGCCGCCGAGCACGGTTTTCGCCGGTTGCAGGTGCGCGGAGATTTCCTTGAGCACGGCGGGCACGCCACCGGCGTAGCAGAAGTCCTCCATCAGGTACTTGCCCGAGGGCATGCAGTTGACCAGCAGGGGGATTTCGCTGCCCTTCTCGAAATCCTCGAGCGTGAGGTCGACGCCGACGCGGCCGGCGAGCGCCAGCAGGTGCACCACGGCGTTGGTCGACCCGCCGACGGCGGCGTTTGTCATGATGGCGTTGAGGAAGGCCTCTTTCGTGAGGATATCCGAGGGTTTCAGATCCTCGTCCACCATCTCGACGATGCGCTTGCCGGTGAGATGCGCGAGCGCCCCGCGGCGCGCGTCAACGGCAGGCAGGGCGCCGTTGGTGGGCAGGCTCATCCCCATGGATTCCACGAGGCTCGACATGGTGCTGGCGGTGCCCATGGTCATGCAGACGCCGACCGAGCGGCTCATGCCGCTTTCGGCGGCCATGAAGTCCTGAAGGGTCATGTCACCGGCGCGGACGGATTCCGAGAACTTCCAGACGTCCGTGCCCGAGCCGATGTCCTCGCCCTTCCACTTGCCGTTCAGCATGGGGCCCGAGCTGACGACGATGGCGGGCAGGTCCACGCTTGCCGCACCCATGAGCTGGCCGGGGGTGGTCTTGTCGCAGCCGCCCAGCAGGACGACGCCGTCGATGCCGTAGGCGCGGATGCATTCCTCGACATCCATGGCCAGCAGGTTGCGGAAGAGCATGGCGGTGGGCTTCATCTGCGTTTCGCCGAGGCTCGTCACCGGGAATTCGACCGGGAAGCCGCCGGCCTCCCAGACGCCGCGCTTCACCGCCTCGGCCAGGTCCTTGAGGCCAGCGTTGCAGGGGGTGAGTTCGGACCAGGTGTTGCAGATGCCGATGATGGGGCGGCCGTCGAAGGCGTGGTCGGGAAAGCCCTGGTTCTTCATCCACGAACGGTGGATGAAGCCGTCCTTGTCGAGCTTGCCATACCAGGCCTGGCTGCGTCGTTGCTTGGTCATTGGCGTGTCCCCTCGACGACCCACATGGTTTCGGGAAAGCTCCACGGCAGGGTCAGGCCGTGGTGCATCAGGTATTGGCCGCTCACTGTCACGGGCTCGGTCTTGAGCAAAGGGGTCCCCCGGGACAGGCCCGTCGCCTCGCCCCGGTTCCGGAGTGTGACCTCGTAGCTGGCCTGCGGGTCGAGCCCGGTCAGTTGCAGCGGGCGGGGCAGGATCTGGCGGGTGGAGGTGCCGACACCGGCGAAGGTGACGAAGCGACTGCCGTCCTCGGCCAGTTGCAGCTCGGCGGTCATGGCCTCGTCCACGGTGTCGAGCCGCAGGATGTCGGCGCGCATGAGCCAGTCGCGGTTGTCCTTCCACCAGGCGGTCACGTCGCGCAGGACCTGCTCTTCCTCCTCGGTCAGTTCGCGGGGGTCCATCTCGAAGCCCATGTGGCGCTGGGCGGCGACCCAGGCGCGGAAGCGGATGTCGAGAATGCGCCCCGAGGTGTGGCACTGGCGCGGACCCACGTGGCTGCCGGTGACGGCGGCGGGCAGGAAACGCGCGGCGGCATGCTGGATGCGCAGGCGTTCGAGCGCGTCGTTGCTGTCGGACAGCCAGACCCGCTGGGTGCGTTCGAGGATGCCGAAGTCGATGCGGCCGCCGCCCGAGGCGCAGCTTTCGATCTCCGTCCTGGGGAAATCGCGCCGCAGCCGGTCGAGCAGGGCGTAAGTGCCGCGCGTCTGGGCTGCGTCGGGGTAGGGCAGCACGCGGTTGTGGTCCCACTTGATGTAGTCAATCTCGTGCGCCGAGAGCACCGCCGCCATATGGTCGTAGAGGTACTCGCGCACCTCGGGCAGGCTCATGTCGAGGACCATCTGCTGACGGCCGAGGGTCTGGTCGGGGGCGCCGAGGGCCCATTCAGGGTGGGCGCGGTAGAGGTCGCTGTCGGGATTGACCATCTCGGGTTCGAACCAGATGCCGAAGCTCATGCCAAGCCCGTGGATGTGGTCGATCAGAGGGCCGAGCCCGTCGGGATACTTGCGCGGATCGACGGTCCAGTCGCCGAGCGCGGCCACGTCGCCGTCGCGCGTGCCGAACCAGCCATCATCGAGCACGAAGCGTTCCGCCCCGAGGGCGGCGGCGCGGTCGGCGATGGCGGTGAGGTCGGCGAGGTTGTGGTCGAAGTAGATCGCTTCCCAGCAGTTGTAGTGCACCGGGCGCGGGCGGCCCGGGTGGGTCCAGGTGACGACCTTGTCGCGCAGGTGGCGCTGGAAGGCCGTGGCGCAGCCGTTTTCGCCCGCCTCCGAGAAGGTGGCGTAGAGCGTCGCCGTTTCGAACCGGGTGGCGGGCTCAAGCTCGGTGCCGGCGGCGTTGCCGAACTGCACCTGACGGCGGCCCTCGGGCAGCTCTTCGGCCAGCATCCGGTGCCCGCCGGACCAGCCGTAGTGCAGCGCGTAGGCGTGACCGCGCGTGGCGGTGGTGCCGAGGCAGGGTAGGACGATGCCGGGGAAATGTTCGTGGCCGGTGCGGCCGGTGAGGCTTTCGCGCATGCGGATGCCGGCGGACCAGGGAATGCGGTTTTCCTGGAATTCACCGATCCAGCGGCCCGAGAAATCCACCATCTCGGTCGCCTGCTGCGGCGCGGGGAAGACCGGCGCCGAGAGCCAGTGCAGGCGGACCGGGCGGTCGGCCTCGATCGCGGCGCGGGCCGTGATCATGTGGGTTTCGGGGTCGATGCCGATTTCGGCGGTGTAGGTGAGGCCCGCGTCGCTGGCGCGGATGAAGATCGTGCTACCGGTGGCGTTGACGACCTCGAGCATGAAGGCCGGGCGCAGCGGCGTGCCGTCGGCCTCGGCCACGGAGAGGCCGGGCTGGCCCGGGAAGGTGCTGCTGGCCTCGGGGCAGATCGACAGATCCGGAAGGCGGTCGATCATGCCCCCCGTCACGTCGAGCTCCTGCGCGCGGGCCAGGGTGGCGGTGTCCGCGCCCTCGGGAAGGCGCGGCCCCCAGTAGACGATGCTGGGCAGGCGGCCCCCGCTGCTGGCGAGGATCAGGCTCTGCCGGGCGTCGTGCAGTTCCCAGTGGTCACTCATTACGGAAGGCTCCCGATATTACTTGACCGCGCCGAGCGTCAGACCGGCGATGAAGTGGCGCTGCATGAGGAAGAACATGGCCACGGGCGGCAGGGCGGCGACGATGCTGCCTGCGCTCATCAGGTGGTAGGCGGCGCGGTATTGGGCGTTGAAGCTGGTGATGCCGGCGGTGACAGGCTGGCTTTCGGCGCCTTGGGTCAGCACCACGGCCCAGAAGTAGTCGTTCCAGACGAAGGTGAAGACGAGCACGGCGGCGGCGGCCATGGCGGGCTTCATCAGGGGCATGACGACATACCAGAAGATGCGCCATTCGGCGACGCCTTCGACCCTCGCCGCCTCGATCAGCTCGTAGGGCAGGGCCCGGATGAAGTTGCGCATGAAGAGCGTGCAGAAGCCGGTCTGGAAGGCCACGTGGAAAAGCACGAGACCCAGCTTGGTGTTGTAGAGACCCATTTCCAGCGTGAGATCCCGGACCGGAACCATGAGGATCTGGAAGGGCACGAAGTTGCCCGCGACAAACAGGAAGAAGATCCAGAGGTTGCCGCGGAACTTGTAGATGCCGAGCGCGAAGCCCGTCATGCTCGACAGCACCACGCAGCCGATGACCGTGGGCACCGTGATCAGCACCGAGTTCAGCAGGTAGCGCGGCATGTCGGATTGGAAGAAGACCGCGCCGTAGTTGTCGAAGCCGGCGAAGGCCGAGGGCCAGCCCCAGTAGTTGCCGGTGGTGAAATCGACGTCGGGCTTGATCGAGAAGAGCGCCACGGCAAGCAGGGGCAGCAGCCACAGGATCAGCGTCACCGGCAACAGCGACTGGTAGGTGATCTGCCAGGGGCGGGAGGTCTGTTCGATGGGACGCGGGAACATCAGCGGGCCCCCTTTTCTTCGCGGTACATCGACCACAGGAAGTAGGCGATGAAGCACAGCATGATGAGGAAGAGCACGACGGCGATGGCGGCGCCGTAGCCCATGCGGAAGCCGTATTCGGAGAGCGCCTTCTCGAACATGTAGAAGCTGAGAATGCGGGTGGACCCGAACGGCCCGCCGTTGGTCATGATCGAGATCAGGTCGAAGCTGCGCAGCGCACCGATGATCGTCACGACGAAGGCGAGGAAGGTCGCGGGGCGCAGCTGCGGCAGGATCACGTGCCAGAGCATCCGAAGGCCCTTGGCGCCATCAAGGCGCGCGGCCTCGACCTGTTCGGGGTCAACTGCGTTGAGGCCCGTCAGGTAGATGATCATGCAGTAGGAGACCTGCGGCCAGAGGCCCGCCGCGATGATGCCGTAGGTGGCGTAGCGCGGGTCGCCCAGCACGTTCACGGTGCCGAGGCCCATCCATTCGGTGATCTGGCTCAGCAGCCCGAAGGAGGGCGCGTAGAACCAGCCGAAGACGAGGCCGACAACCACTTGGCTGATCACGAAGGGGAAGAAGAACAGCGACTTGTAAAGCCGGATGCCCGTCACCGTCTGGTTCAGGAAGAGCGCGATGAAGAGCCCGCCCGGCACGGCCAGAAGGTAGAGGATCAGCCATTTCAGGTTGTTCCAGAGCGAGACCTCGAAGGCGGGGTCGGTGGACAGCTCCTGATAGTTGGCAAGGCCGATGAAGCTGGGCTCGCCCAGACCGTCCCAGCGGAAGAAGGAGATGTAGAAGCTCTGGAAGATCGGGACGATCACGTAGACGAGGAAGAACAGGATCCCCGGCAGCAGGAACATCAGCGGCGCAAGCGTCATGCGGTTGCGCCGGATCCAGCCGGGGCCGCCTTCGTCGGCGTGTGTGTCGGGCAGCGTCGCGGTGGTCATCGCGGTCACCTCGCGGGAACGGAAGGGTCGGGGGCGGCGCGGGGCTGCGCGCCCGGAAAGAGATGCCGGGCCCGCGCGATGCGGGGCCCGGCCTGTCCCGGATGCGGGATCAGTAGATGCGCTGGCGCGCCTGCTCGAGCCGCTGCAGGATCTGGTCGAGGTTGTCGGGGAAGACCATGAATTCCTGGAAGCCTTCCATCGCGATGGCGGCCATCTCTGCCGGGGCGTCGCGGTCGAAGAACTGCGCGAGGCCGCCGGTGGCGTTCTCGTTCAGCATCTCGAAGCCCTGCTGCAGCATCTCGTCATCGTCCACCGAGGAGGAGGCGTTGATCGGAAGCTGGCCGAGCGCGTCGCCGGCGTTGATCCGGGTCTGGTTGTCGGCCGACACGACGAAGCGGAGGAACTCGCGCGCCGCTTCCTTGTTGTCCGCACCGCTGGGGATGTGGAAGGTGTCGGTCGGGGCGTCCTCGCCCATTTCCACGTCGGGGTTGATCGCCGGGAACTGGTAGAAGTCGAGCTGGTCGTCACCGAGCCCCGCCTCTCGCATCGGCGCGACGGCGAAGTTGCCCATCAGGTAGGCCGCGGCTTCGCCGTTGACCATGAAGGGCAGCGCTTCCTGCCAGCTGTAGGACTGGTGGTTGTCGATGAAGGCGCCCATGTCGATCAGCTCGCGCCAGTTGGCGAAGGTCTCGCGGACGCGGTCGTCGGTCCAGGGGATCTCGCCGTTGGTGAGCTGCATGTGGAAGTCGTAGCCGTGGGTCCGCATGTTGAGGTAGTCGAACCAGCCGGCGGCGGTCCACAGGTAGCGGCTGCCGATGGTGAAGCACTTGACGTCGTTGTCGAGCAGCGTCTGGCAGTTGGCCTTGAGCTCTTCCCAGGTCTCGGGCTCGCTCAGGCCGTATTCGTTGTAGATGTCCTCGCGGTAGTAGATGCCCCACTGGTAGTAGGTGTAGGGCACGCCCCACTGCTTGCCGTCGAGGGTCATCGCGCCCTCGGTCGAGGCGAGGTTTTCCTGGATCTCGGGTTCGTCCCAGAGGTCGGAGACGTCCTCGAAGAGGCCGGCATCGACGTAGGGGCGCATGCGGTTGGCCGCGTACCAGTTCGCCACGTCCGGCGGGTTGGCGGACAGGAAATTGCGAATCTGGGTCTTGTAGGCCTCGCGGTCGATGATCGTCAGCTCGATATCGAGGTCGGGGTGCATCTCGCCGAAGCGTTCGACCATGCCTTCCATCACCGCGCGGGGCGCGGGGTTCGACATGTCGGAAAAGATGGTGAGCGTACCGCTGAGGTCGCTGTCCTGCGCGGCGAGCGGGCCTGCGATGGCGGTGCTCAGCGCCAGTGCGGCGGCGGTGAAGCGCGGTTTGTGAAACATTCTTTCTCCTCCCGTAGGGGCACTTTGGTCAACGACCGAGGCGGGCGGTGCCCTTTGGCCGCCCGGCGGATACTTCGTCGAGCGTCTGTTCCAAATAATGAAACTTAATCCCAACTATTGAAACTATGACGCGACTCGGTTACGCATGTCAACAGTCTCGGTGGGCCGCAGGAGGCGGCGACGGGGCAGGGAGGACGACCATGAACACCCAGAGCGGTGTCCGCGAGGGCGCGGACGGCACAGTCGGAAAAGCGTTGCAGATCATGGACATGGTGGCCGATGCTGGCCGCCCGCTGCGCTTCACCGAACTGCAGGCCGCCTCGCCCCTGCCGAAGGCGACGCTCTACCGACTCGTCCAGACGCTCACCAACCAGGGGATGCTGGTCTACGACTGCGACCGGCAGACCTATGCGCCGGGCTTGCGCCTCGTGCGGCTGGCTCACGCGGCCTGGCGGCAGAGCTCGCTGGCGCCGATCGCGCGGCCGCATATCGATGCGCTCTCGGCCGAGGTGGGCGAGACCATCCACCTGGCGCAGCTCGACCGGGCGCAGGTGCTTTACGTCGACAAGCGCAACGCCGTGAGGCCGGTCGAGATGTATTCGCAGGCGGGCAAGGTGGGGCCGGGCTATTGCACCGGGGTCGGCAAGGCGATGCTGGCACATCTGCCCGAGGCCGAGCGGCAGGCCGCCGTGCGGATGCAGGCCTTCTATCCTCACACCGAACACACGATCACCAGCGTCGCGGCGCTGGAGGCCGAACTGGAGACGATCCGCGCCGAGGGCGTGGCCTACGACAGGGAAGAGCACGAGCCGGGCATCATGTGCATCGCGGCCCCCGTTCTGACGGCCGGTGGCCGTCTGCTCGGGGCGCTGTCGATCACCAGTGCCTCGGGCAACGGGCTCGACGGGTTGAGCCGGCACCGCCCGGCGCTGCTCCGCACTGCCGCCGAGATCGCGGCGGCGGCGGAGACCTGGCAATTCCCCACCTGAACGCAGCTTTAAGGAGACGTGCAATGACGGGCGTGACCCTCAACAAGGCAGTCAAGAAGTACGGGGATGCCCAGGTCATCCACGGGATCGACCTGGAGGTCGAGGACGGCGAATTCTGTGTCTTCGTGGGGCCCTCGGGCTGCGGCAAGTCCACCCTGCTGCGGATGATCGCGGGCCTGGAAGAGACCACCGACGGCCAGATCCACATCGGGTCGCGCAACGTGACCCGGGTCGATGCGGCGGACCGTGGCGTGGCGATGGTGTTCCAGACCTATGCGCTCTACCCGCACATGAGCGTCGAGCAGAACATGGGCTTCGGGCTCAAGATGACCGGCCACCCCAAGGCCGAGGTCAAGGAAAAGGTCGCCGAGGCGGCGCGCATCCTGAAGCTGGAACCGCTGCTGCAGCGCAAGCCCAAGGCGCTTTCGGGTGGTCAGCGCCAGCGGGTCGCCATCGGCCGGGCCATCGTTCGGGGGCCGGAGGTGTTCCTGTTCGACGAGCCGCTGTCGAACCTCGATGCCGAGCTGCGGGTGGACATGCGGGTCGAGATCGCGCGCCTGCACCAGGAAATCGGCGCGACGATGATCTACGTCACCCACGACCAGGTGGAAGCCATGACGCTGGCCGACAAGATCGTCGTACTGCGCGCCGGCCGGGTCGAGCAGGTCGGCAGCCCGATGCATCTTTACTCCGATCCCGACAACAAGTTCGTGGCGGGTTTCATCGGGTCGCCCAGCATGAACTTCCTGCGGGGCGAGATCGAGAACGGCCAGGTGCGCCTGCCGGAACTCGGCGGTCAGACCTTCACGCCCGAGATTTCGGAGCTGCCTGCCTCGGGCAAGGTCTGGGTCGGGCTGCGGCCGCAGTACCTCGAGGTCGAGCAGGCCGAGAGCGGGCTCAAGGTCGACATCCGCGAGAACCTGGGCGGCGTGGCCTACGATTACCTGCTGACCGAGGACGGCGACAAGATCGTGGTCGAGCAGCGCGAGGGCACGCCATCCTTCAAGCACGGCTCGCGCGTCACCGTGCGCTTCGATGCCTCGAAGGCGATGCTGTTCGACGGCGAGAGTGAGGCGCGCCTGCGCTGAGCTAGAGCAGTGCCGCGTCGGCGGCGGCCTGGAGCCGCCGCGCGATGAAGGCCGGGATGCCGGGATGTAGCCCGAGAGGGTCGAGCCTGACCCCGGCAAAACCGACCGCGTCCAGAGCCTCGGGCAGGTCGTCGAGCACGTGGCCGCGGCGGGCGGCGAAGAAGGGCAGGCAGATCGACGTCTGTCCGAGGTCGCGCGCCATGTCCGCGAGGTAGGGCTCTTCCTCCACGAAACCGCAACGGGTCTCGGCCAAGGTCAGATGCGCCCCGAGGGCCGCGGCGAAGGCGCGGGTGACCTCGGCAGGGCGCTTGCTGCGGCCCGAGCCGTGCGCGGCCACGAAGAGACGGGTCGTCGCGGGGCTCCAGCCGCGCGACGCGATTTCCGCCTTCAGCCAGTCAGCGGCAAAGCCGGGCAGGGCCGGGTCGAGGCCGAAGGGCGGCAGGCGCCGGGCGGGGGCATCGCCCAGCCGACGCGGCAGCTCATCCTGCGTGAACCAGCCGTCGGCCATGAACATCGGATAGACCACCAGGTCGTCGGGCGCGCCGGCAAGCGCGGCCTCGAGCGCACCGGGCCCGGCCAGGGTGGCGCCACGGACCTCCCAGTCGGGAGCGAAGGGGGCGATGGCCTCGGCCAGCGCGCGGATCTCGGCCTCGCCGATCTCCGGCTCGGAGGGCTGGCCGTGGCTGACGATCACCGCGCGGCGACGCGCGCTTGTGGTCTCTGCCCTCATGTGAAGCTCCCTGCTCTGAAACGGTCCTGACGCGCAGATAGGGCGGCGATGCCGTCTTGGCGAGGGCGCCCGGGGGCTTGCCTTGGTCGCGGCAGTGCAGAAAACTGAACGTCAGGGCCGGCGCGAGGGGGGCTGCAGGATGATCACACCGGATTACTGCCTGACGATGGCGCGATACAACGCGTGGCAGAACCGCCAGCTGCGCGAGATCTTCGAGACGCTCGACCGTGCGACGCTGGAAGAGCAGCGGGGCGCCTACTTCGGGTCGATCCTGGGGACGGCCAACCACCTGCTCTGGGGGGATCGGATCTGGATGAGCCGCTTCGGCCTGGGCGAGGCGCCTGGCGTGGGGCTCGGGGCGAGCACCGGGCTGACTGGGTCGGGCGGGGCCTGGGCGGTGGAGCGGTTCCGCACCGACGGGCGGCTGTTGCTGTGGGCCGAGAAGCTTCGGAGCCTCGACCTTGTCGGCAACATCACGTGGTACTCCGGCGCCGCGGAGCGCTGGATGTCGAAGCCGCGCAGCGTGCTGATCGCGCACATGTTCAACCATCAGACGCACCACCGCGGCCAGATCCATGCGATGCTGACGGCAGCCGGGGTCGCGGCGCCGCTGACCGATCTGTTCCTGATGCCCGAAGACGGCCCCTGGTTGTAACGTCACCCGTGTCCGCAAGCCCTTGCCGAATAAGCATGCTTCAGGCATGGTCTTTTTGCCTGCGGGGGCAGAGCTGAGGGACGGACATGACAATCTCGCTGACGATGGCCTGTATTTGGGCCTTCCTCGCCAATATCCTCGCGGCACTCCCCTCGAAGGACGGCCATTGGACCTTTGCCTACGTGCTGATCGCGCTGGGCATCCCGCTTGTGGGCTTCGTGACCTACGAGAACGGCCCCTGGGTCGGGCTCGTGGTGCTTGTCGCCGGCATGAGCGTGATGCGCTGGCCCGTGCGCTACGTGTGGCGCTGGACGACCGAGCGCATGGTCGCAGGCCGGGTCGACGGCTGACAGGCTGACCGGATGCAACGGCAGGCTTGAGATGGCGATTCCCGATCGGGGGTCGGCATCGTGTTGCCTGTTGCCGTGCGAGGCATCTTGCCTCCGGTCCCGCCCCGTTCTACCCCGCCTGACATGACCGATCTTCCCCAGACCCGCGGGCGGCTGACGCCCGCAAAGCCCCTGTCCGATCTCACCTGGCTGCGCGTCGGTGGGCCGGCGGAATGGCTGTTCCAGCCCGCCGATCCCGAGGATCTGGCGGAATTTCTCGGCGCGCTCGATCCCTCGGTGCCGGTGTTCCCCATGGGCGTGGGGTCGAACCTGATCGTGCGCGATGGCGGCTTGGCGGGCGTCGTGGTGCGGCTGGGTCGCGGCTTCAACCACATCCGGATCGAGGGCGACCGTGTGACGGCGGGCGCCGCGGCGCTTGATGCGCATGTGGCGCGCAAGGCGGCCGAGGCGGGCGTGGACCTGACTTTCCTGCGGACCATCCCCGGCGCCATGGGGGGCGCCGTGCGGATGAACGCCGGCTGCTATGGCAGCTATACCGCCGACCACTTTGTCGAGGCGCGGGCGGTCACGCGGCAGGGCGAGGTCCTGACGCTGACGGCCGAGGATCTGAACTTCCGCTATCGCCATACGGATCTGCCCGAGGGCGCAGTGCTAACGGAGGTGGTGCTGCGCGGGGAGCGGGGCGAGCCCGAGGCGCTTGTCGCCAGGATGGAGGATCAGCTTGCCCGCCGCGATGCGAGCCAGCCGACCAAGGAACGCACGGCAGGGTCGACCTTCCGCAACCCCGCGGGCTATTCGAGCACCGGCAAGCCGGATGACGACATGAGCCTCAAGGCCTGGAAGCTGATTGACGATGCGGGCATGCGCGGTGCGACGCGCGGCGGGGCGCAGATGTCGGAGAAACACTCCAACTTTCTCGTCAATGTGGGCGGGGCCTCGGCAGAGGATCTCGAATCACTCGGCGAGGAAGTGCGAAAAAGGGTTTTCGAGAGCAGCGGAATGGAGTTAGAGTGGGAAGTGATCCGGATCGGTGTCCCCGCGGGGGCGGCTGAGACCGGATGAATCTGGCGGGACACCCCGCCGTACAGAGGGTCCAAAGGCCCCGCGATCGAGGCAGGTCGCACATATAACAAGAGGGGCACAGGCCCCTGGACTTAAGGGGCCACGGCCCCGGCGAGAGGCAGTACTAGGGAATGTCGAGCAGGGCACTCCCGAAAGTGGCGGTTCTGTTGGGTGGCCCCTCGGCCGAGCGCGAGGTGTCGCTGAGCAGTGGACAGCAATGCGCCGCCGCTTTGCGGGAAGAAGGTTTTGAAGTCGTCGAGATCGACGCTGGCACCGACCTGGTGGCCCGGCTCGAGGCCGCAGAGGCTGACGTCGTCTTCAACGCATTGCATGGGCGCTGGGGCGAGGACGGCTGCGTGCAGGGTCTGCTCGAGTGGCTGGGCCTGCCCTATACCCATTCGGGCGTGCTGGCCTCGGCCCTCGCCATGGACAAGCAACGCTCCAAGCAGGTGTTCCGTGCCGCGGGTCTTCCGGTGGTGGAAAGCGTGCTGGCCGGAAAGGCAGAGGTTCGCGCGCGCCACGTGCTGAACCCGCCTTACGTCGTCAAACCCAACAACGAGGGGTCGAGCGTCGGGGTCTACCTGGTGCACGAGGGCTCCAACGGTCCGCCGCAGCTGGACGAGAGCATGCCCGAGACCGTCATGGTCGAGACCTACGCCCCCGGCCGCGAACTGACGACCACGGTGATGGGCGGACAGGCGCTGGGCGTGACCGACATCATCACCGACGGCTGGTACGACTACGACGCCAAGTACAAGGAAGGCGGGTCGCGCCACGTGGTGCCCGCCGAGATCCCCGACGAGATCACGCAGGCCTGCCGGGACTACGCCCTTCGTGCGCATGAGGCGCTAGGCTGCCGCGGGCTGTCGCGCACCGATTTCCGCTGGAACGAGGCGCGCGGGCTCGATGGGCTGATCCTGCTCGAGACCAACACGCAGCCGGGAATGACACCCACCTCGCTGTCGCCCGAACAGGCGCAGGTCGCGGGCATTTCATTCGGCGCGCTGTGCCGCTGGATGGTGGAGGACGCCTCATGTCATCGGTGAATTCGCACGACCCGGCCCCCTCGCGGCTGAGTTACCGGCTTCAGCGGCTAATGCTGACGCCCTTCGTCCGCTTCATGCTGAAGGCGGGCATTCCGCTGGGCGCGGTCATCGGGGCTGCCGGTTGGTGGATCGCGATGCCCGAGAACCGCGAGGCCATCGGCGACAAGTACACCGAGATCCGCGAGTCCATCGAAAGCCGCCCCGAGTTCGAGGTGCGGCTGATGTCGGTCGAGACCGCGAGCACGAGCGTGGCCGAGGACATCCGCGAGATCCTGGCCCAGGACTTCCCGACAAGCTCCTTCGATCTCGACCTGGCCTGGATGCGCGAGCAGATTGCTGGGTTCGACGCGGTGAGGACGGCCAACCTGCGGATCGAGGATCACGTGCTGCGCGTCCATGTGACCGAGCGTGTGCCGCGACTGCTGTGGCGGCGGCCCGAGGGGCTTGAGCTGCTCGATGCGACAGGCGCCACGGTGGGGCCGGCCGGGAGCCGCAGGCTGTGGCCCGACCTGCCGGTCGTGGCGGGCGAGGGCGCGCATGCGCCCGAGGCGGTGGCCGAAGTGCTGGCGCTTTACGACGCGATCGGCCCGCTGGAGCAGCGTCTGCGCGGCTTCGAGCGGATGGGCGCGCGCCGCTGGGACGTGGTGCTGGACCGGGGCCAGCGCATCCTGCTGCCGCCGGAGAAACCGGTTGTGGCGCTGGAGCGCTCGCTGGCCATGGACAACGCGGTCGACATGTTCGCCCGCGACCTGGTGACGGTGGATCTGCGTCTGCCGAGACGCCCGACGCTTCGGCTGAGCGAGCGGGCGATTAACGAATACTGGCGCTTCAAGGCGATCGAGGTTGGCGGAGTGAACGAAGGATGATCGAGCTATACGAGTCCCAGCGGGCGATGCGGAACATGCGCAAGGCGGCCATGCAGCGCGGTGTGGTTGCGATCCTCGACGTGGGCAGCTCCAAGATCGCCTGTCTCGTCCTGCGCTTCGACGGTACCGAGCCCGAGGGCGACGGCATCGGATCGCTGGCCGGGCAGTCGGGCTTTCGCGTCATCGGCGCTGCGACCACGCGGTCGCGCGGTGTGCGTTTCGGCGAGATCTCGTCGATGGGCGAAACCGAACGCGCGATCCGCACCGCGGTGCAGGCGGCGCAGAAGATGGCCGGTATCCGCGTCGATCACGTCATCGCATCCTTCTCGGGCGCCGATCCGCGGTCCTACGGGCTGGCGGGCAAGGTCGACGTCACCGGCATGACGGTCAGCGAACAGGACGTGTCGCGGGCACTGTCGGCCTGTGACGTTCCGGACTTCGGCCCAGGCCGCGAGGTGCTGCATGCGCAGCCGGTGAACTTCGCGCTCGACCATCGCAGCGGTCTGATCGACCCGCGCGGGCAGATCGGCAACGAGCTGAGCTGCGACATGCACATGTTGACCGTCGACGCGCAGGCGATCCAGAACCTGGCGCATTGCGTGAAGCGTTGTGATCTGGAACTGGCGGGCATCGCGAGCTCGGCCTACGCCAGCGGCATCGCTGCGCTGGTCGAGGACGAGCAGGAGCTGGGTGCGGCCTGCATCGACCTCGGCGGTGGCACCACCTCGATCTCGATCTTCATGAAGAAACACATGATCTACGCCGACACCGTGCGCATGGGCGGCGATCACGTGACATCCGACATTTCCATGGGCCTGCAGGTCCCGCTTTCCACGGCGGAGCGGTTCAAGACCTTCCACGGCGGCGTCGTGGCGACGGGCATGGACGACAGCGACATCATCCAGATCGGTGGCGATACCGGCGACTGGGAGCATGACCAGCGCGAAGTCAGCCGGGCCGAGCTGATCGGCATCATCCGCCCGCGGGTCGAGGAAATCCTCGAAGAGGTGCGCGCGCGGCTCGATGCGGCGGGCTTCGACCACCTTCCGAGCCAGCAGATCGTGCTGACCGGCGGGGCGAGCCAGCTTCCGGGCTTTGACGGGCTTGCCAACAAGATCCTCGGGCAGCAGGTGCGGCTGGGCCGTCCGCTGCGCGTGCACGGGCTGCCGCAGGCGGCGACCGGGCCCGGTTTCGCCAGCGCGGTGGGGCTCAGCCTGTTTGCGGCGCATCCGCAGGACGAGTGGTGGGATTTCGACATCCCGGTCGACAGGTTGCCCGGAGGCGGTATCCGCCGGGCCGTGAAGTGGTTCCGCGATAACTGGTAGCGCGAAACCAAGGCATCGTGGCAAGACCCCGACGGCGCTGGCGGCGCCGGCTGGTGCCATGTTTTCCAAGAACAGCGAAATCTGGTGGGGTTGAGGATACTCGGCAAGAAATTGCAATATCCCGCCTATATTTTGGGGTGATTTCGCGTTTTTCGCGTGACGCTGCGGCCACAACGGGTTAAGACTGGGCAGAATAGGTGCGAAAGGGCCGGGGACACGGCCGACGGACAGACAGACAGGCGGACATAAATCATGGCACTCAACCTCTCGATGCCCGGACAGGAAGAACTCAAGCCCCGGATCACCGTTTTCGGCGTGGGCGGCGCTGGCGGCAACGCCGTCAACAACATGATCGAAAAGAGCCTCGCCGGCGTCGATTTCGTCGTGGCGAACACCGATGCCCAGGCGCTTCAGCAGAGCCGCGCGGAAGACCGCGTGCAGCTCGGCGTGAAGGTGACCGAAGGCCTGGGCGCGGGCGCCCGCGCCTCGGTCGGGGCCGCGGCGGCCGAAGAGAGCATCGAGCAGATCGTCGATCACCTCGCAGGCGCGCACATGTGCTTCATCACCGCCGGCATGGGCGGTGGCACCGGAACCGGCGCCGCGCCGATCATCGCGCAGGCGGCGCGTGAACTTGGCGTGCTGACTGTCGGGGTGGTCACCAAGCCCTTCCAGTTCGAAGGCAACAAGCGGATGAAGCAGGCCGAGGATGGTGTTGAAGCCCTCCAGAAGGTCGTCGACACGCTCATCATCATTCCGAACCAGAACCTGTTCCGGCTCGCCAACGAGAAGACCACCTTCACCGAGGCCTTCTCGATGGCCGACGACGTGCTCTACCAGGGCGTGAAGGGCGTGACCGACCTGATGGTCCGTCCGGGTCTCATCAACCTCGACTTCGCCGACGTGCGTGCGGTGATGGACGAGATGGGCAAGGCCATGATGGGGACCGGCGAGGCCGAGGGCGAAGATCGCGCGATCCAGGCGGCCGAAAAGGCCATAGCGAACCCGCTGCTGGACGAGATCAGCCTCAAGGGCGCCAAGGGCGTGCTCATCAACATCACCGGCGGCAGCGACCTGACGCTGTTCGAACTCGACGAGGCGGCCAACCGCATCCGCGAGGAAGTGGACGCCGATGCGAACATCATCGTGGGCTCGACCCTCGACGACAGCATGGAAGGCTTCATGCGCGTCTCCGTCGTTGCCACCGGCATCGATGCCAACGGCAACACGGCGGAAACCCCGCTGCCGCGCCGCAAGCTGAGCGAGCCGCTGAAGCCCGCCGCCGAGGTTGAAGCCGCGCACCACGCGCCGCGCCCGGCAGACGTGGAGCCGATTGCGGCCAAGCGCCGGGAGGCCGCCGAAGAGCGCGCGCCCGAGCCGAGCCTCTTCGAGACCTACGACGACGAGATCGAGTCCGAACCGCAGCGCGACACCTACTATGACGAGGCGCCCGCCGCGCAGCAGGACGACGACGGCCTTCCGCCGCCGGCCTACCGCCCGCGCGTCGAGGAATTCCAGCCCCGTGCCGATGCGCTCGAGGCAAAGGCCGACGATTACGTGGCACCGCGCTCCTCTGCGCCGGGTACGCCTTCGGCCGACGCGATCCGCCGTCTTCAGGATGCGGCCGCGCGGAACCAGCAGGGCGGCCAGCAGCAGCCGGCACGTGGCGAACGTCCGGGTAGCCACCAGCCGGCTCCGGTCCGTGGCGAAGGCGAAGGCGACAAGCCGCGCTTCGGGATAAACTCGCTCATCGGTCGGATGACCGGCTCGGGCGAGGGGCATCATCCGCAGCACCAAGGCAGCGGTCAGCACCATCAGCCGGCGCAGCGGCGCCAGCAGCCGCCTGTCCAGGGGCATCGCCCTGCCGCAGCGGCCCCGCAGGAAGAGGCCGACCCGGATCAGGAAAAGATCGAGATCCCGGCCTTCCTGCGCCGCCAAGCCAACTGAAGACACAGGTCACGAATTGCGAAACGCCCTCTGCAGTGCAGGGGGCGTTTTCTTTTTGATGACAGGATATTGGCCCGTATATCTCTTACTGAATGCGACTTGGCCTGTTTCCGCCAACGCATGTTTCACGCAGTTACAATCTTTGATTTGAGGCACTTGCCCCCCGTCGCTATCTCCACACTCGGGGATAGGGAGAACCGCGCCGGCCCATCGGCGCCCATAACAAGACGACGTGGGGTGACATGCAGACTACCATCCGATCCGCAGTGACGTTCGAAGGCGTTGGCCTGCATTCCGGCGCGCCCGCCCGGATGACCGTCCGTCCCGCGTCCGCGGAGCACGGCATCTGGTTCAAGCGCACCGACATCCGTCTTGGCGACGCGATGATCCCGGCGCGCTGGAACGTTGTCGAGGTCTCTCCGCTCTGCACGCAGATCGTGAACCGGGCCGGTGTCGCCGTCTCGACGATCGAGCATGTCATGGCCGCGCTGGCAGGATGCGGCGTGCACAATGCCCTGATCGAGATCGACGGCCCCGAGGTTCCGATCCTCGACGGGTCGGCCGCGCCCTTCGTGCGTGCGATCCTCAGCCGCGGTGTGCGCCAGCTGGACGTGCCTGTGCGTGCCATCGAGATCCTTGCCCCCGTTGCGATCCAGACCCCCAGGGGCTGGGCGCGGCTCGAGCCCGGGCAGGGCCTGAGCATGGACTTCCACATTTCCTTCTCGGACGCCGCCATCGGCGAGCAGAACCGCCGCATGAACCTCGCCAACGGGGCATTCGTGCGCGAGCTTTGCGACAGCCGCACCTTCTGCCGCGCCGCCGATATCGAGGCGATGCGCGCAGCCGGCAAGGCCCGTGGCGGCACCTACGAGAATGCCGTCGTGGTCGAGGGCGACCGTATCCTGAGCCCGGGTGGCCTGCGCCACGCGGACGAGGCGGTGCGGCACAAGATGCTCGACGCGCTCGGCGATCTTGCGCTGGCAGGTCTGCCGATCCTCGGCCACTACACCGGCCACAAGGCCGGCCACGCGATCACGAATGCGCTACTCCACGAGCTCTTCGCGCATCCCGAAGCCTACCGTCTGGTGACCTGTGACGCCGTGCAGGCAGCACGTTTGCCGGGCGCGGGCGTCGAGGTCGAGGCTGTTCCGGAAGTCGCCTGACGCGAGGGCGCCGGTCCTGGCGGCTTGTGCCTGCGGAAAACGCCGGTAAGACGTTTTGCACCCGGATCTTCTGTGCTAGAGCCAAGAAAACGCCGGGCCGGGCCCGAAGCGGGAAGCTGTGGGGGACGTCGAGCATGTCATTCGACATTTTGCGCAAAGGGTGGATCGCGGCGGCCGCGATGGCGGTCGCGCTGTCTGCCTGTGACGAATTTGAGCGTCGCGAAACTGGGCCGGGCGGTACGCCGCTGGAAAGCTACACGGCCAAACAGATCTACGAGCGTGGCGAGTACGAGCTCGAGAGCGACGACAACGAGGACGCCGCTTTCTACTTCGGCGAGGTCGAGCGGCTCTATCCGTATTCGGAATGGGCCAAGCGCGCGCTGATCATGCAGGCCTATGCCTTCCACGAGGACAAGGCCTACGAGGAAGCGCGCTCTGCCGCTCAGCGCTACATCGACTTCTATCCCGCCGACGAGGATGCCGCCTACGCGCAGTATCTTCTGGCGCTCAGCTACTACGATCAGATCGAGCTTGTGGGCCGCGACCAGGGCCTGACCTTCCAGGCGCTGCAGGCGCTGCGCCAGGTCATCGAGCGCTATCCCGACAGCGAATATGCGCGCAGTTCGATCCTGAAGTTCGATCTTGCCTTCGATCACCTTGCCGGCAAGGAGATGGAAGTCGGGCGCTACTACCTCAAGCGCGAACATTACGCCGCGGCGATCAATCGCTTCCGCGTCGTTGTGGAGGACTTCCAGACCACGACGCATACGGCCGAGGCGCTGCATCGTCTTGTCGAAAGCTACCTGTCTCTGGGGCTGACGGACGAGGCGCAGACCGCCGGCGCGATCCTCGGCTACAATTACCAGTCGAGCGAATGGTACGAGGACAGCTATGCGCTCCTGACCAACCAGGGCCTGAAGCCCGAGGCGCGCGGCAGCAGCTGGCTTGCCACGATCTACCGTCAGATGGTCAGGGGCGAGTGGCTTTGAACCGGGGGAGGCACGCCTGCGGGCGTGCCTGATACATCCACCATGCTTCGCGCACTCGAGATCCGCGACATTCTCATCATCGACCGGCTGGATCTGTCATTCCGCCCGGGACTGAACGTGCTGACCGGCGAGACCGGGGCGGGCAAGTCGATCCTTCTGGATTCGCTGGGCTTCGTTCTGGGGTGGCGTGGCCGTGCCGAATTGGTTCGGGGCGGTGCCGCGCAGGGCGAGGTCACGGCGGTCTTCGATCTGGCCGAGGGCCACGCGGCACGCGCCGTTCTGGCCGACGCCGGGCTGCCCGAGGGCGACGAGCTGATCCTTCGCCGCGTGAACACGAAGGATGGTCGCAAGACCGGTTGGGTCAACGATCGGCGTGTGTCGGGCGACGTGCTGCGGCGGCTGTCTGAAACGCTGGTGGAGCTTCACGGACAGCACGACGACCGTGGGCTTCTGGACCCCAAGGGGCACCGGGACATCCTCGATACCTACGCGGGCCTTGAGCCGATGCTGGCCGAGCTGCAGGGCCTCTGGTCGGCACGCGGACGGGCGCGCAAGGCGCTGGATGCCGCGCGCAAGGCGCTGGACGAGGCGCGGGCGGAAGAGGAGTTCCTGCGTCACTCCGTGCAGGAATTGACGGAGCTGGGACCGGAGGCCGGAGAGGACGAGGCGCTCGATACCCGCCGACGGCTGATGCAAGGCGCCGAGAAGATACGAGAAGACATCTCCAAGGCCTCGGGTGCGCTTGGCTACGACGGGGCCGAAGGGGCGATGGCCGATGCGTTGCGGCGGCTCGAAGGGGCGTCTGAAGGCGCGGACGGGCGGCTGGACGAGCCGATCGCCGCGCTGGCACGCGCCATGGCCGAACTCGACGATGCGGCGCGGGGCGTCGCCGACTGCCTCGATGCACTGGAATTCGATCCCTTTGAGCTCGAGGCGACCGAGGAGCGGCTTTTCGCGATCCGGGGGCTGGCCCGAAAGCACCAGGTGATGCCGGACGATCTGCCCGAGCTGGCCGAGACACTCTCGGCGCGGCTGGAGGCGCTGGACGCCGGAGCCGGAAAGATCGGGGAGCTGGAGGCCGAGGTCGCCGCGGCGGATGCCGCCTATGACGGCGCGGCCACCGCCCTCACCGAGGCGCGGGGCAAGGCGGCGGCGCGGCTGGATGCTGCGGTGTCCTCCGAGCTTGCGCCGCTCAAGATGGAGCGCGCGGTCTTCGAGACGCGGTTGAGCGATGCGGCGCCGGGGCCCGAGGGCCGTGACGCGGTGCAGTTCACCGTCGCAACGAACCCCGGGGCGCCCGCCGGGCCGCTCAACAAGATCGCCTCTGGCGGTGAGCTGAGCCGTTTCCTGCTGGCGCTCAAGGTCTGCCTGTCGGAAGAGCGCAACGCGGGCGTGACGATGATCTTCGACGAGATCGACCGGGGGGTGGGCGGGGCGACCGCCGACGCGGTGGGTCGCAGGCTCAAGTCGCTTGCCGGCGAGGGGCAGGTGCTTGTCGTGACCCACTCGCCGCAGGTAGCGGCGCTTGGCGGGCATCACTGGCGCGTCGAGAAGCGCGTCAACGGAGAGGTCACCACCTCGACCGTGGTGCCGCTGGATGCGGGGGAGCGGGAAAGCGAAATCGCCCGGATGCTGTCGGGCGACACAGTGACCGACGAGGCCCGCGCCGCAGCGCGGGCCCTGCTGACAGGCTAGAACCTCACTCCGCCTCGGCGGGGCGCTGCGGTTTCTCGGCGCCGCGGGCCGACAGGAAATGTCCGACGCCCTCGAGCTGGGGGATGTGCTCGCAGAAGGTCCGGACAGCCACGAGCAGCGGCAGGGCGACCAGCATGCCGACCACCGTCCAGAGCCATGCGAAGAACATCACCGACAGGAAGACCATCACGGTGTTCAGCCGCAGGCTGCGCCCGACGAAATAGGGCGTGATGAGCTGGCCCTCGATGCTGGTGAGCAGGAAGTAGACACCTGCCACGATGGCGGCCTCGTTGATCGAGTTGAGGCTGAGGATGCCCACGACGGTCGCAGCGGCCACCCCGGCGAGCGCGCCGAGGTAGGGGATGAAGTTCAGCAGGCAGGCCAGGACGCCGAAAAGGATGGCGTTGGGCATGTCGAGCAGCCACATGGAGATCCCGACGCTAAGGCCGAGGCCGGCGTTGATCACCGTGATCGTGAAGAGGTAGCGCGAGAGTTTGCGCTCGATGTCGTAGGCGATCCGGATGGCGCGGCGCTTGTCGGAGAAAGCCGGCAGGACGTGCACGATCTTTTCGTAGAACATGTCGCCCGAGGCGAGCAGGAAGAAAAGCAGGATGAGGGTGAAGACCATCTGGGCGATGACGCTGGGGATCGTCATGAGAAAGCCGAAGGCGGTGCTGTCCTCCTCGATCTTGACCCGCTGGACGCCCGGTTCGGCCTCGCCCTTGGTGAACTCGCCGAACTGGTCGGCGGCCTGCTGCATGCCCTCGGTCATGCCGCGCAGCTCTTCAAGCTTGTAGCGCAACTCATAGCCGAGGGTGGGCGCGCGGTCGACCCAGTCGGCGACGGGGGCGGAGAGGGTCAGGACACCTGCGGCGAGGCCGGTCAGGAGCGTGCCCACGATCAGCGTCGCGGCGAGCCCGGTGGGCAGGCCAAACCGTTCGGCCTGCCGCCGGACCGGGCTGAAGACCAGCATCAGCAGCAGGGCCAGCACCATGGGCATCAGGAAGCTGCGTGCGTAGGCGAGGCCCGCGACCAGGAGCAAGAGGAAAATGCCGATGACGGCCCATCTGGGCACGGCACCCTTGGGGGCCGGATCTGGGCCGGCCTGCTCTTCGGTGGTCAATTGGGTCTCCCTCGTTCGCTGCAGCCTCTGTCAACGCGCGCGAGGTGGGTCGGGTTGCAGGAAAGCAGCGCGAATGGATGTCCCGGGCCGGGACATTTTTGCGGGTGTTGAAGATCAATGGGTTAAGGGGCGGCGTTTACCGCATGGTAAGGATGCCCCGGGACGCGGGCGCGCGCCTTGGGCGCGGTATCCCGGGGCCCGGCATCAGCCATGGCGCGGCCAGCGCGGGTGGGTGTCGTCGATGACAAGCGCGTGCCGGTGCGGGGCTGTACCGTGGGCGCGAAGGTGCGGGTGATCCGGAGCGAGCTCGGGATGCCTGTGCGGCGGATCGAGGGGATCGCCCACGGGCCACAGCCTCAGCGCCAGCAGGAGCCCTGCCAGAGCCATCGCGCCGAGGATCAGCAGCGTCGGACCTATGCCGAGCGCCGCGCCTGCGCGGCCCGCCAGCGGATAGCTCACCAGCCAGCAGGCATGGGCTAGCGCGAACTGCGCGGCGAAGAGCGCGGGGCGGTCGTCGGCATGCGACGACCGGCGCAGCAGGCGCCCCGAAGGCGTCAGGATCGCGGAATAAAGGACGCCGGCCAGCGCCCATGCAGCCAGCAGGAGAGGCCAGGGAAAGAGGCTCGCCAGCGTCAGCCAGATCCCGCAGGCCAGCAGCAGGAGCGCGATGCCACCGGTGGCCGCCGTCATGACAGGGCGGTCCCCGGTCCTTTCGAGCAAGCGCGGCAGGGCGAGCGCGCTGAGCATGGAGCCGCCCCCGAAGGCAGCCAGCGCGTAGGCAACTTGCGCCTCAGACGCGCCGTAGCCCGCGCGGACGATGACGACGGTGTTCACGATCACGAAGGCGCTGGCCCCGGAGGCGCCGAGATTGAGCGCCAGCATTCCGCGCAGGCGGGGCGTGGCAAGGTAGATGCGCAGGCCCCGGGTGAGACGGTCTGCGAAACTGCGGCGCCGCTCCGGGCGCCGCCGGGCGGGCAGCCGCGTCGTCGCGACCAGCAGGGCAGAGCCGAGGAAGCCCACCACGGTGCCGGCAAAGAGGCCGTGGTAGCTGATGACCAGCAGCAGGAGGCCGGCCATCGCGGGGCTTACGAGGTTTTCGATGTCGTAGGCGAGCCGCGAGAGCGAGAGGGCTCGGGTGTAGTCGCCCTCGTCGGGCAGGATGTCCGGGATGGTGGCCTGGAAGGTGGGCGTGAAGGTCGCAGAGGCCGCCTGCAGCAGGAAGATGAGGCCATAGATCTGCCAGACCGAGTCTACGAAGGGCAGGGCAAGGGCGACGGCAGCGCGTGCGAGGTCGGCTGCGATCAGCACGGCCTTGCGCGGCAGGCCCTCGGCCAGGGCGTTGGCGACGGGGGAGAGACCGACATAGGCGACCATCTTGATGGCCAGTGCAGTGCCGAGCACGGCCCCGGCCCGGTCTCCGGCGAGGTCATAGGCCAGCAGACCGAGGGCGACGGTCATGAGGCCCGTGCCAAGAAGGGCGATCACCTGAGCGGCGAAGAGACGTCCGAAGGTGCGGTGCGCGAGGAGGTGCAGCATGAGGGGAGCCTAGCACGGGCTGTGCCTTGGCGGCGCGATTCCCGTGCGGGTGCGGCATCGCTTCCGGTCCGGTTCGCACTTCGGCCCGCCCCCTGACATGGGAGCGGGGAGGCGTCGCGTGGGGGGCCGGGGGAGCGCTTCGCTTCGAACGCTCGCGTCCGGGTCGCCGAGCCTGTCGGGGCACCGCCCCGTGAGGCGCCGGGCCGAACACCTTCAGAATTCAGAGCCGCTTCATCAGGAAGTGCCGGGCGCCGTCCACGGGATATCCCTCGATCCGGCCGAATTCGCTGAACCCGAGACGCTTGTAGAACTCGGGCGCCTGAAACGAGAAGGTGTCGAGCCAGATGCCCTGCATGCCGCGATCCCGTGCCTCGTCTTCCACGCGCGCCATGAGCTGACGCCCGATGCCCTTGCCGCGACCCGCCTCAGTGACGGCCAGAAGCTCCACGAAGACCCATTTCAGATCCAGGGCGAACTTGGCAGACAGCCCGCCGAGGTACTGGCCGTCTTCATGCGCCTCGTAGACTTTCTTCTCGGACTCGAAGGATTTCCCCTTCGCGTGGACGTGGCTGTCAAGAAGCGCCAGAATGCGGTCACGGGCTTCTTCCTCGGAACCTTCGGCACTGTGAATCTCGGTCATTCTGCCATCCTCGGTTGGGTCTGGTGTTGCGGTCATCTGCGGCTCAGCGCGCGGTCTGGGGCACCAGCTTGCCGGGGTTGAGGATGCCGGTGGGGTCGAGGGCGGCCTTGAGGCTGCCCATCACGTCCCAGGCGTCACCGTGTTCGGCCTGCATGTAGGCGAGCTTGCCCAGCCCTACGCCGTGTTCGCCTGTCGAGGTGCCGCCAAGCCGCAGGGCGCGTTCGACCATGCGGCCCGAAAGGGCCTGCGCCTCGGCCAGATCCTCTGGGCGGTCGGGATCGACCAGCAGGATGGCGTGAAAGTTGCCGTCGCCCACGTGGCCGAGGATCGGCCCGGGGATGCTGGCCTTGGCCAGATCTGCCTGCGTTTCCTCGACCGCCTCGGCCAGGCGCGAGATCGGCACGCAGATGTCGGTGATGAGCGCGCGGCTGCCCGGGCGCGCGGCAAGGATGGCGTAATAGCCCTTGTGCCGCATGTCCCAGAGCGCGCGACGTTCCTCGGGGCGGTCGGACCAGCGGAAGGGCGAGCCGCCGTTGTCCGAGACGATCTCGGCAAAGCGTTCGGCGTCGGCGCGGACCTGTTCGGGGGCGCCGTGGAATTCCACCATGAGGTGCGGTTTTTCTTCCATGCCGGCATTCGCGTAGCTGTTGAAGGCGCGGGCCACGGCGGCGTCGGCAAACTCGATCCGGGCCATGGGGATACCGGACTGGATCGTCTCCATCACCGTTTCCACCGCGCCGGTGAGGCTTTCGAAGGAGGTGATGCCGGCGCTTATGGCCTCGGGCTGGGGATGCAGGCGCACGGTCATTTCGGTGACGAGGCCCAGCGTGCCCTCGGAGCCGAGCATGAGCGCGGTGAGATCGTAGCCCGCGGAGCTTTTGCGGGCGCGGGTGCCGGTGCGGATGACGCGGCCGTCGGCGAGCACGACTTCGAGCGCCAGCACGTTGTCGCGCATGCTGCCGTAGCGCACGGTGGTCGTGCCCGAGGCGCGGGTCATGGCCATGCCGCCGAGCGAGGCATTGGCGCCGGGATCGACCGGGAAGAAGAGCCCGGTGGCGCGCAGCTCGGTGTTGAGTTCCTCGCGGGTGAGGCCGGGTTGCAGCGTGGCGTCCATGTCCTCGGGACGGACCTCGAGCAGGCGGTTCATGCGCGAGAAGTCGACGACCAGACCGCCGTGGATCGGCTGGCTTTGGGCCTCGAGCGAGCTGCCGGCACCCCAGCCGGTGACAGGCACGCCGTGCGCGTGGCAGGTGGCCATGATGCGGCTGACATCATCGGTGCTCTCGGGGTAGGCGACGGCCTCGGGCGCGGCATCGGGGAAATGCGACTCGGAGCGGGCGTGGTTGGCGAGATCCGACCCGGAGGTGACGAGGCGGGGGCCGAGCAGGGAGGTGAGGGCCGTGAGGGCGTCGGGGAGGCTCATGTCTGGGCTCGCGAATGTCAGGTGAGGGGCACGGGGCGGCCGTGGCCGTGCGCCGCTGCGCGCGCCCGGCCGTGAGGATCAGCCGCAGCTGTAGGCGAAGACGGCGTCTTCCCGGCCCGGCAGGTGGAATTCGAGGTGGTCGAGCCGGGCGCCGTAGCTCACCAGGTCGACGGAGAAGTTGCGCTGGTCCGGCGATTCGACACGCACGCTCTGGCCCTCGATCCGGTAGCCGGCGTCGAAGGTGCCCTCGGCGCCCTGGGCGAGCAGGACAATGCCGTAGTCGAAGGTGATCGGGTCGACGCAGCGGCCCGGCGGCGTGCCGGGCGTCAGGCGCAGCGGCTCGGGCCGCATGGTCCAGCGACCGACGAGAAAGCTGGGCGCGGCGGTGCGCACCTCGTCGTAGCCGCGGATCTCGCGGTATTCGTCGACGTAGGCCGCAAAGCCGCGGCTTTCGCGAAGCTGGGTCAGGTAGAGTTCGGCGTCTGTCTCGCGCAGATTGCTGAAGTAGGTCTCGGCCCGGCCGTCGAGATTGTGCAGCACCGCGAGGTAGAGCGGAATCGCGATCAGGGCACCGCCGATCGACAGCACCTCGATCCGGTTCGGACGGAAGTTCTGCCATCGTCTGATATTTGCCATGATCGGTCAGGTCCTCTGTGCGGGCCGGCGTCGCGCGGGGGGCGGCTGCGAAGCCCTTTGCATTATCGGGCGCATCGGCGTAGCTGAGGGGCCGTTAACCCCGAGACACCCGCCGATCGCGCGCACTCTATAGTCCCTGCGCCCCGGCTCTACAATTACCGCAAGCAGAATATGACCGAACCCAGCACATCCCAGCCCCCCGCCGACACCCGCAACGCCTCGATTATCGAGCTTTCCCTGATCGCGGTGGGGATCGGCATCGTCACCGGGCTCGGCGCGATCCTGCTGCGCTACCTGATCGCCATTCTGCACAACTTCTTCTTCCTCGGCATCTTCTCGTTCGACTACGATGCGAACCTTCCCACACCGCCGTCGCCCTACGGCCCGCTGGTGATCCTGGCGCCGGTGGTGGGCGGTGTGATCGTGCTGTGGCTGGTGCGGACTTTCGCGCCCGAGGCCAAGGGCCACGGCGTGCCCGAGGTGATGGACGCGATCTACTACCGCGGCGGCGTGATCCGTCCGGCTGTGGTGGCGGTGAAATCGCTGGCCTCGGCGCTGTCGATCGGGTCGGGGGCCTCGGTCGGGCGCGAGGGGCCGATCATCCAGATCGGGTCGGGGATCGGGTCGGTGCTGGGGCGCATGTTCAACCTGCGGTCCTGGCAGGTGATCACGCTTGTGGCCGCGGGCGCCGGGGCCGGCATCGCCGCGACCTTCAACACGCCTTTGGGCGCGGTGCTCTTCGCGGTGGAGCTGATGCTGCCGGAGTTCAGCTCGCGTACGCTGCTGCCGGTGGTGCTGGCCACCGGGACCGCGACCTACGTCGGGCGGCTCGCCTTCGGCATGGCGCCGGCCTTCCTCGTGGCCGCGCACGAGCGGCCCGACGTCTTCGTGCCGCTGTCGGTGGACATGCTGCCGCTCTACGTGATCTTCGGGCTTGTCGCCGGGGTCGCGGCCTGGATGTTCGTGAAGGTTCTGTACCGCACCGAGGATTTCTTCGACGACTGGAAGGCCAACCCTTACCTCAAGAACGTCGTGGGCATGCTGTCGCTCGGCATCCTGATGTACGTGATGCTGCTGACCACGGGCCAGTACCACACCGAGAGCGTTGGCTACGCAACCATCGAGGCCGTGCTGACCGGGCAGCTTGCGGCGCCCGCCTTCCTGATGCTGCTGTTCTTCCTCAAGATGATCGCCACGTCGGTGTCGCTGGGGGCCGGGGCCTCGGGCGGGGTGTTTTCGCCCTCGCTGTTTCTGGGCGCGACGCTGGGCGGCGCCTTCGGGGGTGTGCTGGACCTGATGTTCCCGCATCTCGGCTTCCACCCGGTGACTTTTGCCCTGATCGGCATGGCGGGGATTGTCGGCGCCTCGACCGGGGCGGCGCTGACCTCGATCATGATGCTTTTCGAGATGACGGGCGATTATTCGATCACGGTGGCGGCGATCATCGCGGTGGTCTGCGCCGTGGGCATCCGCCGCAGGTTGAGCGATGACGACATCTACACCACCAAGCTGAGCCGTCGGGGCCACCACATCCCGCAGGAACGCAGGTCGCACAGTTTCTCGATCCGGCGGATCCGGGACCTGATGAAGCCGGCCGTGGGTGTCTTCGAGAAGTCCGAGCTCGGGACGAGCGGGCTCGTGGATACCGAGCTTGGCGAAGACCGGAACTTTGCCGTGGTGGTCACGGGGCGGCGGCTCGACGGTGTCGTGCGCGTGCATCCCGAGGATCCCACGCGGCGCCACGGTCCGATCATTTCGCCGGTGGGCTACGTGCAGGAGACGAGCTTCCTACGAGCGGCGCTGACCAACATGGCCGACCGCGGGCATGCCGCTCTGCTGGTGATCCCGGCAGGGGCCACGCCCCGCCCCGAGAACGTGGTGGGTGTGCTGACGCGCGAGGCCATCGCCGATTCGGTGCTTCGGGACTACCGCAGCTGAGGGCGCGCGCGCCGCGACAAAGGTCGCGGGAAACAGGGTGGACAAGCCGCACGGCAATGATTCTACTCGGTTTCGGCAACGCCGCAGCGGAGGGAGACCGGAGACCGTGAGCGTCATGCTCGACTGCAGAGCCGTCAATCGCAGATCGCCCGGTCGCCCTGCGGCCCGGGCGGAGGCGCGATGAGCGGGGCGCGTCGGTACCTTTCCGACAGACAGCGCGAGGCGCTTGGGCAGTTGCGGCACCGGCTGCTGGACCGGGCGCCGGCGCAGATCGGGTTCTGGTTTCTCGCGCTGCTGGTCGGCACCGGGGCTGGCTTTGCTGCGCTGGGGTTCCGCAAGGCGATCGACTGGCTGCAGTCGCTGCTTTACGGCACCGAGGACGTGGCCCACCTGCACAGCCATGCGGGCACCTTGCCCTGGTACTGGATCGTTCTGGTCCCGGCCGCAGGCGGGCTGATCGTCGGGCTGATCCTGCACCGCTTCACCAAGGAAGGGCGGGTGCGCTCGGTCGCCGATGTGATCGAAAGCGCGGCGCTGCATGACGCCCGCGTCGAGGGGCGGGCGGGGATCGCGTCCTTCATCGCCTCATGGATCACGCTCAGCTCTGGCGGGTCGTCCGGCCGGGAAGGCCCTGTGGTGCACATGGCGGCGCTGATCTCGAGCTGGGTGTCGAACCGGATCGGCGCCACCGGCATCTCGGCGCGCGAGCTGATGGGCTGCGCGGTGGCGGCGGCGGTGTCGGCAAGCTTCAACGCGCCGATCGCGGGGGCGCTTTTCGCGCTGGAGCTGGTGCTGCGGCACTTCGCGATCCACGCGCTGGCGCCGATCACCATCGCGGCTGTGGCGGGCACGGTGATCAACCGGCTCGAGTTCGGCGGGCTGACGGAGTTCAGCCTCGGCAGCGACAGCGCGCTGGAATTCTACATCGAGCTGCCCGCCTTCCTGATCCTCGGCCTTGTCAGCGGTATCGTGGCGGTGGTTCTGATGCGGTCCATCTTTCTGGTCGAGGACACGGGTCGGTCACTTTGGACCTGGATGAAGCTGCCGCGGTGGAGCCAGCCGGCGGTTGCCGGGCTTCTGCTGGGTTTCATCGCGCTGAAGTTCCCGCATGTTATCGGCGTGGGCTACGAGACGACCTCGGCAGCGCTGACAGGGCAGCTGGTGCTGTCGCAGGCGATCATCTTCGCCGTGGTCAAGACCGGCGCCACGGCGATCACCGTGGGCGGGCGCATGGGGGGCGGGGTCTTTTCGCCATCGCTGATGCTGGGCGCGCTCACGGGGCTGGCCTTCGGCGAGATCGCCACCGGCGTCTTTCCCGAGGTTTCGGGGTCGCAGACGCTCTATGCGCTGGCGGGCATGGGGGCGGTCGCGGCGGCGGTGCTGGGGGCGCCGATCTCGACCACGCTGATCGTCTTCGAGCTGACCGGGGACTGGCAGACGGGGCTTGCGGTGATGGTCTCGGTGTCGATGTCCACGGCGCTGGCCTCGCGGCTGGTGGACCGGTCCTTCTTCCTCACGCAGCTGGAGCGCCGGGGGGTGCATATCGCGGCGGGGCCGCAGGCCTACCTGCTCTCGCTGTTCCAGGTGAAGGGGGTGATGCGCGGGATGAACGACCCGGGCGCCGCCGACGAGGAAGCCTGCCTGCGGATGATTGAGCAGGAGCTTTACGTGACCACGCAGGCGACGCTCGAGACGGCGCTGCCGCGTTTCGACAGGTCGGGGGTGGCCTTCCTGCCGGTGGTGCGGATGGAGAAGGGCGCACCGGTGCTGCAGGGGGCGCTGTTCCACGTGGACGCGCTGAAGGCCTACAACCGCGCGCTGGCGGCGGCGGCGGAGGAAGAGCACGGCTGATGACCTCAGGGAATGCCCGCCCATGGAACTCTTGAGCGAACATATGCTTATCATTTAGGCAGGCTGATAACTTGCGAATTGCGACCCTTTCCCGAGGGCGAGGCTCAGATCGCATGAAATACCGAGTGCCAGCGACGCGAGTAGAGCCAGCGAGCGGAGATTGAAATGAAGCTACCTTTCCGGATTTTCCGGTGCCCCGCATGCAACTACGACATGCGTTACGGAACATCGACCTGCAGCTATTGCTTCAAGAAAACGCCGCTGCGCAACCGCCTTTGGATGCCGCCGCTTGTTGCGGCCATGGCGGTCGGATTGGTGATGGCTGCGGCCTAGCTTTGGCAGGACCTTTCGGCGGAGCTCTTGAGAAGGCGTCGTGAGTTCGGTGCTGCGATGCGAGGGGCGGGCGAACCCGCCCCCGATCTTTTTCTCATGTTTGTCAGAGCGGCAGGTCGCTGACGGTGACCTCGAAGAGGACGTCCTGGTAGTCGGCGTCGCCGGTGTCGAGCAGGTCCTCGAAGCCGATCGAGATGCCTGACGCGTCCTCCAGGATGCCCGAGAGGGCGTGCACGGCGTCGTCGGTGTTCATCTCGGCGTTCAGGCTGTGGAAGACCGTGACGTTGGCCGTGGTGCCGTTGACGGACAGCAGTGCATCCTCGCCGTTTTCGACATTGGCCGGGGCGCCCACCGAGGTGACGAAGTCCAGCGTGTCGGTTTCGGCCAAGGCGGCGGCGAAGTCGGCGCCGTCCTGGATGACGAAGAAGCCGACCTGGTTGCCGTTCTCGACGCCGGTGACCTGGGCGCTCGTGTTGGCGCCGTCCTTCACGTTCTCGAAGAGGATGCGTACGTCGACGATGTTGCCGGCGCTGTCGATCTCGTAGACCCCGAGGGCGTTATTGTAGGCGGCGCCGGCATCGGCGGGCTTGAGATCCACGTCATAGGTGCGCGTGCCGTCACCGGTCAGGAAGATCGAGCTGTTGATGCCGTTCACCGCGCCCGCGTCGACCCGCTGGCCCTCGGCAAGCTCGGGCAGGTAGGTTTCGTAGCTGACGTAGAAGTCGACGCCCTGCTGGCTGGCGAGGAAGTCGCCGCCGGAGAAGTCGCCTTCGAGCGTCATCTCGAACTCGGGCGTGCCGTCGGAATCCGCGTCGTTGCTCAGGACGACATTGTCCTCGTTGTAGGTCACGCCACCGAGGGATGGGTCGAAGGTGAAGTTGTCGATCACCAGCATGTCGTCGACGCCGAAGTCGGTGATCGTGTCGCCGTTGAGATCGGAGAGCGTGCCTTGGACGACATCCGCGCCGTCCCCGAGGGTGATCATGTCGACCCCGCCCGAGGGAAGGACGGTGTCGTCGCCGCCGAGCGCATCGATGATGTTGTCGTTGACGTTACCGACGATCTCCTCGCCCTCGTCGGTGCCCGTGAACTCGACCTGCGTGGAGGTGACCTGCAGCAGCGCGTTGACGATCTCGGTTGCGGACTGGGCCTGGATCACCTGGCCGCCAGTCTGGCTGGCGAGGTCCTGCGCGTCATTGGCCGCCGAGGAGCTGCCGCCGACGATCACGGGGTAGACCGAACCGCTGCCGGTGGGCGTGGGCGGCGTGATCGTGTTTTCGACCTCTTCGAAGAAGTTGGAGCCGGGGGTGTTGGCGTTCGACGGTGTGAGCGGCTGCTCGTAGGTGAGGTTCAGGGCGTTCATGGCCGCGACGGCCGCGGCGCGGACCCCGGGGTCACCGGCGGGTTCGTCGGAGAAGACGATCACGCGGTTGGCGGTGGCGCCGGCAAGCCAGGGACCTGCGTCACCCTGGGCGGCGCTGAGAACGGCACCGTTCAGCGGCTCGACGCCGCCGCCGAGGATGGAGACCTGATTGATCGCGTCGATGGCGGCCTGCTTGCGGGCGGCGATGCTGTCTTGGTCGGTGAACTGCAGTTCGGTACGCAGCGCGCCGGTGTCGTTGAAGGTGATGATGGCGAAGCGGCTGTTGAGCGGCATCTGGTCGGTGCCGAAGATCGACTCGACGATCTGCTGGGCCGACTGCTGCACGGCTGCGATCTCGTCCCCCATGGAGCCGCTGACGTCGATGGCGAGCACCACGTTCTGGCCGGGGCAGGCGATGCCGGTGTCGTTGAAGAGCCCGGTGCCGTCGGCAAACTGGGCATATTCGACATTGGTCACCGTGTCTGTCCCGTCGGGCGAGCCGGCGCGGTCGTCGGTGATCGTGTAGACGCCGTTGGTCACGGTCACGGTATAGTCGTCGCAATCGCCGGTGAAGACTGCGACATCGACGTCGTCGCCGCCGTCGATGTAGTCGTTGCCTGCGCCGCCGGTGATCGTGTCGTTGCCGTCGCGGCCGTAGATGTAGTCCGCGTCGCCGCCGCCGTTGATCTGGTTGGCCGAACCGTTGGCGCCGAAGATCACGTCACTGGTGTCGGCGGGGTTGCCGCTCATGTCGAGGCCGCCGCGCACGACGAATGCACCGTCGACGACATTGCCGTTCGAATAGTTGGTGCCGAGCGCCATGATGTCCTCGCCGGCGACGCCGGTGTAGGAGATGCGCTCGCTGGTTTCGCCCAGCTCGGCCATGATGGTGTTGGTGAGCGCGACCGTGTCACCGTCGAAATCGTCGGTGGTGTTGTAGTTGTCGCGCAGCTTTTCGACGGCGTGGATCATCTCGTGCATCAGCACGCGGGTGGTGGTCACGGCCGTCGAGGTGCCGTTCTGATCGATGTAGCGGTAGTCGCTGGCGAAATCATCGTCGATGCGCACCGTATAAGCGGGCTGGCCGCCGACAACGGGCACGTTGGCGTTGTTCGCAAGGAACTGGATGGTGAGGTTGGTCGGGTCGTTGGCAACCTTGTCGAGCGTGACGCGCGCCGTGGCGGAGCCGTTGTAGAGCTCGGTGATCGAATCCGTCAGGGTCTGTTCGCCCGCGGCGTCGAAACCCGTGAAGGTGATCTTGTTCAGAACATCCTGAAGTGCCATCGAATATCTCCCTTAAAAATGGATTGAAAAAATGCCGCGGGGTGGCCGGGTCTTCACGGCCCTCCGAGACAGGGCGGCACGAGCCCGCGCAGGGCGGCCTCGGGACCTTCGTCGGATCCATCGGAGGCGGCGGTGGCCATCTCCCGGACCAGCAGTTCCTCGAGCAGGGGAAGCGAGGCGGTCACGCAATCGTTCGCGGCCTCGCCGGCCTGTTGTGCGAAGGGCAGGAAGCCGCCGCCCGACGCCGTCGAGAAGATCGCCTCGAGCACGGAGCGGTGGGGCACGTCCATCTCCGCAAGCGCTCCGGGGCCGGCGGTTTCCCAGGCCTGCGCGGCGCGGTCGAAGGCCGCCGCCTCGAATGCGATGGGGCCGCCTTCGAAAGCGGTGCCGAGGGCGAGTGCGCGACCGCGGGCCAGCAGGTGCAGCGGTGAAATGGCGACGCGCAGTCCGCCGCTTTCGGTCGTCTGCAGAAGAGGCCCGGCGGGCGCCGACGGCGGCACGTCGCTGGTGAAGAGCGGCACGAGCGCAAGCTCGATCGCCCCGGGAGAAAGCCCGGCGCGGTCTGCAGCCTGAGCGACGGTATCGCGCCAGCGGGTGGAATTGTCGGAAAGTCCGGCCACCGGATCGGCCAGCCCGAGCGTCGTGTCGGGCGAGAAGGCCGCGTTCCAGCCGGGTGTGCCGGCGGCAGTCATGCCGGCACCCAGACACGCGAAAAATGCGGTCGAAATAAGAGCTTCACGTAATGAACCAAGCATATCAAGTCACCAGAATCACCCTGAGCCTAGGGAAGGGTGACCTGGAAAGCGAGCCCGGATTCCCTTACCTTCGGGCTATCAGACCTGCTCGACGGTCACACCTTCCTGCTCGTGGAAGGCGAGGTGGTCCTTGATCTCGGCCACGTCTTCCTTGGGGTTCTCATAGGACCAGACGGCGTTCTCGTAGGTCACCGACTTGGACATGATCGAGAAGTAGCTCGCCTCGCCCTTCCAGGGGCAGGTGGTGCTGTGGTCGGTGGGTTCGAGGAAGGCCATGCCGATGTCTTCGCGCGGGAAGTAGATGACGGGGGTGTGGCCCTCTTCGACCAACTCCAGCGCGTTGTTGCTTTCGCCCAGGACGGCGCCGCCGGCGCGGACGACCCAGGTGCCCTCTGCGGGCGTGATGGTGATGCGCTTACTCATGAACTCTTCCCCCTTTTTGTCCGGTCTTCTGAAGACACGGACTTTGTAAAACCTCTGTGTCAGATAGCCCGGCAGGCGCTTTCGAGCCAGTCCCGTGTGTCGGCGTCGAGCTGCGGGCCGATCCGGGCCAGGACCTCTGCGTGGTACTCGTTCAGCCAGTCACGCTCGGCATCGGTCAGCAGGTCGGGCACGACCAGCCGGGTGTCGATGGGCACGTAGGTGAGCGTCTCGAACCGCAGCATGTCGCTGACGGTCTGGCCCTCGATCGCCGGGGCGTGTTCCACCGCGATGAGGTTCTCGATGCGGATGCCGAAGGCGCCGGGGCGGTAGAAGCCGGGCTCGTTCGACAGGATCATGCCCGGCTCGAGCGGCACGGTCCCGGTGCGCGCGATGCGCTGCGGACCTTCGTGCACGCTGAGGTAGGCGCCGACGCCGTGACCGGTGCCATGGCCGTAGTCCAGACCGGCCTCCCAGAGCGCGGCGCGGGCGAAGGGGTCGATGTCGCGGCCCGCAAGCCCCTTGGGAAAGCGCAGGCGGGACACGGCGATCATGCCCTTGAGCACGCGGGTGAAGGCCTCGCTCTGTTCGGGGCCGGGATCGCCGACGGGCATGGTGCGGGTGATGTCGGTGGTGCCGTCGACGTACTGCCCGCCGCTGTCCACCAGCATGAGGTCGCCTTCCTGCAGGGTGCGGCTGGTGCCTTCGGTCACGCGGTAATGCACGATCGCGCCGTTGGGGCCACTGCCGGAAATGGTGTCGAAGCTGATGTCGCGCAGGGCGTTGGTGGCGGCGCGCTCGGCCTCGAGCCGGGTGACCACGTCGATCTCGGTGATGGTTCCCGGCGCCTGCGCGTCGAGCCAGCTGAGGAAGCGGACCATGGCCGCGCCGTCGCGTAGGTGCGCGTCGCGGGCGCCCTGAAGCTCGGCCGCGGTCTTGCGGGCCTTGGGCAGGATGCAGGGATCGCCGGCCTCGATCACCTCGGCCGAGAGGGCGTCGGTGACGGCCACGGGGCAGGAGGCCGGGTCGATCTGCACCGGGCCTGCAAGCGCCTGGAGCGCGCCTTCGAAGTCCTCGGGCGGGCGGCAGGTGACCCTGTCGCCGAGGTGATCGCCGAGGTCCGTGGTCTTGGCCGGGTCGATGAAGAGGGTCACCGTGGCGTCGGCGTGCAGGATGGCAAAGGCATGCGGCACAGGGTTGTGGGCCACGTCGCTGCCGCGGATGTTCAGGAGCCAGGCGATGCTGTCGGGCAGGGTGATCACGCAGGCGCGGGCCTCGCCCAGACCCTGTGCTAGCTGGCGGATCTTCTCAGCATGGGCCATGCCTGCAAGTTCGACCGGCTGGGCGAAGACGGCGCCCTGCGGCGGTGCGGGCTGATCCTGCCAGATCTCGTCCACGAGGTTGGGGCAGGGGGCAAGCGCGGGGCCGGTGAGGGCCTTTTCCATGTCGCGCTTCTGGCTGACGGTGAGCAGCCAGGGATCGAAGCCGATGGTGCCCTGGGGCAGCGCCTCGCCGATCCAGTTGGCGAGCGAGGTGGCGGGCCAGTCGATCTTCTCGAAGTCGGCGGCCACCTGCGATTTCACCTGCACGGTGTAGCGGCTGTCGATGAAGACGGCGGCGCGGTCCTTCAGTGCGACGCACCAGCCGGCGGACCCGGTAAAGCCGGTGAGCCAGGACAGGCGTTCGTCGTGCGGGGGCACGTCTTCGCCCTGGTGGGCGTCGGCGCGAGGCACGAGGAAGCCGTCGACGCCAGCGCGTTCCATGGCGCCGCGAAGGGCCTGAAGGCGCGGCGGACCTTGGTCGGGGCTCGCGGTTTCGTCGAATGTCTGGAACATGCCTCGGCTCCTTCGCTCGGTCTTGCGTGGACGGGATAGTCCATATTCAGCCGGTCTGCCAGCGGGGGGCCTTTCGGGGCGCGTGCGTCGGGGTGCCCTGTCCCTTCTGGGGAGCGCCTGTTACGCTGCGGCAGTTTCAACTGAGCGAGGGGAATGGTCATGTCCGGCACCGATCACGAGGGGTTCACGCGGTTCGAGAAGGCGGGATGGACCGATCCGGAGATCGCGCGTCACTACGCCGAGGAATTCGCGCGCGCCTCGGAAGCGGCGGTGCCGCATCTGGTGACATTGTCCGGTGCCTTGCCCGGCAGCCGGGCGCTGGATCTGTGCTGCGGGCACGGGATCGTGGCTGAGGGGCTGGCTGCGGCAGGGGCCGAGGTCACGGCGCTCGATTTCTCACCCGCGATGCTGGAGATGGCCGGGCAACGGGTGCCCGAGGCGACGCTGGTGGTGGGCGATGCGAGCGACTCGGGGCTGGAAGGCGGCGTCTGGGACTGCGTGACGGTGGGCTTCGGCATCCTGCACGTCCCCGATCCGGCGGCGTTATTGGCCGAGGCGCGGCGGCTACTGAAGCCCGGCGGGCGGCTGGCCTTTTCCACCTGGCTGGGGCCGGACGCGCCGAGCGCGGTCGCCTGGGTCTTTGGCGCTATGGCGCGGCTCGGGGCCAAGGACATCCAGCTGCCCCCAGGGCCCGGGCCATTCGACTTTGCCGGGCAGGCGGCGGCCGAGGCGGGGCTTGTCGCGGCGGGCTTCCGGCCCGTGGGGTCGGCCATTGGCGCGGGCGAATGGCAGATCGACGTGCCGGACCGGCCGGTGGATTACTTCGCCAGCGGCACGGTGCGCGGCGCGACGCTGCTGAAAGGTCAGCCGCCGGCCAACATGGCGGCGATCCGCGAGGCGGTGTCGGAGAAGGTGATCACCCATTGCGGCGGCGCGGCGCCCTACCGGGTGCCGGCGCCTTCGGTGATCTGGGCAGGCGAGGCGGTCTGAGCCCTCAGGCCACGTTGCGCATGCCCATGACCCGCGCCCTTGCGCGCGGGTCGCTGTCGAAGAGCGAGGCGAGCTGTTCGGTCATGGCGCCCGCGAGCTGTTCCACGTCGGTGATGGTCACGGCGCGGTCGTAGTAGCGGGTCACGTCGTGGCCGATGCCGATGGCCAGAAGCTCGACCTGTTTCTTTTTCTCGACCATGGCGATCACGTCGCGCAGGTGCTTTTCGAGGTAGTTCGCGGGGTTCACCGACAGGGTGCTGTCATCGACAGGCGCGCCGTCGGAGATCACCATGAGGATCTTGCGCGCCTCGGGGCGGCCGGCCATGCGCTTGTGCGCCCATTCCAGCGCCTCGCCGTCGATGTTCTCCTTCAGGAGACCTTCCTTCATCATCAGGCCGAGGTTGGCGCGCGTCCGGCGCCAGGGGGCGTCGGCGCTTTTGTAAACGATGTGGCGCAGGTCGTTGAGGCGGCCGGGCTGCTGTTCGCGGCCGGCGTTGAGCCAGGCCTCACGCGCAAGGCCGCCCTTCCAGGCGCGGGTGGTGAAGCCCAGGATCTCGACCTTGACCGAGCAGCGCTCCAGCGTGCGGGCGAGCACGTCGGCGCAGATGGCGGCGATGGAGATGGGCCGCCCGCGCATGGAGCCGGAGTTGTCGAGCAGGAGGGTCACGACGGTGTCGCGGAATTCCATGTCCTTCTCGACCTTGAACGACAGCGGTGTGGTGGGGTTGGCCACCACGCGGGCAAGGCGGCCTGCGTCGAGCACGCCCTCTTCCTTGTCGAATTCCCAGCTGCGGTTCTGCTGCGCCTGAAGGCGGCGTTGCAGCTTGTTGGCAAGCCGCGACACTGCGCCCTTGAGCGGTTCGAGCTGCTGGTCGAGGTAGGCGCGCAGGCGTTCGAGCTCGATGGGTTCGGCAAGATCGGCGGCGGCGATTTCCTCGTCGTGCTCGGTGCTGAAGACCTTGTACTCGGGGTCGGCCTCGGAGAAGGGCGCGGGCTGCGGCGGCTCGAGCGGCGCCTCGCCCTCGGGCATCTCGACCTCTTCGCCCATTTCCTGGTCGGCCATCTCGTCCATGGAGACCTGGGCCTGCGAGGGGTCCTGGGTTTCGTCCTGGCTCGATTCGGGCGAGGCGTCGGCGTCTTCCTCGGTCTGGTCGTCGTCGCCGGTGCTGTCGGGGTCCTGTTCGTCCTCGGTGCCTTCCTCGGCCTGATCCTGCGCGTCCTCCTCGAGATCGTCGGGATCGTCGCCAAGCTGGTCGCCGTAGCCGAGGTCGGTGATCATGCGGCGCGCGAAGCGGGCGAATTCGGTCTGGTCGGCCAGCCGTTCGCCCAGGCCTTCGAGCGTCATGCCGGCCTGATCCTCGATGTGGCCGCGCCACAGGTCCATGACGTGGGCGGCGTCCTCGGGCAGGTCGCGGCCGGTGGCGAGGTGGCGGATCAGGTATCCGGCGGCGACGGGCAGCGGCGCCTCGGAGGCCTCGGTGATCTGGCCGTAACCGCGGCGCTTGGCCTCGTGGCCGATCTTGGCGTCGACGTTCTTGGCGGTGCCGGGCATGTCGTGGGCGCCCATGGCCTCGCACCGGGCGGTTTCCATGGCGTCGTAAAGCTCGCGCGCCATGTCGCCCTGCGGGGCGTAGCGGGCGTGGGTGCTTGCATCGTGATAGCGGCGGTGCAGGGCCAGCGCGTCAGCGGTCCCGCGGGCCAGAAGCACCTCGTCATGGGTCATCCGGCGCGACACCTGCGGCAGGCGCATGGCATCGCCCGAGACGCCCGAGGGATCGACCGAATAGCTGACCGACAATTCGGGATCGTCGGCCATGACCTTGGTCGCCTCGGCGAGGGCCTTCTTGAAGGGATCTGCGGGGTTGTCGGAATGCTGCGCCATGCCCTCAGATGTCGCGCCTTTGCGCGCGCTTGGCAAGAGGGGCGGACGGGTCGCGGGCCGGGAAATCAGCCGAGGATGAGGCTTTCGCAGATGGCGATCTGTCGCCGGGCCAGGGTCTGGGCGCGGCGGGCGCGGTCACGGTCGGGATCGAAGCTGGAGAGCTGCAGCAGCCGCGACTGCGCCTGCTTGGCGCCCGACCGGTAGCGCCAGGCGTCGATGCCCTCGAAGCCGGCCTCGCGCGCATCGGGCAGGATCGCATCCAGCATCATCTCGAACAGTTCGCGCCGTGCCTCGGGCGTGGCGCCGTCGGCATTGCCCAGAAGCCAGGCGTGTTCCATCGCGGCGGTGTAGCGCCCCATGCAGGCGGCGAAGATGCGCGCCTGCTCCGCCGGATCGCGGGGCAGGGAGGCCGCCGCCTGCGTGGCGCAGAGGAACAGGACCGGGAGGATGAGGCAGATGCGGCGTGTCATGGGACGTGACGCTGGGGCAATTGTCTTTGGAAAGGGTTGAAGCGGCGCGCGGCGCTCAGCCTAAACGCGTGCAATTCGACGGAATGCCTGCCGCATTTGACCCCGCCGCGCGGCATGGTAGAGGAAGCGCCGAGTTACCGGAGCGACCCGCAATGAACCTCTTTTCCGACATCCGTGCCCAGGTCCTGGACGCGATCGCCGCGATGCAGGCCGAGGGCACGCTGCCCGAGGGCCTCTCGACCGATGCGATCACGGTGGAGCCGCCGCGCGATCCGGCCCATGGCGACATGGCGACCAACGCCGCGATGGTCCTTGCCAAGCCCGCGGGCAAGAAGCCGCGTGACATCGCCGACGTGCTGGCAGGCAAGCTGGCGGATGACGCGCGCATCGCCTCGGCCGAGGTGGCGGGCCCGGGGTTCCTGAACCTGTGGCTGGCCGACGTGGTCTGGCAGGGCCTGCCCAAGGCGGTGCTGAGCGCGGGCGAGGCCTACGGGCGCGGTTCGCTGGGGCAGGGCGTGAAGGTCAACGTCGAATACGTCTCGGCCAACCCGACCGGGCCGCTGCACGTGGGGCACACGCGGGGCGCGGTCTTTGGCGACGCGCTGGCCTCGCTGCTGGCCTACACCGGCTATGACGTGACGCGGGAATACTACATCAACGACGGCGGCGCGCAGGTCGATGTGCTCGCGCGGTCGGTCTACCTGCGCTACCTCGAGGCGCATGGCCACGAGGTCGAATTCGCCGACGGCACCTACCCGGGCGACTACCTTGTCCCCGTGGGCGAGGCGCTGAAGGCCGATGTGGGCGATGCCTACGTCGATCAGCCGGAAAGCGTGTGGCTGGAAAAAGTGCGGGAGTTCGCGACCGACGCCATGCTGGCGCTGATCCGTGAGGATCTTGCGCAGCTGGGCGTGGAGATGGATGTCTTCTTCTCTGAAAAGTCGCTCTACGGCACGGGCCGGATCGAGAATGCCATCGACACGCTGCGCGACCGGGGCCTGATCTACAAGGGCACGCTGGAGCCGCCGAAGGGCAAGGTCCCCGAGGACTGGGAGCCGCGCGAGCAGACGCTGTTCAAGTCGACCGGGCACGGCGACGACGTCGACCGGCCGATCATGAAGTCGGACGGTGCCTGGACCTATTTCGCGCCGGACATCGCCTATCACTGGGACAAGATCGACCGTGGCTTCGATCAGCTGATCGACGTCTTCGGCGCCGACCACGGCGGCTACGTGAAGCGGATGAAGGCGGCGGTTTCGGCGCTCTCCGAGGGGCGCGTGCCGCTGGACGTGAAGCTGTGCCAGCTGGTGAAGCTCTACAAGAACGGCGAGCCGTTCAAGATGTCCAAGCGGGCAGGGACCTTCATTACTCTGCGCGACGTGGTGGATGAGGTCGGGGCCGACGTGACCCGCTTCGTTATGCTGACGCGCAAGAACGACGCGCCGCTGGACTTCGATTTCGCCAAGGCGGTGGAGCAGTCCAAGGAAAACCCGGTCTTCTATGTGCAGTACGCGCATGCACGGGTCTTTTCGGTCCTGCGCAAGGCCGAGGCGGCCGGGATCGCCGTCGATGACGCCACGCTGGCAGGCGCGGATCTGTCGGGCATGACCCATGAGACCGAGCTGAGCGTGGCCCGCAAGCTTGCGGAATGGCCCCGGCTGGTCGAGATCGCGGCGCGCACGCACGAGCCGCACCGGGTGGCCTTCTTCCTCTATGACCTCGCCTCGGACCTGCATTCGCTCTACAACCGGGGCAACGACGAGCCCCAGTTGCGATTCCTGT
>CAYNKL010000014.1:0-47751 GCA_964397775.1 uncultured Rhodobacterales bacterium | reverse complement strand
GTTGCCTCATGCCCGGACCCTTCCCTTATGACCGATACGGTTCTTTCCCTCGAAGATGTAACCCTGAGGCTCGACGGCAATGCCGGACCCGTCGAGATCCTGCACGGGATTTCGCTCGACGTGCACCGGGGAGAGCGTCTTGGGCTTGTGGGACCCTCCGGATCGGGAAAGTCTTCCCTGCTCATGATCATGGGCGGGCTGGAGCGCGCCACGACCGGCCGCGTGGACGCGCTGGGCCATGACCTGAGCGCGCTGGGCGAAGACGCGCTTGCCCGCTTTCGCCGCGATCACATGGGTGTGGTCTTCCAGTCCTTCCACCTCATCCCGACGATGACCGCCCTCGAAAATGTTGCGACGCCGCTCGAGCTTGCAGGTGTGCGCGATGCCTTCGAACGGGCCGCGGCCGAACTCGAGGCCGTGGGGCTGGGCCATCGTGCGGATCACTACCCCGGTCAGCTTTCGGGCGGTGAACAGCAGCGCGTCGCGCTCGCCCGCGCGCTCGCCCCGCGCCCGGACATCCTGCTTGCGGACGAACCGACCGGCAACCTCGACGAAGCCAATGGCGCGGCGGTGGTCGATCTGCTCTTCGGCATGTCGGCAAGGACGGGGACGACGCTTGTTCTTGTGACCCACGCGCCCGATCTCGCTGCGCGCTGTGATCGTGTGCTGCGGCTCCGGGACGGACGGGTCGACACGGATCAGGCGAGGGCCGCCGAATGAGCCTGCGTACCGCCGCGGTCCTGGCTCGGCGCGAGCTGCGCGGCGGGCTGCGCGGCTTCCGGATCTTCCTGGCCTGCCTCGCGCTCGGGGTGGCAGCAATCGCCGGGGTCGGATCCGTCCGGTCGGCAATCCAGACCGGCCTGGCCGAGCAGGGCGCCGTCCTGCTCGGCGGCGACGCGCAGGCGGAGTTCACCTATCGCTTTGCCAGCGACGCCGAGCGCGACTGGCTCGAAAGCGTCTCGCAGGAGGTGTCGGAGGTCACGGATTTCCGCTCCATGGCCGTGGTCGAGCGCGACGGACAGACCGAGCGGGGTCTGACGCAGGTGAAATCCGTCGACGCCGCCTATCCATTGCTTGGGCAGGTCAGGCTGGAGCCGGAGATGCCGCTGGGCGATGCCCTTGCAGGGCGCGATGGGCTGCCGGGGGCGGTCATGGCACCGCTGCTCGCCAATCGGCTCGCGCTTCAGCCGGGGGACCGGTTCCGGCTGGGCTCGCAGGACTTCGTCCTCTCCGCGCGCATCGCGGCCGAACCAGACGACGCCGGCGCGGGTTTCGCGCTGGGCCCCCGGACAATCGTCACGACCGAGGCCCTGCAAGGCTCGGGTTTGCTTGCGCCCGGATCGCTGTTCGAGACTCAGTACCGCATGACGCTGCCGCCGGGAACCGATCTGGCCGCGCTGGAGCGCGAGGCGCTGGAGCGCTTCGAAGATACCGGGATCCGCTGGCGCGACGCGCGCAACGGCGCGCCGGGGATCGAGACCTTCGTCGAACGGCTGGCGAGCTTCCTGGTGCTTGTCGGGCTGTCGGGGCTGGCGGTCGGCGGGGTCGGCGTGTCGGCGGCGGTGCGGGCCTACCTGTCGCGCAAGACACCGGTCATCGCGACGCTGCGCACGCTGGGCGCGACGCGCGGCGTGATCTTCGCAACCTACTTCATTCAGATCGGCGTGCTGTCCGTTATCGGCATCCTGCTTGGGCTGATCCTTGGTGCTGCGGTTCCGATCCTCTTCGGGCCCTTCATCAACGCCGCCCTGCCGGTGCCGGCGGTCTTTTCCCTGCATCCTGCGCCCCTGGCCGAGGCGGCGCTCTATGGCGTGCTCACGGCGCTGATCTTCACGCTCTGGCCGCTGGCGCGGGCGGAAGAGGTGCGTGCGGCGACGCTTTTCCGCGATGCGCTTGCCGGGGCGCGGACGTTTCCCGCACCCCGCTATGTGGTCGCGACGCTTGTGCTGGCGGCGCTGCTGATCGGAGCGGCGGCCGTCTTCTCTGGCAGTCCGCAGCTTGCGCTCTGGACGGCTGCAGGGATCGTTGCTGCGCTCGCGGTTCTCGTCATTGCCGCGAAGGGCCTGCAGGCCCTTGCCGCGCGGTCCACGCGGGTGGCGCGCGGGCGGCCGGCCTTGCGGTGGGCGCTTTCGGCGATCGGCGGCGCGCGCGAGGGCGCCGGTTCTGTGGTGCTGTCGCTGGGTCTTGGCCTTTCGGTGCTGGCGGCAATCGGGCAGATCGACGGCAACCTGCGGCAGGCGATCCAGCGTGACCTTCCTGACGTGGCGCCGTCGTATTTCTTCGTCGACATCCAGAACGACCAGATGCCGGGGTTCCTCGACCGGCTGGAAAGCGATCCGGCGGTCAGCCGGATCGACAGCGCCCCCATGCTGCGCGGCATCATCACCCGTATCAACGGGCAGTCCGCGAGCGAGGTTGTGGGCGATCACTGGGTGCTGAACGGCGACAGGGGTGTCACCTATGCCGCGACACCGGATGAGCGCACGACCGTGACGGCGGGCACATGGTGGCCCGAGGATTACACCGGCGCGCCGCAGATCAGCTTCGCGGCCGAAGAGGCCGCGGAAATGGGACTGCAGCTGGGTGACGAGATCACCGTGAACATCCTCGGGCGCGACATCACGGCGACGATCACCAGCTTTCGCCAGGTCGATTTCTCGACCGCAGGTATCGGCTTTGTCATGACGATGAACCCCGCGGCGCTGGAAGGCGCGCCTCACACCTGGATCTCCACGGTTTACGCGGATGCCGATGACGAGGCCGCGATCCTGCGCGATGTCGCGGACATGTATCCCAACATCACCGCCATTGGCGTGCGCGACGCCATCGGCCGTGTCTCGGAGCTTCTCGACGGGATTGCGGCGGCGGTGCGCTGGGGGGCGGCCGCGACGCTGCTGACCGGCTTCCTCGTGCTGGTCGGCGCCGCCGCGGCGGGCGAGGGGGCGCGAACCTACGAGGCGGCCCTTCTCAAGACGCTGGGGGCCACGCGCGCCCGCATCCTGCAGAGCTTCGCGCTGCGTTCCGCACTTCTGGGTGCAGGCGCCGGTATCGTTGCGCTGGCCGCCGGTATCGCCGGGGGCTGGGCGGTGGCGACCTTCGTCATGGAGACGTCGTTTTCCGTGATCTGGCCATCTGCCGTGGGCATCGTCGCCGGCGGGGTGCTGGCAACCCTCGTGGCGGGGCTTGGCTTTGCATGGCGCCCGCTGGCGGCACGTCCTGCCCGGGTTTTGCGCGCGCGCGAATAGTCACCTTGAACGCCCATGTCGCGGGTGGCATGGACCGGGCAACCCCTGACGCTTGCCCACGGAGCCCCCCGCGATGACCGATAGCCTTCCGATGCCTGTCACCGCCCTGAGCTCGGCTCAGCGCACGGCGATTCTCAACCTCGTGCGCCGGGCGGCCCGCGCCGAAATCCTGCCGCGCTTCAGAAGCCTGTCCGAGGCGGACATCGCGCAGAAGACCGGGCCGCAGGACCTTGTGACAGAGGCCGACACGGCGGCCGAGGCCATGATCGCGCGGGGCCTGTCGCGGATGTTCCCCGGCGCCCTGATCGTGGGCGAGGAAGCGGCCTCGAAGGACCCCGATCTGATCGGGCGGTTCGCCGAGGCCGAGACGGCCTTTGTCATCGACCCCGTGGACGGGACCTGGAATTTTGCCCGCGGCCTGACGACCTTCGGGGTCATGGTCGGCATGCTGCGTTTCGGCCAGCCTGTTTTCGGTCTGCTCTATGATCCGGTCATGGATGACGTGATCTGGGGCGGCGCTGATCTTGCCGCCGAGATGGTGCGCCCCCGTCGTGCACCGCGGCCGCTGCGCGCCTCGCCCGGCGGGCCGGTCGATCAGCTTCTGGGCTACGTGCCGCTCTTCAACTTCGAAAAGGATCTCCAGCCCGCTGTGGCGGCCGTGCTTCCGCGCTTCGGCCGGGCCTGGTCGCTGCGCTGCTCCTGCCACGAATCGCGGATGTTCGCGCAGGGCAACGTCGACTTCGTCCTAAGCGCCCGCCTGACCCCCTGGGATCACGCGCCGGGGGCTGCCATCGCGCTCGAAGCCGGCGGCCACGTGGCCATGCTCGACGGGAGCCCCTACAAGGCCCATCAGCAGGATGGCTACCTGCTGATGGCAAGTGACGCGGCCACCTGGGGCCGCGTCAGGGACGTCTTCGATTTCCTGATCTGAGCCGTTATTCGGCCGCCTCGGCGTAATCCGACATGGGCGGGCAGGTGCAGATCAGGTTGCGGTCGCCATAGGCATTGTCCACGCGGTTGACCGGCGGCCAGTACTTGTCCACGCGGAAGGCGCCCGGCGGGAAACATCCCTGTTCGCGCGAATAGGGGCGATCCCAGTCGCGCACGAGGTCCTCCATCGTGTGCGGCGCCATCTTGAGCGGGTTCGCCTCGGCGTCGCTCCGGCCCTCCTCGATGGCGCGGATCTCCTCGCGGATGGCCAGCATCGCGTCGCAGAAGCGGTCGAGCTCGGCCTTGGTCTCGCTCTCGGTGGGCTCCACCATGAGCGTCCCTGCCACGGGCCAGCTCATCGTCGGGGCGTGGAAGCCGCAGTCGACCAGCCGCTTGGCGATATCCTCGACGGTGATCCCGGCCGATTTCTCGAAAGGCCGCGTGTCGAGGATGCACTCGTGGGCCACGCGTCCCTCGCCACCGCGATAGAGCACCGTGTAGGCGCCTTCGAGCCGCTTGGCGATGTAGTTGGCGTTGAGGATCGCCACCCGCGTCGCCTGCGTCAGGCCCGCGCCACCCATCATCCGGACATAGGCCCAGGAAATCGGCAGCAGCGAGGGCGAGCCGAAGGGCGCCGCGCTGACCGCGCCACCGCCGTCCACCGGGTTGCCCGGCAGATGCGGCTCGAGGTGGGATTTGACCCCGATCGGCCCCATGCCGGGGCCGCCACCGCCGTGCGGAATGCAGAAGGTCTTGTGCAGGTTCAGGTGGCTCACGTCGCCACCCAGATCGCCGGGGCGCGACAGACCGACCATGGCGTTCATGTTGGCCCCGTCGATATAGACCTGGCCGCCATGTTCATGGGTGATCTCGCAGACCTCCTTCACGGTCTCCTCGAAGACGCCGTGGGTCGAAGGGTAGGTGATCATGCAGGCGGCGAGCTCGGCCGCGTGCTTCTCGGCCTTGGCGCGGAAATCTTCGATGTCGATGCTGCCGTTCTCGTCGCACTTCACCGCGACGACCTTCCAGCCCACCATCTGCGCGCTGGCGGGGTTTGTGCCATGGGCGTTGACCGGGATCAGGCAGACGTTGCGCTGCCCCTCTCCGCGGGCGATCTGCCAGCGGCGGATGGTCAGAAGGCCCGCGTATTCGCCCTGCGCGCCTGAATTGGGCTGCATCGAGATTGCAGCATAACCCGTGATCTCGCAAAGCCGCGCGTTCAGGTCCTCGATCAGCGCCTGGTAGCCGCGCGCCTGATCGGCCGGGGCATAGGGGTGCATCTCCGAAAAGGACCGCCAGCTCACGGGCATCATCTCGGCGGCCGAGTTGAGCTTCATGGTACAGGACCCCAGCGGGATCATCGCCCGGTCGAGCGCCAGGTCGCGGTCGGCGAGACGACGCATGTAGCGCATCATCTCGGTTTCGGCCCGGTTCATCTGAAAGATCTCGTGGGTGAGATAATCCGACGTGCGCAGCAGCGCCTCGGGCAGGCGGTAGTCCGGCGCGAAATCGCCGTCCTTGGCCTGGATGCCGAAGGCCCGCCAGACGGCCTCGATGGTTTCGGGGCGTGTGGTCTCGTCCAGCGTGATGCCGATCTTCGTCTTGCCCACGCGGCGCAAGTTGACGCCCTCGTGCACCGCAGCCTGAAGGACCCCGCGCTGAAGCAGCCCGACGTCCACGGTAATCGTGTCGAAGAAGCTCTCCGGCTCGACCGCGAAGCCCGCGTCTTCCAGCCCGCGGACAAGGCGCACCGTCTTGCGGTGGATGCGCTGCGCGATGGCCTTGAGCCCCTCGGGCCCGTGGAAGACGGCGTAGAAGCCCGCCATGACGGCCAGCAGCGCCTGTGCCGTACAGACGTTCGACGTCGCCTTCTCGCGCCGGATGTGCTGTTCGCGGGTTTGCAGGGCCAGCCGGTAGGCGCGGTTGCCGTGGGCATCCACCGAAACACCGACGATCCGGCCGGGCATGGCGCGCTTCATCTCGTCCTTGCAGGCCATGTAGGCGGCGTGCGGGCCGCCGTAGCCGAGCGGCACCCCGAACCGCTGGGTGGATCCCACGGCGATGTCCGCACCCATCGCGCCCGGCTCCTTCAGCAGGCAGAGCGCCATGATGTCGGCACTCATGATGCCCACGGCCTTTTCCGCGTGCAGCTTGGCCATCTCGTCGCTGTAGTCCCGCACCCGGCCAAGGGTCCCGGGATACTGGAAGATCGCACCGAAGACGGCACTCGCATCCAGCTCTTCCGGCTCGCCGACGATGACCTCGATGCCGAGAGGTTCGGCGCGGGTCTTGATCACCGCGATGTTCTGCGGGTGGCAGTTCGCGTCAACGAAAAAGGCGGAGGCCTTCGACTTGGCGACCCGCTTGGCCATGGTCATGGCCTCGGCGCAGGCGGTGGCCTCGTCCAGAAGCGAGGCATTGGCCACGGGCAGGCCCGTCAGGTCGCTCACCATGGTCTGGTAGTTCAGCAGCGCCTCCAGCCGGCCCTGGCTGATCTCGGGCTGGTAGGGCGTATAGGCCGTGTACCAGGCGGGGTTCTCGAAGATGTTGCGCAGGATCGCCGGGGGCGTGACCGTGTTGTGATAGCCCTGCCCGATGAGCGAGGTCGCGACCCTGTTCCGGCCCGCGATCTCGCGCACCTGGTGCAGCATCTCGCGCTCCGACAGCGGCTTGCCGAAATCGAGCGGCTCCTCCTGACGAATGCCCTTGGGCACCGTCTCGTCGATCAGCTGATCGAGATCCCGGACACCAAGCGCCGTGAACATCTCGGCCATCTCGGCCGGCGAGGGGCCGATGTGGCGGCGGTTGGCGAAGTCGTAGGGCAGGTAGTCGGTGGGTTCGAAGGGCATCAAACTCTCCTCGGGTTGGCCGCGCCGCGGCGCGCGCTTCTTCTTGCCGGAAATACCTCGGGGGAGGGCGCGAAGCGCCCGGGGGCAGAGCCCCCATGCCCGCCGGTCATGCGCGGCTCAGTCGCCGATGAAGTCCTTGTAGGCGGCGGCATCCATCAGATCGTCCAGTGCCGAGAGATCCTCGACCTTCATCTTGAAGAACCAGGCATCGCCCTCGGGGTCCTCGTTGACCTTGGCGGGCTCATCCACGATCGCCTCGTTGACCTCGACGATCTCGCCATCAAGAGGAGCGAGGATGTCCGAGGCGGCCTTGACCGACTCGATGACGACAACCTCGTCATCCTTGGTCACGGCGCGCCCCTCGTCGGGAAGCTCGACGAAGACGACGTCGCCCAGCTGTTCGGCCGCGTGGGTCGTGATGCCCACCACGACCAGATCATCCTCGACGCGCAGCCATTCGTGTTCTTCGGTGTAGCGCATGCTTTCCTCTCCTGTTCTCATCTCTTGAAGCGGGCGGGTACGAAGGGCAGGGCGGCAACCGTCACCGGAAGCCGCTTGCCGCGTACCTCGCCCCAAAGTTCCGTACCTGTCTCCGACAGAGCCGCCGGGACGTATCCCATGGCAACGGGTGCGCCTACCGTGGGGCCGAAGCCGCCCGATGTCACCTCGCCGACAGCCGATCCGCCCTCTTCGCTGTCGAAGAGCGGCGTGCCCTCGCGCATCGGGGCGCGTCCGCCGGGCTGCAGGCCCACGCGGGCGCGCTCGGCACCTTCGGCCATCTCGGTCAGGATCTTGTCGGCGCCCGGAAAACCGCCCTCGCGATCCCCACCGGCGCGCCGCGCCTTCGAGATCGCCCAGCCGAGCCGGGCGGCCGAGGGCGTGGTGGTCGCGTCGATGTCGTGGCCATAGAGGCAAAGTCCGGCCTCGAGCCGCAGCGAATCCCGGGCACCCAGGCCGATCGGCATGACGCGCTCATCCTCGATCAGCTTTTCCGCAAGCGTCACGGCGGCGGCGTTCGGCACCGAGATCTCGAAGCCGTCCTCGCCGGTATAGCCCGAGCGCGCGATCCAGCACTCCGCGCCCGCAAGCGTCAGCGTGGTGACGTCCATGAATCGCATCTCGCGCACTCCGGGCGCGATCCCGGCAAGCACGTCCTCGGCCTGCGGACCCTGCAGGGCAATCAGCGCGCGATCCCCGATCAGCGTCACCTCGATCCCGCGCGGCTCCAGAGCGGCGCGCATGAGGGCGAGATCGGCGTCCTTGCGGGCCGCGTTCACGACCAGAAAAAGGTGATCGCCCTTGTTGGTGATCATCAGGTCGTCCTCGATCCCGCCGTCATCGTTGGTGAACAGCGCATAGCGCTGACGGCCGGTCTTCAGTCCGACGACATCCACCGGCACGAGGCTTTCCAGAGCCTCGGCGGCGCCGCCCCCTCTCAGGATGACCTGACCCATGTGGCTGACATCGAACAGACCCGCGGCCGTGCGCGTGTGCTGGTGCTCTTTCATGACGCCGGGCTTGAATTGCACCGGCATGTCGTAGCCGGCGAAGGGCACCATGCGGGCGCCATGCGCCTCATGAAGTCCGTGAAGTATCGTCTCTTTCAGCTCTTCGCCCATCTGGCCTCCCGGTTACGTGTCGGGCCCGGCCAAGATGTCGGCAACCGGGCATCCCGCGCGGCAGATACCGCGCAACGAATGCCCCCTCTGTCCTTTGGCCTGAGATCATTATCCCTTCGGCGCCCCGGTTGAGCCGGGGTCTCTCCAGAGTTTTCGTGTCCGCGGCGGTCCCTTTGGCCTGAGAGTTTCCGGGGCGGTTGCTCCTTCGGCACCGGCTCTGCCGGTTCTCCCGTCGTGGACAGGCAAACCGTTAGCGGCTCTTCCCGACGCTTTCAAGCTCGGGGCGGTCCGCGCCGGGGCAGGCTGCGAGAGGTGCCAGAATGTTGAGCAGTTCGGTGTTATTGCAGACAAGCTCGTCCAGCGTGATGGGATCGAGTGTCGCGTAGAATGCCTCTGCCGCCTGGCTGAGGGCCGAACGCAGCTTGCAGCATTCGGTGAGGGGGCAGGTGTTGTCCACGTCGGCAAAGCACTCGGCCAGCGGGACCGGGGCTTCGAGCGCGCGGAAGATGTCGCCGATGACGATGTCCGAGGCCGGGCGTCCGAGCATCATTCCCCCGTTGCGCCCGCGCTGGGTATGAAGGTACCCAAGCTGCGCCAGGTGGTTGATGATCTGCGCGAGGTGGTTCTCGCTGGCGTTGCAGACCCGTGCGATCTCGGCCTTGGTGACAAGACGGTCGTTGTTCGCGGCGCAGAACATGAGCACGCGCATGGCGATATTGGTTCTCTTGGTGACACGCATCGACCGTCCCTCCCTCGGGTAACGCCGACGTGATACGGGCAAAAGCACGCTGAAGGTTTGACCTGAATCAATCATTTGAAGGAAAGGCACATGCAGGCGGCATATTTTTTCGGATACGGCTCCCTCGTGAACCGGCTGACCCACGCGTTCACGCCGGTTCACCGCGCGACAGCCAAGGGGTGGCGGCGCGCCTGGCGTGTCACACCCGACCGCGACATCGCCTTCCTGACCGCGGTGGCCGATCCGGATGGCAGCATCGACGGGTTGATCGCGCCTGTGCCCGAGGGCGGCTGGGCGGTTCTGGACGAACGGGAATTCGCGTATGAACGGCGACCGGCGGCCCATCAGGTCAAGTCCGAGGAGGCTGCGCCGGAAGAGGTGGCGATCTATGCCATCGCCCCCGATCGCCTGCGCGAACCGGATGAGGACCACCCGGTTCTGCTGAGCTATCTCGATGTCGTGGTGCAGGGCTACCTGGCCGAGTTCGGTCCCTCCGGCGCCACGCACTTCTTTGAGACCACCGACGGCTGGGACGTGCCCATCCTCGACGACCGCGCCGACCCCCGCTATCCGCGTGCGCAGACGCTTGGGGCGGATGAGACCGCCGTCGTGGACGAATGGCTTGGCCGCAGGGGCTGCCGCATCCTCAGGTGAGGATCAGCCCAGCGACGGCTTCTTCTGCAGGAGCGGCATGACCTCGGCCATTTCCGGACCACGCTCGCGACCGGTGATGGCCTTGCGCAGCGGCATGAACAGACCCTTGCCCTTGCGGCCCGTCTTTTCCTTCACCTCGGCGGTCCAGGTCGACCACGTGGTCTCGTCGTAGGGCGGTTCCGGAAGCAGGGCAAAGGCCTCGGACACGAATTCCCGGTCCTCGTCCGCCACCAGAGGGTCGGCACCTTCGGAAAAGAGCTGCCACCAGCCCGACAGGTCCTTGCGGGTCTCGATGTTCTCGTGCGTGACCTTCCAGAACAGCGGCCCCTTGTCCTCGGGCACGCCGAGCGCCGTGATTTCCTCGGCCATCGCCTCGTAGGGCATGGCATGCAGCTTGCGCGCGGACAGCGGGAAGAGGTCGCGTTCGTCGAATTTCGTGGGCGCCGATCCGAACTGGCTTGTGTCGAACCCCTCGGCAATCTCGTCGATGGTCATGCGCAGCTCAACCGGCTGCGAGGACCCCAGCCGTGCCATCAGGCTCAGCAGTGCCTCAGGTTCCACGCCGCGCGCACGCAGGTCGCGCAGCGACAGCACGCCAAGACGCTTGGACAGCGACTCGCCCGTGGGGCCAGTCAGCAGAGAATGGTGCGCGAAGGCGGGCGGCTCGCCGCCCAGCGCGCGGATCATCTGGATCTGTGTCGCGGTGTTGGTCACGTGGTCGTTGCCGCGCACGACGTGGGTCACGCCCATCTCAGTGTCGTCGACAACCGAGGCCAGCGTATAAAGCACCTGCCCGTCGGCCCGGATCAGCACCGGGTCCGAGACGCTCGCCGCATCGATCGAGACCTCGCCAAGGATGCCGTCGTCCCAGGCGATGCGCTCGTGATCGAGCTTGAAGCGCCAGACGCCGTCGCCCCGCTCGGCCCGCAGCTTTGCCTTCTCGTCGTCCGTCAGGTTCAGTGCGGCGCGGTCGTAGACCGGCGGCTTGCCCATGTTGAGCTGCTTCTTGCGCTTGAGGTCCAGCTCGGTTGGGGTCTCCCACGCCTCGTAGAAGCGCCCCATCTCGCGCAGCTTGTCGGCGGCCTCGGCATAGCGGTCCAGCCGCTGCGATTGCCGCTCGACCCGGTCCCAGTGAAGCCCCAGCCACGCGAGGTCTTCCTTGATCGCGTCGACGTATTCTTCCTTGCTGCGCTCGGGATCGGTGTCGTCGATGCGCAGGATGAATTCGCCCCCGGCCTTGCGGGCGATGAGGAAGTTGAAGAGCGCGGTGCGCAGGTTGCCCACGTGGATGTAGCCGGTGGGCGAAGGCGCAAATCGGGTGACGGTCATGGCGGGGTCTCCTGTCAGGGTGGCGTGTTTTCACAGCCGCGCGGATTTGTCCATATCGCCGGGACTTCGACGCTTGCACAGGCCGTTTGCGCTGACATTCTGAGCCGCAGCGAAAGGATCAGCTTATGCCCGACATTCTCACGGTCACCCTCAACCCGGCGCTCGACCTGGCGACCTCGGCCCCGAAGGTCGCGCCCGGCCCGAAGCTGCGTTGCGCGCCCGCGAGTGCCGAACCCGGCGGCGGCGGGGTCAACGTGGCGCGGGCGGTGGCCATCATGGGGGGCAGCGCCCGCGCGATGGTCGCGCTCGGCGGGCCCAACGGGCAGGCGCTTGCCGGGCTTCTTGCCCGCGAAGGCGTCGAGGTGGTCGAAGTGGCGGCGCCGGGCGAAACCCGTCTCAGCTTTGCGGTCACCGACGATAGGGACGGCAGTCAGTACCGGTTCGTCCTGCCGGGGCCGGAATGGACGCAGGATCAACTCGACGCGCTGCTGTCGCGGCTCGCGGCCGAGGCGGCGCCGGGTGCGTTCGTGGTGCTTTCGGGAAGCCTGCCGCCCGGCGCGCCCGACGACTTCATGGCGCGCGCCACCAAGGCGCTCGGTCCCGACCGGCATGTCATCGCGGATACCTCGGGCCGTCCGCTCGCGGCGCTTTCGGAAGGCGGCAGCGCCACGCCCGACGTGCTTCGGATGGATTCGCATGAGGCCGAGGAGCTTGCCGGCACCTCCCTGCCCACCGCAGAGGACAGCGCCGACTTTGCGGCCTCGCTTGTGGCACGCGGCGCCGGGCGGCGCGTGATCGTCGCCCGTGGCGCCGAGGGGTCGGTGATGGTGGGGCCGGAGGGGCGCTGGAAGGTCAGCGCAACCAACGACACCGTGGTGAGTGCCATCGGCGCCGGCGACAGCTTCGTGGGCGGTTTCGTTCTGGGGCTGTCGCGTGGCGAAAGCTATCCCGAGGCGCTGAAGCTGGGCGCCGCGGCGGCCAGCTCTGCCGTAATGACGGAAGGAACCCAGCTCTGTCGCCGCGAGGATGTGGAACGGCTGTTCGCCGTGACGAGCCTGACGCAGCTCTGATCCGTAGGGCCCACCGGGGCTGACACGTACCCGGGGCTTGCGATGTGACCGGCATACGTGGTGCATTCCCGGAATGCGCGCCTTCATCGCTCTGCCCATGCCCGAAGCGGCTATCGATCCGCTGCTGCAGCTTCAGGCGCGGCTGCCGAAAGGTCGTCCCGTTCCCGAGGAAAATCTGCACCTGACCGTGGCCTTTCTCGGCGATCAGCCGGAGCACGCGCTCGAAGCCGTGCACGAAGAGCTTCTGACCCTGCGCCAAGAGGCCATTTCGATCGAACTGGCCGGAGCCGCCTTCTTTGGCGGGCAACACGGGCAGGCGCTTGGGCTTGAGGTGGATGGCGGTCCAGGTCTGAGGGACCTCTACGACCGCGTCGTATCGCGCGTCAGAGGAGCCGGGATCACGCTTGAGCGGCGGCGGTTCCGGCCTCATGTGACCGTCGCGCGCCTGCCGCGCGGGGCAGAGCCGGGGTCAGCGCTGGCAACCTTGAGCGCGGCGCAGATCGGACCGGTGTCGCTCACGGAGCTCGCGCTGGTGTCCTCCACATTGCGCGAGGACGGGGCGGTGCACGAAGTTCTGGCCAGCTATCCGCTCGGGCCCGACCTTAACGGAATGCAGGGCCATGAGCCCATATGGTGAGCGAGTGGCGGGCGCCTTCGGTCACCGGTGTCACACGATGCAACAGGAAGCTCGGGAACAGCGTCGCCGTGCCCCGCTGTCGTGGCGCGGTGTCGACATTGGCCGAGGGCATGATTTCCAGCGCGCCGCCGGCGTAGTCCTCGGCCTCGGAGAGCTGCACCACCATGGTCAGCTTGCGCCGCGCGGCAAGGCGGCCGTCGCCGATGTCGGAATGCCAGCTGAAATGGCCCTCGCGCTCGGCACCGTAGCGGGCGATCTGGGCGCTTTCGTCGAAACCGTCGAGATCGAAGCCGTAGACCTCGCGGTTGGCCTGAAGGACAAGATCGACGATGCGGGGCATGACCCAGTCGCATTCGGGCAGATCATCGAGCCAGACGAGGTCCGCGCGCCGCAGGTTGTGATCGCGCTTGCGGCCAACCAGCCCCGCGTCGGAGGGAGCGGTTTCGGCCGAAAGGGCGATCAGACGCGCGCATTCGCCTTCGGAGAAGGCCTGCGGCACGTGGTGGATGCGGATCATGGAGCGGCGCCTCGGAGATTCGAAAGCACCACTCCATAGGGCCGGGTCCCCGCCGCGCGCGTCCGTTCGCGACGGGGAAGGCCGAAAGCGACCTTAGCCGTTGAGCTTGCCGGTCACTTCCACGAGACGCTTGGCCTGGTGGGCGACAGCGGCCTTGCCCTTGTCGTCGAACTGGCCGGCCACGGCCGAATAGCCATAGGGGTTGCCGCCGGATTCGAAGAGCACCGGCGAGGTGTAGCCGGGTGCGACGTTGATGGCGCCCCAGTGCATGAAGGTGGTGTGGAGACCCATCAGCGTGGTTTCCTGGCCGCCGTGCAGGTTCTGGGCGCTGGTGGCGGCGGTCACGGTCTTGTCGATCAGCTTGCCTTCCATCCAGAGGGGGCCGAGCGTGTCGATGAAGGCGCGCATCTGGCTGGTGACGCTGCCGTAGCGGGTGGGCGAGGAGAAGAAGTAACCGTCGGCCCAGGTCATGTCGTCGTGGCTGACCTCGGGGATGTCGGACATCTTCTCGAGCTGTGCCTTCCAGGCGTCCTGACCCTCGACGACCTCTTTCGGGGCGGTCTCGGCGATGCGGCGCAGGCGGACTTCGGCGCCGGCTTCCTCGGCGGCGCGCTGCGCCTCAAGGGCGATGGCATGGTTGGTGCCGTAGGTGGAGTAGAAGATGATCGCGATTTTCGGTGCAGCCATGAGTGCCTCCTTTATTGATCTGCCCTGAATGTAGTCTGGGCGACAGCTCTTGCCATCACCCGCAAACGCAGGGGATCTGTGCGTGCCCGCGCGAAGCTTGCAGCTTGTCGCCGGGCGGGGTCTACGGGGAGGCATGAAAACCGATTCAGATGCCTTTCACGCCGCCGCCCGGGCCGCGGTCGAAGAGTTTCCCGAGCCCTTCCGGAAGGGCGCGCGGGAGGTGGTCATCCGGGTCGAGGACTGGCCGCCGGAAGAGTTCCTGCGAGAGCTGGGGATCGGTGACCGGCTGGAGCTGACCGGGCTCTACGACGGGGTGCCGATGACCCAGAAGAGCTTTGCCGATCCGGCGCCTTTCCCGGACACCGTCTGGCTGTTCCGCGAGCCGATCCTGGCGGAATGGCGCGACCGGGGGGACGTGGATCTGGCGGACCTGGTGGCCCATGTGACGGTCCATGAATTCGCCCACCATTTCGGCTGGTCGGATGAGGACATCGCGGTGATCGACCCTTGGTGGGAGTAGCTGTCCCGGGGGTGTCCCGGGCCGGGACATCCTGGCACCTTATATGAATCAATGGGTTACAGGGGGCGGTTTAACCAGCTGTTAGGAATGTCCCGCATTTGGGCCGTGTGAGGTCCGTAGGATCTGGGGCTCGGAGGGGGCGCTTATCTTGCGGGGACCGGTTTGCTCGCTGGGCCCGGGCACCCGACAGGGGGCGGGGGCTGATCCCCCTCACCCCGGCCCTCTCCCCCGTGGGGAGAGGGAGGCGCGGTGTTCCGGGTGTTGGCGCATGGGGCGAGCCGGGATGCCCCCTCCCTAGCCCTCCCCCTGGCAGGGGGAGGGGATGTGTTGTGCGGGGGGCGGGTGGGGCGCGCCGTGCCGGGGCTGGCTCAGCCGTCGCGCCAGCGGTTGACGATGGGGTAGCGGCGGTCCAGCCAGAAGGCGCGGGGCGACAGGCGCGTGCCCGGCGCCGACTGGAAGCGCTTGTATTCGCTGACGTAGAGCAGGCCCTGCACCTTGCGGGCGTCTTCGCGGTCGTAGCCGGCGGCGACGCAATCGCCGATGCTGCCGTCCTCGTCCACGAGGATGCGCAGGATGGCGTCGAGCACCGGGTAATCGGGCAGCGAGTCGCTGTCCTTCTGGTCGGCGCGCAGCTCGGCGCTGGGCGGCTTGTCGATGACGCGCTGCGGCAGCACCTCGCCTGGCTTGCCCATCATCCAGTCGCGAGAATTCGCGTTGCGCCAGCGGCAGGTCTCGAAGACGTCGGTCTTGTAGAGATCCTTGATTGGATTGTAGCCGCCGGCCATGTCGCCGTAGATTGTGGCGTAGCCCACGGCGACCTCGGACTTGTTGCCGGTGGTCAGCAGCATCTCGCCGAACTTGTTGGACATGGCCATGAGCAGCAGCCCGCGCAGGCGGGACTGGATGTTTTCCTCGGTCAGGTCCTCGGCCCGGCCCGCGAAGAGGGGGGCGAGCGTGTTGGTGATGGCGTCGCGGCCCTCGGCGATGGGCACGAAATCGTAGTGGCAGCCGAGGTTTTCGGCCACCTGCTTGGCATCCTCGAGCGAATGCTCGGAGGTGTATTCCGAGGGCAGCATCACGCAGCGGACATTGTCGGCGCCGATGGCATCCACCGCGATGGCGGCGACGATGGCGGAATCCACCCCGCCGGAGAGGCCCAGGAGCACCTTTTTGAAGCCGCTCTTGCGCAGGTAGTCGCGCAGGGACAGCACCATGGCGTGGTAGTCCTGTTCGCGGGTCTCGGGGTGCTGGGCGAAGTCGCCCTCGACCGCCTGCCAGCCCTCTGCGGTGCGTTCGAGGTCCACATGGGCGACGCAGCTTTCGAAAACGGGCAGCTGCACCGCGATGCGGCCGTGCGGGTTCAGCACGAAGCTGCCGCCGTCGAAGACCTGGTCGTCCTGGCCGCCCACCATGTTGAGGTAGATCAGCGGCAGGCCGGTTTCGACCACGCGGGCGATCATCTTGTTGAGGCGGGTCTCGTACTTGCCGCGGTGGTAGGGCGAGCCGTTGGGGACCAGAAGGAACTCGGCGCCGGTTTCGGCCAGCGTCTCGGCCACGTCCTCGTACCAGGCGTCCTCGCAGACCGGCGAGCCGATGCGGGTGTTGCCCACGGCATAGGGCCCGCCGAGCGCGCCGCTGTCGAAGATGCGCACCTCGTCGAAGACGGCGTAGTTGGGCAGGTGGTGCTTGAGCACGCGGCTGACCACGCGGCCGCCGCTGCAGATGTGGTAGGCGTTGAAGAGCTCGGTGCCCTCGACCCAGGGCCCGCCGATGGCGAGCGCGGGGCCGTCGGCGCAGTCTTTTGCCAGTTGCTCGATCCGGGCCATGGCGTCGAGGTGGAAGGCGGGCTTCATCACCAGGTCCTGGGCGTTGTAGCCGGTGATGAACATTTCCGGCAGCGCGACGAGATCGGCGCCTGCCTCGCGGCCCTGCTGCCAGGCGTCCAGCGCGAGCGCGGCGTTGCCCTCGAGGTCGCCCACGGTGGGGTTGAGCTGCGCGAGCGTCAGGCGGAAACGGTCGGCCATGGGCGCGTCCTTCTTCTTCTGTCCGGGTGCCGACATAGCAGATCGGGATGCGAGGGGAAGCGCGGGCGGGCAAAAGAGATTGCTCCGATGGGGGGGCTTCTCTAGGTTGCTGCACGGGGAAGCGACGATGATGGGGACAACGTCAGAATGATCCGCAGGAAACTCACCATCACGGCCCTCGCGGTGCTCCTGTCGCAGGCGGCGCTGGCGCAGGATCGCGATGTCGTCACCAAGGAATACGACGACGGCGGGGTCTACGAGGGCACGTTCCGCAACGGGCTGCAGCACGGCGAGGGCACCTACCGGCTGCCCAACGGCTACGAGTACACCGGCGACTGGGACGAGGGCGAGATCAAGGGCCAGGGCGTGGCGCGCTTTCCCAACGGGTCGGTCTACGAGGGCCAGTTCGCGCAGGGCAAACCCGAGGGCATGGGCAAGATCACCTTCGCCGACGGCGGCACCTACGAGGGCACCTGGCGCGATGGCAAGATCACCGGCGAGGGCGTCGCGGTCTATGCCAACGGGGTGCGCTACGAGGGCAGCTTCCGCAACGCGCTGCACCACGGGCAGGGGGTGATGACGAACCCCTCGGGCTATGTCTACGACGGCACGTGGGTGAACGGCACCAAGGAGGGCGAGGCCTCGATCACCTATCCCGACGGGTCGGTCTACGAGGGCAAGGTCCAGGAGGGCGAGCGCGAGGGCCGCGGCACGCTGACCATGCCCGACGGGCTGGTCTACGAGGGCACCTGGCACGACGGGCAGATCGACGGGATCGGCACGCTCACGCAGCCCAACGGCGATGTCTACGAGGGCGCGCTGTCGCAGGGACGTCGCGACGGGCAGGGCAAGGTGACCTATGCCAATGGCGACGTCTACGAGGGCGAGTTCGTCGATGATCGCCGCGAAGGGCAGGGCACCTTCATCGGCGCTGACGGCTATCGCTACGAGGGCCAGTGGGAGGCCGGCCAGATCGAGGGGCAGGGCACCGTGACCTATCCCGACGGGTCGGTCTACGAGGGCCAGTTCAGCGGCGATCTCGCCAATGGCGAGGGCAAGATCACCTATCCCGACGGGTCGACCTACGAGGGCGACTGGGTCGATGGTGTGATCGAGGGGCAGGGCCGTGCGGTCTATGCCAACGGGCTGGTCTACGAGGGCGGCTTCCGCAACGCGCGCAACCACGGGCAGGGCGTCATGACCTATCCCGACGGCTACCGCTACGAGGGCGAATGGCAGGACGGCCAGCGCCATGGGCAGGGCCGCGCGACTTATCCCGACGGGTCGGAATACGTGGGCAGCTTTGTCGAGGGCCAGCGCGAGGGCGAGGGCGAGATCGCCATGGCCAGCGGCTTTCGCTACCGGGGCACCTGGGAAGACGGCGAGATGAGCGGTGCGGGCGTGGCCAATTACGCCAACGGCGATGTCTACGAGGGTGAATTCGTGGACGGCAAGCGCGAGGGGCAGGGCACCATGCGCTATGCCAGCGGCGAGGAAGTGACCGGCGAGTGGACCAACGGCGCGCTGACCGACCGCGAGTCGATGACCACGCCGGAGACGCCGGAGGCACCCGAGGGCGGCGAAGGCGAGGCGGAGGCCACCGGGGACGAGGCCGAGCCGGCCGCGACCGACTGATGGCGCTGCGCTGGGCCGGTTCGGCGACGGAGCACCTTGTCGTGCGGCTGGAGCCCGGCGCCGACCTGCGTCTTGCGTTGGAAAAGGTTTTTGACGGGACGGGTGCCACGGCGGGCTTTGTCGTGGCATGCGTCGGCAGCCTGACCTCGGCCGTGCTGCGCATGGCGGGCGAGGACGGCGCCACGAGTGTGCTAGGCCCGCTCGAGATCGTGAGCCTTTCGGGGACATTCGGGCCGGACGGGCCGCACCTGCACATGGCGGTCTCGGATGCGCAAGGCACGATGCGCGGCGGGCACCTGCTGGCGGGATGCGACGTGCGCACCACCGCCGAGGTGGTGCTGGGGCTGACCGGGGCGGTCGTGTTTCATCGTATACGCGATCTTAACACGGGCTATGCCGAACTTGCCCCCGAGAAAGCGGGCACCGGCGTCGCCTGAGACGCCAAGGCGCCTTGATTTTCCCATTTGTGGTGTGAGACTGTGGCAGGGCAGGCAGATATAGTTCCCATCGACAGGCCCCTCATGCCCCGTGATATCCCCGGCGCAGCCCCGCTGCTGCGCGATGTCTTCGGATTCGACGATTTCCGCCCCGGGCAGGGGGAAATCGTGGAGGCCGTGGCCGAGGGGCGCAACGTGCTGGCCATCATGCCCACGGGCGGCGGCAAGTCGCTCTGCTACCAGCTTCCGGCGCTCATGCGCGAGGGCATCACGGTGGTGATCTCGCCGCTGATCGCGCTGATGCGCGACCAGGTGCGGGGGCTGCGCGAGGCGGGCGTGGCCGCGGGGGCGCTGACCTCGGCCAATACCGAGGACGAGACCGCGGCCGTGATGGAGGCGCTTCAGGACGGCTCGCTGCGGCTGCTTTATCTTGCGCCGGAACGGTTGGCCTCCTTCTCGGCGCAGCGGATGCTGTCGCAGGCGGGGGTGAGCCTGATCGCCGTGGACGAGGCCCACTGCGTCAGCCAGTGGGGCCACGATTTCCGGCCCGATTACCTGCGCATCGGCGAGCTGCGCCAGAGCCTTGGGGTGCCGTTGGCGGCGTTCACCGCCACCGCCGATCCCGAGACGCAGGAAGAGATCGTCGCGCGGCTCTTCGGTGGCGAGGTGCCGCAGACCTTCCTGCGCGGCTTCGACCGGCCGAACATCCACCTGGCCTTCACCCCCAAGGATGGGCCGCGTCGGCAGATCCTGTCCTTCGCCGCCGCCCGCAAGGGCCAGAGCGGCATTGTCTACTGCGGCACCCGCGCCAAGACCGAGACGCTGGCCAAGGCGCTGCGCGAGGAGGGGCATTCGGCCTGTTCCTATCACGGCGGGATGGAGGCGGGCGACCGCCGCCGCGTCGAGGAACGCTTTGCCACAGAAGAGGGGCTGATCGTCGTGGCGACGGTGGCCTTCGGCATGGGCGTGGACAAGCCCGACATCCGCTGGGTGGCGCATGCCGACCTGCCCAAAAGCATCGAGACCTATTACCAGGAGATCGGCCGCGCCGGGCGCGACGGCGCGCCGGCCGAGACGCTGACGCTTTACGGCCCCGAGGACATCCGCCTGCGCCGCGCCCAGATCGACGAGGGGCAGGCCCCGCCCGAGCGCCGCGCCGCCGACCACGGGCGGCTAAATGCGCTGCTGGGGCTGGCCGAGGCGCTGGGCTGTCGCCGGAAAGAGCTGCTGGCCTATTTCGGCGAGGAGGCCCCGGCCTGCGGAAATTGCGATCTCTGCGACACGCCGCCCGAGACCTTTGACGGGACCGAACCGGTGCGTAAGGCGCTCTCGGCGGCGCTGCGGACCGAGGAGAGCTTTGGCGCGGGGCACCTGATCGACGTCCTCATGGGGAACGAGACCGACAAGGTGCGCCAGCGCGGGCACGACAAGCTGCCCACCTTCGGCGTGGGTCGCGATCTGTCCAAGGGGCAGTGGCAGGCGGTGTTCCGGCAGATGATGGGGCGCGACCTGATCCGGCCCGATGCGGAACGCCACGGCGCGCTGGTAATGACCGACCGCGCCTTGCCGGTGCTGCGCGGCGAGGAAAGCGTGGCTTTGCGCCGCGACGTGGTGCAGCGGACCGAGCGGCGGCCGGCGGCCAAGGCGCTGGTGTCCGACGAGGACGCGCCGACGCTGTCGGCGCTCAAGGCCAAGCGGCGCGCGCTGGCCGAGGCGGCGCGGCTGCCGGCCTACATGATCTTCAACGACCGCACGCTGATCGAGATGGCCGAGACGCGGCCCCGGACGCTGGACGAGATGGCCCGGATCGGCGGCGTCGGCGCGAAGAAGCTGGAAAGCTACGGGGCGAAGTTCCTGCAGGTGCTGGCGGGCGAGGCCGAGGAGATGCACCCCACGCGGCGCAAGCTGGCCGGGCGCGACGAGGGTACACTTTACGACGCGCTGATGGCTGCGCAGGCCGGGCTGGTGCGCGGTGTCGACGGGACGGAAAAGCCGCTGTCCTGCTCGGCCGCTCAGATCGCCAAGGTGGCGCAGGCGCGGCCCGGGTCCGAGGAGGCGCTGGAGCGGCTTCTGGGCGACCGGCGCACGGAGCGGTTCGGGGCGGCGTTTCTGCAAGTGCTGGAGCGGCGGGACTGAGACGCGGCCTCGGCCAGTCTCTCGCTTAAATCGACCATTCTCACCAGATGGAGGAGGTTTGGGGCCCGACTTGCGACCTTGCTCCAGCGCTCAAAATTCTGGTCCCGACCCGTACTCCTCGAATTTAGTAGCGCCGAGGAGCCAAGGCGGACTTCAGAGAGGAACAATTTTCAAAGGCTGACGATAATCCAAGGCGCTTGACTATGAATTGCTGCGCTTGTCTCATGCTTTTTATTTCAATCGAAAGGTATTGGGCGATGAGAATTTTCGCAGCTTTGATCTTGTTTGCCGCCATATGGCAGCCAGTCGATGCACAAGAAGAGTCGATGGAGCTTCAGAGGTGCATCTGGTCGTGCCTGAGCGAATACGGGCCGGCAGACAATCCTGCTTACCATCAATGTGTCGCCCGGGTCTGCGACACGAGCGGCGGGTCTGGAAGCGTGGCGCAGAACACAGCACGCAGCGTCGATGCTCGCGAGCAGTGGATCGCTGGCCGGACGCAGTCGGGAGTCGGGTATGCGGGCGTTGACGGGCAATACCCTGAGACGGGATTGTATTATTTTTGTGGTCAAGGACAGAGTTTCTTGCGGGTCGTCGGAATGAGCGAAGACAGACGCAGCATCATTATCTTCGTCGACGAGACAAGGTTCCAGCTGCCTTTTCGTCTGAATCAGCGAGATCAATTCGAAGTAGAGCTTCCCTACACAGCGCCAGTCATTCAGGCACTGCAGGCGGGAAATCGTTTGAGGATTATGGTTGAGGGAACGGACGGTGTTATGGAGGCGCCACTGCGCGGTTCAAGGGCAGCCTTGGCCCAGGTGATCTCGAACTGCTGAAAACGTGCTGGCTGATTGGCGCGTACGGGGGGCCTTCACACGGGCAGCTTATGGTGCAGGGCAATCCCGCCGCAGTTGGCGGCGGGATTGTGATATGTGCAGCATGCCGATCGGGGGGGCCGTCCGGCGCTCGCCCAGCGGCCGTGTTCCGGGCGTTCGATGGTGCGCTCCTGCGGCAGGCCCATGCTGGACCTCCGGGTGGGGGCGGACTAGGTAACCCCATCCCCGGCCCTCGCCCCCGACAGGGGGGGCTTGTGGCCGGGGATTGCACGAGATGGAGGCAGGACATGCTGGTTGTGATTTCGCCCGCGAAGAAGCTGGACTGGACCGAGCGGAAGGTCGGGATGACCACGCCCGCCTTCGAGGCGGATGCGCAGCATCTGGCCGGTGTCGCGCGGGAGCTGAGCGTCGAGGAGCTGCGCAAGCTCATGTCGATCAGCGAGGATCTGGCCACGCTGAACCGCGACCGTTTTCGCGCCTTCACCGATGAGCCCGGCCCCGAGGACCTGCGCCCTGCGGCGCTCGCCTTTGCCGGGGACACTTACCAGGGGCTCGAGGCGGGATCGCTGGAGCCCGAGGAGATGGATTTTGCGCAGGATCGCCTGCGGATCCTGTCGGGGCTTTACGGGCTGCTGCGGCCGCTTGATGGCATCCAGGCCTATCGGCTGGAGATGGGGTCGCGGCTGAAGACGGATTCCGGGCGTAACCTCTATGATTACTGGGGCGACCGGATCGCGAAGGCGCTGAACGCGCAGGCCGAGGAGGTCGGCGCCGGGGTTCTGGTGAACTGCGCAAGCCAGGAGTATTTCGGCGCGGTGGACCGCGCGGCGCTGACGCTCGACGTGGTGACGCCGAAGTTCCTAGAGGACAAGCCGGGCGGGCCGAAGGTGGTGTCCTTCCACGCCAAGAAGGCGCGTGGTGCCATGGCGCGTTTCGTGGTGACGCACCCGCTGACCGATGCCGAGAGCCTCAAGGACTTCGATCTGGGCGGTTATGCCTATTCCGAGGCGCTGTCGGAGCCGGGCAAGCCGGCTTTCCTGCGCGCCGAGGCGAAGGCGCGCGACGCGGCGTGACCCCTAGCCCGCCGCGCTTTCGCGCAGGGCGGGCAGGTGGGCGAGCAGCTTTTCGACCAGTTCCGCCTTGCGCACGGGCTTGGTGAGGTAGTCGTCGAGCCCGGCGGCGAGGATCGCGGCGCGATCTTCGGACATGGCGTGGGCGGTGACGGCGATCACCGGCACGCGCGGGGCGCCCTCTTCCTCCTCGATCAGACGTATTTCGCGGGTGGCCTGCTTGCCATCCATGCCGGGCATGGAGATGTCCATGAAGACCGCGTCGGGATGGTGGCTGCGGTAGGCCTCGACCGCCTCGAGCCCGTTGGAGGCGAGGCGCAGGTCGACGTCGAGCCCGGCGATCATCTTGCGGAAGACAAGCTGGTTGGTGCGGTTGTCTTCGGCCAGCAGGATTTCGGGCCGGGTTCGAGCAGGCGCCTGCCGTGGCGCGGGCAGCGCGGGGGGCGGCGTCGCGTGGACCTGCGCGAGGGGGCGCATGCCGCCAGCCTCCTCGAGCGCGGCGAAAAGCGCGCGGCGCGCGATGGGTTTCTGCAGCACGCCCTGCACGCTGCCGGGCAGGTGGGCCGAGAGGGCCGCCGCGCTGTCGCTCATGAGCAGGGCGGGCGCGGTGATGCCGTGGCGGCGCAGCTCGCGCACCAGATCGGCGCCGGTCATGTCGGGCAGCGTGGCGTCGAGCAGCACCAGGTCTGGCGGCGGATCGAGATCGGCGAGCACGGCGGCGCCGTCGGGACAGAAACGGGGATCGAGACCGATCAGGTCTAGCTGCTTGTGCAGGATGGCGCGGTTGCCGCCGTCGGGTTCGGCCACCAGCACCCGGCGGAATCCTTCCGGCAGCGCGGGGAGCGCGGGGGTGGGCACCTCGTCGGCGGGCAGGAGGATGCGCAGGCCGAAGCAGCTTCCCGCACCCGGCTCGGAGTCGGCCCAGACCTCGCCCCCCATGAGACCGACCAGCCGCCGGGTGATGGCGAGGCCGAGGCCGGTGCCGTCGAAGCTGCGATTGCGCTCCGACTCGACCTGGCTGAACTCGTCGAAGATGGTCTCGAGCTTGTCGGCGGAGATGCCGATGCCGGTGTCCTCGACCGCGATGTGCAGCGCGGTTTCCCCGGTGGGCGCGTCCTCGGCACCGGTGACGCCGGTGACGCGGACGAGGACATGCCCGGACTGGGTGAACTTGACCGCGTTGCCCACGAGGTTGGTCAGGATCTGGCGCAGCCGGCCGGCATCGCCGACGAAGCGGGTGGGCAGGAACATGTCGTAGTCCACCAGCATCGACAGGCCCTTGTCGCGGGCGGCGGGCTGCAAAAGCATCACAACGTCGTGGATCGAGCGTTCGAGATCGAAGGGCTCGGGGTGGAGCGTCAGCTTGTCGGCCTCGATCTTGGAGTAGTCGAGGATGTCGTTGATGATCACGAGCAGCGCCTCGCCCGAGGCGCGGATGGTGTCGACGTAGAGGCGCTGTTCCTCGTCCAGCGGGGATTCCATCAGCAGGTCGGCCATGCCCACCACGCCGTTCATCGGCGTGCGGATCTCGTGGCTCATGTTGGCGAGGAAGGCGGACTTTGCGCGGCTTGCGGCCTCGGCCCGGTGGATGGCGTCGCGCAGGCGTTCCTGATCCTGCTTGATCTGGGTGATGTCGATGCGCAGGCCGACCCGCCCGCCGTCGCGGGTTTCGCGCTCGTAGATACGCAGCCATCGGCCGTCGGCGAGCTGCTGTTCGAGCTCCTGGTCGGCACGGCGGTGGTTTTCGAGCCGTTCCTCGAGCCACTCTTCCTCGCGGCCGATGGCCTCGGCGTACTGGCCGTGGTCGAGCCCGTAGCGCAGGATATCCTCGAAACTGGCGCCGGGGCGGATGGCAGGGGCCGAGTCGTCGTAGAAATCGAGGTAGGGCTGGTTGCACATGAGCAGCCTGTCCTCGGTGTCGTAGAGGACAAAGCCGTCGGGCAGTTCCTCGACCGCGGACCACATGCGCATGAGTTCGGTGATCTCGACCGCGAGGCTGACGATACCGCCGTCGGGGCGGCGACGATCCTGCAGTTTGACGAAGCCGCCGTTCCAGAGGCGCAGTGTTTCGGGCGGTATGGGGGATTGGTCCCAGCGGGTGCGCATCCGGTCCGCCCAGTCCCGCGCGTCTTCGCCCTGCAGATCGACGATGCCTTCCTCGATCATCATTTCGATCAGGTGGTCGTGGCTGGTGCCGGGGCGCACGCTGTCGAGCCCGTCGAAGAGCGACATGAAGGCGCTGTTGGCGAGTTCGAGCTGACCTGCCGCGTCGAACATGGCGAACCCGTCGCGCATGGCGTCGAGCGCGGCCCAGAGCTGTCCCTCGACAAATTCGATCCGCTCGGTGGCCTGTCCGAGCTGCGAGGTGATGCGCTGGTTCTGGTCGCGGACCTGCGCCACTTCGGCCCGGCGTTCGGTGACCTCCTGCGAGAGCTGAAGGGCGTGTTTGCCGAGCTTGCGGTTGGCAGCGAAAAGCTCCGCCTGCTTGAGTTCGAGCAGGCGTTCGGCGGCCAGCCGCCTGCGACGTTCCTCGGCCAGCCGGTTGGCCAGATCCATGCCTTTCCTCCGCGTTCCGGCGGAGATTGCCCCTGCCTGAATGAACAACGGCTTAACTTTCCTGCGCTTGTCTGTGCCTTGGCCGCGTGGCACGCTTGCCCAAATTTTCAGCCGGAGTCTTCGTGATGCGCCCCTTGCTTGCCGCCCTCTTGCTGGGCGCTGTCACCACCGTGCAGGTCGCCGCGCAGGAGGCCATCCCGGAGCGGCGCAGCGTCGTGTCGCGTGACGTGGATTTCTACGGCGCGGACCTTCAGCCGCTCTTCGACACCACGCAGGAGGCCTGCGAAAGGGTCTGCCTGAGCGATCCTGCCTGCGGAGCCTTTACCTTCAACACCGCCAAGGCCGTCTGTTTCCCCAAGACCGGCGTGTCCGAGCGCAAGCCTTTCCAGGGGGCGGTGTCGGCCGTGGTGGTCGATGCCGCGCCGGGGGCCTTGGAGCGCGCCGCGACACGGTCGGCCGAGCTGGATTTCCTGACGCCGGACGATCTGGACCGCGCGCGGGACGAGGCCGCCGCGCTGGGCGCACGCCACGCGGGCGGCAGGTGGGATGTGCCGGCGCTTCTGGACGCCGCCCAGGACGCCCGGCAGTCGGGCAACCTGCGCGATGCGGTGCACTGGACGGGCGCGGCCACGGCGCAGAGCGACAGAGCAGCGCACTGGCTGCAATACAGCGAACTGTCGGCGGCGCTGGCGGAGAGCGCGACGGGGAGCGAGCGGTTCACCCTGCGCGACCGGGCCTTTCTTGGCGCCGTAAATGCCTACCTGCGCAGTGAGGGCGCCCCGCAGCAGCAGGCGGCGCTTTTGCAGCTGGCTGATGCGCTCGAGGTAGAAGGGCGCGGGCGCGACACGGTGGATGCGCTGCGGCTGGCGGCGTCGCTGGGCGCGCGTGACGACATCGCCGCGGCGCTCGACGAGGCGGTGGCGCAGTACGGGTTCCGCATCACCGACAATCAGGTGGAGGCCGACAGCGCGTCGCCGCGGATCTGCGCGGTGTTCTCCGAGGATCTGGCGCCTGCGGGCGTGGACTATGCCCCCTACGTGCGGCTGCCCGATGCGCGGCTCGCGGTGCGGGCCGAGGACCAGCGGCTTTGCGTGAGCGGGCTGGAGCACGGCGCGCGCTACACGCTGACCTTCCGTTCGGGGCTTCCGGCGGCCAGCGGCGAGGTGCTGTCGCGCGACGTGGAGATCACCGCCTATGTCCGCGACCGGGCGCCCGAGCTGGGCTTTCCCGGGCGGGCCTACGTGTTGCCGCGCAGCCCCGAGGCGGGGCTGCCGCTCGAAAGCGTGAACGCGGGTCAGGCCGAGCTGGTCCTGCGCCGCGTGTCGGACCGCAACCTGCTGCGCGCCATGCAGGAGGATTTCTTTGCCCGCCGCATGTCGGAATGGGAGCTGGAGCAGTTCGGCGAGCAGGTGGCCGAAGAGGTCTGGCGCGGCGAGGCGGATCTTCAGCAGGAGCTGAACGCCGACATGGTGACGCGCCTGCCCGTGGGTGAGCTCATCGGCGACATGCCCGCCGGAATCTACGCGCTGACGGCGCAGCTGCCGGAGGCGGTGGAGAGCGAACCGGCGACGCAGTGGTTCGTGCTGTCGGACATCGGGCTGACGACCCTGCAGGGAACCGAGGGTCTGACCGTCGTGGCGCGGGGCCTTGGCGATGCGGCGCCGCGCGCTGGGCTGGAGGTCACGCTGCTGTCGGCGGCGAACCGGGCGCTGGGCGTGGCCGAGACGGATGCCGCGGGCGTTGCCACCTTCCCGGCGGGCCTGATGCGCGGCAGGGGCGGGGCGGCGCCGGCCCTTGTGATCGCGCGGGACGGGGAGGAGGACATCGCCTTCCTGTCGCTGTCCGACCCGGCCTTTGACCTCTCGGATCGAGGTGTCGCGGGGCGGGCGCCTGCGGGGCCAATTGATGTCTTCGTCGCGACGGACCGGGGCGCTTACCGTGCGGGCGAGGTGATCCATGCCACGGTGCTGGCGCGGGATGCGCAGGCCGCGGCGGTCGAGGACGTTCCGCTGACGGCGGTGCTCACCCGGCCCGATGGGGTGGAATACGCGCGCGAGGTCTCGGAGGGCGGCGTGGCGGGCGGGCATGTCTTTGACCTGCCCGTGGCCGAAAGCGCGCCACGCGGGACCTGGCGGCTGGATGTCTATGCCGACCCCGAGGCCGAGGCGCTGCAATCGCAAAGCCTGCTGGTCGAAGATTTCGTGCCCGAGCGGATCGACTTCGATCTGACGCTTCCAGAAGGGGCGATTTCGCCGCTGGCGCCGCCGCAGCTGGCCATCGACGCGCGCTATCTGTTCGGCGCGCCCGGTGCCGGGCTCCCGGTGGAAGGCAGCGTGAGGCTCGCCGCGCGCGACCGGCTGGAGGACCTGCCGGGCTGGCGTTTCGGGCGGCACGATGCCGAGGTTTCGGTGCGCACTGCGCCCATCGGCGAGATCTTCACCGACGGAAGCGGCGCGGCATCGCTGCGCCTGCCGTTGCCCGAGGCAGAGGACACCGGGCGGCCCATGGAGGCCGAGGTTGCGGTGCGGATCACCGAAGGCTCGGGGCGCCCGGTGGAACGCCAGATCTCGCGTCCGGTGCTGGCCCCAGGGCCGGTGATCGGCATCCGCCCGGGCTTTGACGGCACCCTGCCCGAGGGTGGCGAGGCGCGGTTTGATCTGCAGGCCTTCGGGCCGGATCTTGCGCCCGTCGACATGGAGATCGAGTGGACAATCAACCGGATCACCACGCGCTACCAGTGGTACGAGCTTTACGGCGACTGGAACTGGGAACCGGTCACCACGCGCGAGACGGTGGCGCGGGGCAGCGCGACGCTGGGCGAGGATCCGGTGGGCATCGCGGCCCCGGTCGACTGGGGGCAATACGAACTGGTCGTGACACGGGCGGACGGCGCCTATCTGGCGAGCTCGGTGGGATTTGATGCGGGCTGGTACGCCACGGCCTCGGCCCCTGACAGCCCCGACATGCTTGAGATGTCGCTCGATCGCGAGGCCTATCGCCCGGGCGACACGGCAGTCCTGCGCATGGTCCCGCGCTACGCGGGGCAGGCGCTGGTGACGGTCATGGCCGACCGGGTGGTCTCGATGCAGGCGGTGGAGGTGCCGGAGGGCGAGACGACGCTCGAGCTGCCGGTGACCGACGACTGGGGCGCCGGCGTCTATGTGACCGCGCAGGTGATCCGGCCCATGGATGCGCAGGCCGGGCACAACCCGGCGCGCAGTCTTGGGCTGGCCCATGCCTCGGTCGATCCCGGTGAGGCCCAGTTGGACGTGGCGCTGGAGGCGCCGGAGGAAGTCGCGCCGCGCGGGGCTTTCGAGGCGGCAGTGCGCATCGACGGGCTGACCGAGGGCGACGCAGCCTATGTCACCGTCGCAGCGGTGGACGTGGGTATCCTGAACCTAACGGGCTTCGAGGCGCCGGACCCGGGCGGCTACTACTTCGGCCAGCGTCGACTGGGGGTCGAGATTCGCGATGTCTATGGCCGGCTGATCGACGGGCTGAACGGCGCCATGGGTCAGATCCGGTCGGGCGGGGATGCCGCCGCGGGGATGCGGATGCAGAGCCCGCCGCCGACCGAGGAGCTGGTGGCGCAGTTCACGGGCCCGGTGACCGTCGGGGCGGACGGCATGGCGCGGGTCAGCTTCGACATGCCCGATTTCAACGGGACCGTGCGGCTGATGGCGGTTGCCTGGAGCGCGCGCGGCGTGGGATCGGCAGACACCGAGGTTCTGGTGCGCGACCCGGTGGTCGTGGCGGCGAACCTGCCGCGCTTTCTGGCGCCCGGGGACGAGGCGCTGCTGGGGCTGGAACTGACCCACGCCAAGGGGCCCGGCGGGACCATGGCGCTTGAGGTCTCGGCGCCGGGGCTGGACCTGGGCGCCGTCGCCGACAGCGTGGAGATCGCCGAGGGCGGACGCACGGTGCTGTCGGTGCCGGTCACGGGGACGGTGCCGGGCGATTACGCGATCGAGGTGGCCCTGACCACGCCCGGCGGCGCGGTGCTGACCAAGCGGCTGACGCTGGGCGTGCGGGCGAATGATCCGGCGCGAGGCACCACGCGGCGGCTGTCGCTGGCACCGGGGCAGAGCTTCTTGCTCGATGACGCGGTGCTGACGGGCTACCGCGCGGGATCGTCGGAGGTGCTGGTCTCGGCCGGGCCGCTGGCGCGCTTCGACGTGCCGGGACTGCTTTCCTCATTGGAACGCTATCCCTACGGCTGCACCGAACAGCTGACGAGCCAGGCGCTGCCGCTCCTGTCGCTCGCCTCGGTCGCGGGGCCGCTGGGAATCGGCGGCACGCAGGGCATCGACGGACGTATCGACGATGCGATCACGCAGATCCTGACACGGCAGGCGGCGAACGGGGCTTTCGGGCTTTGGCGGGCGGACTCGGGCGATGGCTGGCTCGATGCCTATGTGAGCGATTTCCTGACGCGGGCGGCGGCAGCCGGGCACGTGGTGCCGGATCGGGCGCTGCAATCGGCGCTCGACAACCTTGCCAACCGCATCGCCTATGCCGCCGACTTCGATCAGGGCGGCGAGGATATCGCCTATGCGCTCATGGTGCTGGCCCGCGAGGGGCGGGCGGCGATGGGGGACCTGCGCTACTACGCCGACGAAAAGGCGGGGGCCTTCGGCACGCCGTTGGCGCTGGCACAGCTTGGCGCGGCGCTGGCGAGCTACGGCGATCAGGCGCGGGCCGACCGGCTGTTTGCACAGGCCGCGGCGCGGCTGGGTGGCGGGGGCGAGAGGGTCTTTCGCGCCGACTACGGATCGGAGCTGCGCGATGCGGCAGGGGTCCTGTCGCTGGCGGTCGAGGCGGGCAGCACGGCGGTGGACCGCACGGCGCTTGTCGAACGGCTGGCCGTCTCGGACAGGCCGCTCTCGACGCAGGAGCAGGCCTGGTCGCTGCTGGCGGCGCGGGCCATGGTCGCCGATCCCGGAATCTCGGGCATTTCCGTCGACGGCACGCCGGTGGCGGGGCCCTTCCTGCGCCGGATCGACGGCGACGCACTGGAGCCCATGCAGATCACCAACACCTCGGGCCGCGAGGTGGCGCTGACGCTGACCACGCTGGGCGTGCCCGAGGGGCAGACCGAGCCCGGCGGCTACGGTTACGCGCTGGAGCGGGCGTACTACACGCCGGAGGGTGAGCCCGCGGACCCTTCGCGCGTGGCGCGGGGCGACCGGCTGGTGACGGTGCTGACCGTGCGGCCGGCCGAGGAGGTGCGCGCGCGGCTAATCGTCGACGACCCGCTGCCTGCGGGGTTCGAGATCGACAACCCGAGCCTGCTGCGCTCGGGTGACATCCGCGGGATGGAATGGCTCGAGACCGCCGAGCCGCTGACGGCGGAGTTCCGCACGGATCGCTTCCTTGCCGCGTTGGACTGGGGCAGCACCGATGCGCTGCGGCTGGCCTACGTGGTGCGGGCGGTGTCGCCGGGACGGTTCCACCATCCCGCGGCGCTGGTGGAGGACATGTACCGCCCGGAGTACCGGGCGATGACGGGATCGGGCAACGTGATGGTGACGGAATGACGGGCGAAACGGTAGCGACGGTGCATTGGCGGGCGCTGGACCGCGACGGCGAGGACAAGTGCCGGCTGGCGCGCGTGGGCGAAGGCTGGATGCTGGTGGGCCACGCGCGGTTCCGCGACGATGCGGGCTTTGCCGCGCTGGATTACGTGGTGCGGCTGGACGAGGACTGGCTGACGCGCTCGGCCGACATTTCCGGCACCTATGGGGACGCGACCGTGGGCTGGCGGATCGTGAACGAGGGTGGTTGGCGGCTGAACGATGCCCCGCAGCCGCAGGTCGAGGGCGCCGAGGACGTGGATCTGAGCTTCACGCCCGCGACGAACCTCATGCCGCTGCGGCGCCTGCCCGAGGTGGGCCGGCTCGAGGTGCGCGCAGCCTGGTTCCGCCTGCCCGGCGGCGTGCTGGAACCGTTGGACCAGGCGTACCGGCGCGAACGTGGCGGGCTGGTGCATTACACAGCCTCGAGCGGGTTCGAGACGCAGCTTGTCGTGGGCCCGGACGGCTTCGTCGAGACCTACCCTGGCCTCTGGGATGTCACCGATGGCTGACAGGCGCCTGCCCCGGGTCTTGCTGGGGCTGGTGGTCGTGCTCTGGGCCGGGGCCTTCGCGCGTGATGCGGGCGCCCGGTGGGTGGCGGCGACGGAGCTGCCGGTGCTGGTGCAGGCGGTCTCGCCCGAGGTGCGGGATCGCGAGGGGCGCCTGCTGCGGGCCTACCCGGTGGGCGATGGCACATGGCGCATGGCGGTCAGCCGCGACGCCGTCGATCCGCTGTTTTTCGACATGCTATTGGCCTGGGAGGACGGGCGCTTCTTCGATCACCACGGGGTGGATACGCGCGCCGTGGCGCGCGCCGCGTGGCAGGCGCTGCGGCACGGGGGCGTGGTGTCGGGCGCCTCGACCCTGACCATGCAGGTGGCGCGGCTTCTGGAGGACAGCGGCACGGGATCGTGGTCCGGCAAGCTGCGGCAGGTGCGGGTGGCGCTCGCGCTGGAGCGGCGGCTGAGCAAGGGAGAGATCCTCGACCTCTACCTGTCGCTGGCGCCCTACGGCGGGAACGTCGAGGGCGTGCGCGCGGCGAGCCTTGCCTGGCTGGGGAAAGAACCCACGCGGCTGACGGCAGCCGAGGCGGCGCTGCTGGTGGCGCTGCCGCAGTCGCCGGAGGCACGCCGTCCCGACCGGCATCCGGAGGCGGCGAAGGCGGCACGCGACCGGGTGCTGGCGCGGATGGGCGATCTGGGGGTGATCGCCCCCGAGGCGTCGCGCGTGCTGGCCGGCGATCCGGTGCCCGCGGCGCGGCACGAGATGCCCTTCCTTGCGCCGCATATGGCCGACCGGGCGGTGGCCGCGGGGCCTGGGGTGCACAGGCTGACGCTGGACGCGGACCTGCAGCGCGCGATGGAGGATCTGGTGCGCCACCAAATGGCCGGGCGCGATCCGCGGCTCTCCATGGCGCTTGTGCTGGCCGATGTGGAAAGCGGCGAAGTGCTCGCCTCGGTGGGCGCGCCCGACTACACCGACACGCCCTCGCGCGGTTTCGTGGACATGACGCAGGCGAAGCGGTCGCCGGGCTCGACGCTGAAGCCGCTGGTCTACGGGCTCGCCTTCGACCGGGGGCTGGCGCATCCGGAGACGCTGATCCTCGACGCGCCAGTGCGTTTCGGGCGCTATGTGCCGCAGAATTTCGACGGGATGTTCCGGGGCGAGGTGAGCGCGGCACGCGCGCTGCAACTGTCGCTGAACATCCCCGTGGTGCGGCTGACCGAGGCGCTGGGCCCGGCGCAACTCATGGCGGCGCTGGAGCGCACGGGGCTGGCGCCGGAGCTGGCGGGCGGCCGGCCGGGGCTCGCGCTGGCGCTGGGCGGCGTGGGTCTGACGCTCGAGGAGATGGTGCAGCTTTACGCGGCGCAGGCGCGGGGCGGGGTTGCCCTGCCGTTGCGCTGGCGGGCGGACGCGGCCGAGGGGCAGCCGGTGCGGATCCTGTCACGCGCCTCGGCCTGGCAGGTGGGGCATGTGCTGTCGCAAATCCCACCGCCGCCCAGCGCGGGGGCACCGGGGCGGGTGGCCTGGAAGACCGGCACTTCCTACGGGCACCGCGATGCCTGGGCGCTGGGCTGGGACGGGCGTCACGTGGCGGGTGTCTGGATCGGGCGCGCGGACGGCACGCCCGTGCCCGGCGCCTTTGGCGGGGATCTCGCGGCGCCCGCGCTGTTCCGGGCATTGGAGCGGGCGCGTGCTGGTCCGGCGCCGCTGCCAGCCCCTCCGCCCGAGACGCTGATGGTAGACAACGCGCATCTGCCGCGGGCGCTGCAGCGCTTCGGCCCGCAGGCGGATGACCCGGGGCTGGACCTGACCTTTCCGCCCGAGGGCGCGCGGCTCGAGGCCTCAGGCGTGGTGCCTGTCAAGCTGCGCGGGGGCACGCCGCCCTACACGCTGCTGGTCGACGGCGCGGTGGCCGAGACCGGACGCCACGTGCCGGAGTTCCTGGCCCCCGTCGCGGGGCCGGGCTTCACGACGCTGTCGGTGATCGACGCGGCGGGGCGATCGGGCCGCGTGCGGATCGAATTGCGTTAACATACGGGGGCTTGGCCGTTCTTTGCGCGAGAGGGCACAAGCAGGGTTGCGATAACTTATCGTTTTTGTCAGAAATAATCTGCCAGCCGTCACCACGGGCCAGCCGACCTGCATTCAGGTATCTTCAACGGCCCCGGTGGGCCCCGACAGGGAGCGGAACGATGGCGCGTCACGACAGGCAGGAAAGCCAGGGCTGCCGGCACAAGGCGGGGTGGCAGGCCGGCATCGGCGGTCTGGACCGCGAGGAGTTCTTCGTGCTGACCGTGGCGCGGTATTTCTTCCAGTCCTTCGCCGATCCCCAGACCGAGGGCTGGACGCGCGCGATGCTGGGGGCGGAAAGCTGGCTGGGCCGGGATGCGGCACCCGAGCTTGTGCACGCGGTCTTTCACGTCATTCAGAAGATGCGCTGCGCGCGGCGCAGCACCTTCCAGTTCTCGAACCCCGACTGTCCGCATTGCGCGGCCACGCTCTGCGCGCACGAACGGCTGCTGCTGAACGCCTGCCGCTCGATGGCGCGGGGGCGGCCCGAAGAGGCGGCGGGCCACGCGATGATCCTCTGCGAGGGCAACGACACTGGCCCGCTGCTGGAAGAGATGCTGCGGCTGGCGCGGGTGATGCCGCTTTGCGGGGCGCCCGCTCAGTCGCGGATCCAGTAGGTCGCGGCCAGGAATTCGCCGCGCGTCAGACCCTGCTCCTGCAGCCAGGCCCGCGCGGCGAGCGCCTCGGATTTCTCTCCGGCGAAAAGGACATGGCGGTCGCTCTCGGGGATCGCGACCGACTGCATCGCCTGAAGTGGCGTGACGCCTTCGTCACGGCCGATCCAGCGCAGCGAGACACCCGAGGGCCGGGGCAGGTCCGCCATGTCGCCGCTCTCGGGGACAAAGAGGATCGCCTCGCCGCGCGTCTCCTCGGGCAAGGCGGCAAGGATACGGGCGATGGCAGGGACGGCGGTTTCGTCACCGACAAGGCCGATCCAGCCCGTGGGCTCGGGGATGCCGTGGCCGCCGGGGCCGGTGAGGGCGACTTGCTCGCCAGGTTGCACGCGGTCGGTCCATGCGGTGGTGCGCCCGCCGTCGTGTCGGAAGACGTCGAAGGACAGCCGCGCGGCCGCGCCCTCGGTCTCGATCTCGCGGACGGTGTAGACGGGCCGGTGCCAGGCTCCCGCGCCGCCGGGCCAGCGGGTCACGCCGCCCTCGTCGAGCGCGGGCCAGTCGGCGCCTTCGGGGCCGAAGAGGATGCGGAAGTGCAAGCCGCCGTCTGCGAGGCGGGCAAGCTCGGGGCCCTCGACCACGACGCGGGTGAAGGAGGGCGAGACCCGGGTGACCGAGACCACGGTGCCGAGCGCGAGGTTGGCGGGACGCTGGCCTGCGCCCGTGCCTTCCCAGCGGCGGGCGACGCCGTGGTGGGACATGATCTCGTCCAGCGTGTCGCGCAGGCCCTGCAGGGCGCTGGCATCGGAGCATTCGACCCGCAGCGCCGTGCCCGCCCCGGTGCCCGGCAGGACCGTGACGGTGCCGGTGGGCAGGGTGATGTGCAGGGCACCGCCCTCGTCCCGGGCGGGCATCTCCCATAGATCGGCCACCTGCCGGAAGGCGGTAAAGGCCCTCGCCGTTTCCATTTCCAGCGCTGCGTGTGCCTTGTGCATGGCGGTGTCCTCCGGGGGCTTAGTCTTGCGCCGCGACTTTTGCCGGGCGACCCGAGGGGCGCAAGTGGATTTCTGAGTTTTTTACTCTGAAATAGCCCCGATTGCCAATCCCGACGCCTGCGCGCAGGCTGGGGCGTGACGGCGAAAGGAGAGCCCATGGCACGCGACAGCTTCACGATCGGTATTCTCGGCGGCAACGGCATGCTCGGGGGCGCGATGGCGCGGGGCCTTCTGGCCAGCGGAATCGTGGCACCCGACGATCTCTGGATCTGCAGCCGGCGGGGCAGCCGGGGTGGGCTGCCGCTCGACGTGAACGCCACGCGCGACCTGTCGGTGTTGGCGGGCGCCTGCGACGTGATCCTGCTGTCGGTGCCGCCGGCAGAGGCCGACGCGCTGCGGCTGGACGCGCCCGACCGGCTGGTGATCTCGGTCATGGCGGGGGTGACGCTGGACCGGCTCGAGGCGATTGCCGGTGGCCCGCGCGTGGTGCGGGCCATGTGCAGTCCGGCGGCGGTCAAGCGGCTGGCCTATGCACCCTGGGTGGCTGGGTCGGGCGTGGCGCTGCGCGACAAGACCACGATCACCCGGATCTTCGAGGCGCTGGGCAAGACCGACGAGCTGAAGGACGAGGCGCAGCTCGATCTCTTCACCGCGCTGACCGGCCCGGTGCCGGGCTTCGCTGCCTATTTCGCTGAGGTCATGGTGGGCTATGCCGAGGCGCGGGGGATCGACCCGCGCATGGCCGACCGCGCGGTGCGGCAGCTTTTCCGCGCGGCGGGCGAGATGATGGCCGAGGGGGACAAGACCCCCACGGACCACGTGCAGCAGATGATCGACTACGATGGGACCACGGCGGCAGGCCTGCGGGTGCTGCGCGCCTCGCCCATCCCGGATCAGATGGCCGAGGCGCTGGATGCCGCGGTCGAGAAGAGCCGCAGCCTGTAGGGCCTAGAGCCGCTCGATGGCGAGCGCGATGCCCTGGCCGCCGCCGATGCACTGGGTGGCCAGGGCGCGGCGGGCGCCGGTGCGTTCCAGCTCGTAAAGCGCCTTCCCGGTGGGGATGGCACCGGTGGCACCCACCGGGTGGCCCAGCGCGATGGCGCCGCCGTTTGGATTCACCTTGTCCGTGTCGATCCCCAGCGCCCGGTTCACGGCAATGGCCTGCGCGGCAAAGGCCTCGTTCGATTCGATCAGGTCGAAGTCCGAGATGGCGAGCCCGGTGCGTTCCAGCAGCGACTGCACCGCCGGGATCGGACCCACGCCCATGACCTCGGGGCGGACACCAGCGTGGGCGTAGCCCAGCACGCGGGCGCGCGGCTTGAGCCCCGCCTTTTCGGCGGCCCCGGCGCGGGCCATGACCAGCGCGGCGGCGCCGTCGTTGATGCCGCTGGCGTTCCCGGCAGTGACGGTCCCGTCCTTCTGGAAGGCGGGGCGCAGCCCGGCGAGCGCCTCGGCCGAGGTCGCCTTGGGGTGCTCGTCCGTTTTGAACTCCACCACCTCGCGCTTGCGGGTCACCTCGACGGGGGTGATCTGGTCTGCAAAGAGACCCTGTTCGATGGCGGCGGTGGCGCGGCGCTGGCTTTCCAGCGCAAAGGCGTCCTGGTCCGCGCGGCTGATGTCATGTTCCTGCGCGACGTTTTCCGCGGTGACGCCCATGTGGCCGGTGCCGAAGGGGCAGTTCAGCGCGCCGAGCATCATGTCGAGCGTCTTCACGTCGCCCATCTTGGCGCCCCAGCGCTGGTCGGGGATGATGAAAGGGGAGCGGGACATGGTCTCGGCCCCGCCGACAAGGGCAAAGTCGGCGTCATCCAGCATCAGCGACTGCACGCCGGACACGATGGCCTGGGCGCCCGAGCCGCAGAGGCGGTTCACGTTCATCGCAGGGGTGGTTTCGGGAATGCCCGCCTGCATGGCGGCAACGCGGCTGAGGTACATGTCGCGCGGTTCGGTGTTGATAACGTGGCCGAAAACCACGTGGCCTATTTGGCCACCCTCGACACCGGAGCGTTCGAGCGCCGCCTTGGTTGCGGCGGTGGCCAGTTCGATCGGCGGTGTGCCCGCAAGGCTGCCGCCAAAGGTGCCGATGGCGGTGCGGGCGCCGCCAAGAATCACGATGTCGTCCTGCATGTGGATCTCCTCCCCCTCGAAGTGCCGGAACTATGCGGCCGGTGGGGAGGGATGTCATCCCGCGGGGCACGGCGACGTGCCGTCACGGGCCGGGCGCGTCCTGTCAGGGAAGCGGGAAGCCCTGCACTGCGGTCAGGGAGGGGCCGCCCATGTGCACCGACAGCGTCGCTGCAACCAGCACGGCCATCAGGGCCAGGTTCAGCATGTTGAGCGCGGTGGGCATGGGACCTTCCTCGGGTGATTGCGACAGGATAACCAGATGGGGAGGCGATTGGTTCAAACAAGCCCGCCCCGTGACGCTGTGACCTTGCGTCTCAGGCCTGCCCTTGATCGGAGGCGCCGCACTCTGTATGTCGCAGGCATGACTCTGCTCATGAATATCGGCGACCGCGCCCGGCTGCGCGAACGCTTCCACGGCGCGACGCACACGGTGCTCGCCCGGCTATGAGGCCGTGGACCGCGCGTGATACGCTCACGTGCGCCGATACCGCTCGTTTCCAAGCCATCGCCACAGAAACCGGGAGCTTCCCGCTATGTCCCCCAAGACGCTTTACGACAAGATCTGGGACGCCCACCTCGTCCATGAAGACGAGGACGGCACCTCGCTGCTCTACATCGACCGGCACCTCGTCCACGAGGTGACCAGCCCGCAGGCCTTCGAAGGTCTGCGCATGGCCGGTCGCAAGGTCCGCAAGCCGGAGATGACCATCGCCGTGCCGGACCATAACGTGCCGACCACGCCCGACCGCGTGAACGGGATCGAGAATCCCGAAAGCCGCATCCAGGTCGAGGCGCTGGACACCAATGCCAAGGACTTCGGGATCAACTACTATCCCGTCTCGGACATCCGCCAGGGCATCGTGCACATCATCGGCCCCGAGAACGGCTGGACCCTGCCGGGCATGACCATCGTCTGCGGTGACAGCCACACCGCGACCCACGGCGCCTTCGGCGCGCTTGCGCACGGCATCGGCACCTCGGAGGTCGAGCACGTGCTGGCCACGCAGACGCTGATCCAGTCCAAGTCCAAGAACATGAAGGTCGAGATCACCGGCCAGCTGGCGCCGGGCGTGACCGCCAAGGACATCACCCTGTCCGTCATCGGCGCCACCGGCACCGCCGGCGGCACCGGCCACGTGATCGAGTACTGCGGCGAGGCGATCCGTTCGCTGTCCATGGAAGGCCGCATGACCGTCTGTAACATGGCGATCGAGGGCGGCGCCCGTGCCGGCCTGATCGCGCCGGACGAGACCACCTTCGAATACGTCAAGGGCCGCCCCCACGCGCCGAAAGGCGCCCAGTGGGAAGCGGCGCTTGCCTGGTGGAAGACGCTCTTCTCGGACGAGGACGCGCACTGGGACAAGGTCGTGACCATCCGTGGCGAGGACATCGCGCCCGTCGTCACCTGGGGCACCTCGCCCGAGGACGTCCTGCCGATCACCGACGTGGTGCCGGATCCCGAGAGCTTCTCGGGCGGCAAGGTCGATGCCGCGCGCCGCGCGCTCAAGTACATGGGGCTCGAGGCCGGTCAGAAGCTGTCGGACATCAAGATCGACACGGTCTTCATCGGCTCCTGCACCAATGGCCGGATCGAGGATCTGCGGGCCGCGGCCGAGATCGTGAAGGGCAAGAAGATCGCCGACGGCCTGCGGGCCATGGTGGTGCCGGGCTCGGGACTCGTGCGCGCGCAGGCCGAGGAAGAGGGTCTTGCCGAGATCTTCACCGAGGCGGGCTTCGAATGGCGGATGGCGGGCTGTTCCATGTGCCTCGCCATGAATCCCGACCAGCTGTCGCCGGGCGAACGCTGCGCGGCCACCTCGAACCGCAACTTCGAGGGCCGGCAGGGCCGTGGCGGACGTACGCACCTGATGTCGCCCGCCATGGCGGCGGCGGCGGCGGTGACCGGCCATCTGACCGACGTGCGCGAGCTCATGGGCGAAGGAGAGCCGGCATGACAGCCCGGAGCGTGATCCTGCCGGGGCTTCTGGCCGCGGCAGGTCTGCTGCTGGCCGGTTGCGAGACGATGGAGCCCGGTCCGGGCGCCGCGTCGCAGCCCGCCGCTGCGGGGGCGTCCACGGCTGGACCAGCCGAGGACCTTTTCGTCGTCGAATCCGACGGCCGCGAGCTGCGCGGCGTCTACAACCCCGCAAGCTGGACCGCGCAGGACATCCAGCGCTACGCTGGCGTCAACTGCCCCTCGGGGCGGTTGGTCTCTTACGGCGAGGCGCCCACCGGCGACGGGCTCGTCCGCTTCGGCGGGGAGTGCGGCTGATGCGCGCCGGTACCCTCCAAACACGAGGAATGACAGCAATGAAACCGACCCTTCCGCGTGCCGCCGTCGCGGCGACGATTGCCCTGCTGTTGGCTGCCTGCGAAGGCGGCACCGGCACGCAGGATCCCGATTTCTTCACCTTCCGGCAGACCAACGGTGTCCTGAGCGGCAGCTACAACCCGGCGGGCTTTACCGCCGAGCAGGTGCGGCTCTACCTTTCCGCGGGCTGCTCGACACGCGGCGTGTCGGACTATGCCGAGAGCGCGACCGACAACGGCATGGTCGCCTTCGGCGGCACCTGCACGACAAGCGGCAACTTCGCGGGCGGAACCTACGAGGTCGAGCGCATCGACGACATCGTGCTCGTGAAGGGAACGGTGACCGAGAACGGCCAGGTGATGTACACCATGGAGAATTTCTGAGATGGACAAGTTCGACAAGCTCACCGGGATCGCCGCGCCGCTGCCCATCATCAACGTCGACACCGACATGATCATCCCCAAGCAGTTCCTCAAGACGATCAAGCGCGAGGGGCTCGGCAAGAACCTCTTCGACGAGATGCGCTTTGACGACGACGGCAACGAGAACCCGGATTTCGTGCTGAACAAGCCCGCCTACCGCGAGGCCGAAATCCTGGTGGCGGGCGACAACTTCGGCTGCGGTTCCTCGCGCGAGCATGCGCCTTGGGCGATCAAGGATTTCGGCATCCGCTGCGTGATCGCGCCCAGCTTTGCCGACATCTTCTACAACAACTGCTTCAAGAACGGCATCCTGCCGATCCCGCTGCCCCAGGAGCAGGTCGACCTGCTGATGAAGGACGCCGAGAAGGGTCAGAACGCCCGCATGACGATCGACCTCGAAAAGCAGGAGATCACCACCTCGGACGGGCAGGTGATCACCTTCGAGATCGACAGCTTCAAGAAGCACTGCCTGCTGAACGGGCTCGACGACATCGGGCTCACCCTGCAGAAGGCCGCTGAAATCGATTCCTTCGAATCCACTCTGGCGCAGTCCCGACCCTGGGTCTGAGCCCTCGGAAGGGCGCAAACCCCGCGGAACCATGGCGATCCGTCACAATCTGAGGGATTGAGTTTTCGGCGCTTTTGCCACAAATGGAAACTTAACATTAAGACCCGTGCCCTATATGTGGTGCGGGTTTTTCGTTTTTACCTCTGTATGTTGGGCCTAACACGCGCATGACACAACTGGGCCGGCGAATTGATGCATTCCTGCAGCAAATATTCCTTCAATTCGCCCAGGATTCGAACGACATTTACACGGCTCAGTTGTCAAGTGCATCTTTCACGGGCAGAGATTGGGCGGTATTGAGGCGTCTCGTCATGCCCGACAGATGACAATCAGAGCGATGGGGGCCCAGCTGGCAAAAGGCCCACGTGCGAGCGAAGGGGCAGAAAGTTGATCAGGCGCGTCTTCGCGGCAGCCATCAGGGGCTTACTCGTGGCCACACTTGTGGCCGTGCCCGCCCTCGTTCTGCCCAGCGATGCCGACACGGTCGAGATCGCGGTGCTCTTTTCGGTCTTCGCGGGCCTGCTCGTCTTCTTCGAGTACAACAGCGACTACCCCTCCCTGCTCGACTTCAGAAACGCCCCGCCTTTCAACAGGATACGCTTCGCGGGGCCCTTCCTGACCATGCTCCTGCTGGTGGTGATGACCCACGGCGAGCAGCGCCCGACCGGCTTTTCCGACGTATGCCGTCTGGTCGGCCTGAACCTTGGCGTGACGCTTGATTTCCCCTTCTCTCCGGTGCGGCTCCTGGCCTTCGCGCAGCCGCAGGGGACGGATCTTGTCGATCACTTCCGGCTGATGACGCACGCGGGGATGGCCATCCTGGTCTCGCTGGTTTTCCTCGTCGTCTTCGTGCTGGTGGTGAGGATTCTGAACTGGCCCGTCCGGCAGGGGTCTTTCAACTTTTGGGTGAATCTGCCGCTTTTTGATCCCACGACCGGGGGAGATGTGATCCGGCGGCTGAAGCGAGACAGTCATTTTAACCTCGCATTAGGTGTGGCGCTGCCATTCCTGATCCCGCCAATCCTCGAGGCAGCGGTGGCGATGGGCTTCGGTCCCGATCTCGCCGAGCCGCAACCTCTCATCTGGACGGTCTGCATATGGGCATTCGTTCCAACGGGCCTCATCATGCGCGGCGTGGCGCTGGCCCGCATCGCGGATCTCATCGCCGAGAAGCGGCGCAGGGCCTATGCCGAGGCAGAGGAAGCCGACATGCAGACCGTCTAGGTCTGCTTGCGCTGCTCCTGCTTCTACTCGCTCCGCCGGTCCTCGCCGACACCCTGCGCGTGGCGACCTGGGCGGGCGAGTTCAGCCGCAAGGGGCCCGGCCTGCTGCTGCGCGACATGCAGCGCGGGGATCTCGCGGATGCGCTCGGGCCCATACTCGATGCCGCGCCGGACGTTCTGCTTCTGACGGATTTCGACTACGACTACGACCTCGTGGCGCTCGGTACGCTGCGCGACCTGCTCGGGGCAGGGGGGCTCGACTACCCCTACATATTCGCAGAGCGGCCCAACACGGGCATGCCCACGGGGCTTGATCTCGACGGGAACGGACGGCTTGGCGGACCGCGCGATGCGCAGGGCTATGGCGCCTTTTCGGGGCAGGGCGGGATGGCAGTGCTGTCGCGGCTGCCGCTGGCGCTCGAGCTCGACCTCACCGACCAGCTCTGGCGCAATGTGCCCGACAGCCTGATGACCGAGGAGGACCCCGGCTTCGATATCCAGCGGCTTTCCACGAGCGCCCACTGGGCGCTGCGGGCCGAGGCGCCCGACGGGCCGGTGATCCTGATGACACTGGCGGCGACGCCGCCGGTTTTCGACGGGCCCGAGGATCGCAACGGCCGCCGCAACCATGACGAGGTCATGCTCTGGGCGCATTGGCTCGACGGGCGTCTTCTGGCGGCACCTGCGCCCGAGGTGCCGGTGATCCTGCTGGGCGATCTCAACGCCGATCCCGACCGCGGCGACGGCCGGCGCGAGGGGGTGCAGGCGATCCTTGCGCATCCGCGCCTGCAGGATCCCCTGCCGGGCAGCCCGACCGTCACCTGGGACAGCACCGGCCCCATGCGGGTGAGCTACGTGCTGCCCGACGCGATGCTGTCGGTGGTGGCGGCGGGGCTTATGGATGCCGTTCCGACGGCGGGGCCGCACGCGCTGGTCTGGGCCGATCTTGCTGTGGGGTCGGGGCCAGAACTGGCGCGATCGCCCGCTGCATCGCCTCTTCCGGGTCAGTGACCGCGAAATCCGGCAGAAGCGCCCGGAAGGCCCGGTCGTCGAGCCAGTGCGGCGTCTCCCACAGGTAGCGCATCTCCAGCAGGCTCTTGGCCATGGGCCAGGCCGGCCGCGCAAGGCGCAGCGGCAGCCAGCTCATGCGCCGGGTCCCCACCTCTCGGCCAAGCACCTTGGCCGCAAGCGCCGCCATCTGCTCGCCCGAGAGGCTGTAGCCGGGGAAGGGCACATCGGCGAAGACGGGCAGGTCGTCGCGTCGGGCCAACAGCTCGGCCGCGCGCGCCATGTCGGGCAGCCAGGCCCAGGCGTGGGGAATGTCCGTCCGCCCCGGATAGGTCAGCACGCCGCGTTTCAGCGAGGGCGCCATCATGCGGTCGAACCAGTTGCCGCTGGCCTCGGTGTCGAGGAAATCGCCCGCCCGCAGGATCAGCGTGGGCACGCCTGCATCGTGGTAGGCCTGCTCCATCTCGATCCGCACGCGGCCCAGCGGGTTGGTCGCGCGGTGCGGGCTGTCCGCACCCCAGGGCGCGGGGCAGTCGGGGCCGAAAACGTAGACGTTGCCGGGCAGGATGACGCGGGCACCGCTGGACCGGGCAGCCGCGATCACCGAGCGGGTCAGGCCGGGCACCTGCGCCGCCCAGTCGGGGTAGGCCGGGTTCCAGGCGTTGACGATCACGTCGGCGCCGCGCGCGGCCTTCATCAGATCGCCCGCGTGCCGGTCGAACAGGCGCACCCGCCACCCGGCGTTCCAGAAGGCCTCGGCCGCTTGGCGGCCGAAGCGGCCCGTGCCCCCGAGGATCAGGACATCGTTTTTCATTGTCGCCTCCATGTCTGGTGACGAAGATGTGAGCTGCGTGGGTGTTTGGAAATTGCCGGAATTCGCAGGGCGTGTATTCATGAATGAATGGACGTGCCGCTGACAAACCTCGACTGGACGCTGGTCCAGACCTTTCTGGCCGTGGCCGAGAGCGGATCGCTTTCCGAGGCCGCGCGGCAGCTGGGCCTGTCGCAGCCCACGGCGGGGCGCCACATCGCGCGGATGGAAGAGGCGCTGGACGTCACGCTGTTCCTGCGGCGGCCGCGTGGGCTGGAACTGACCGAGGCGGGTGCCGCGCTGCACCCGCACGCCCGCGCCATGGCCGAGGCGGCGGGCGCGCTGTCGCTTGCGGCGGCGGGGCGCACCGAACGGCTGGCGGGGCCGGTGCGGATCACGGCGAGCGTCTTTGCCTCGCACAACCTGCTGCCGCCGATCATCGCGCGGATCAGGCGGGACGAACCCGCGATCACCATCGACCTTGTGCCCAGCGACCGGAGCGAAAACCTGCTGTACCGCGAGGCCGACATCGCCGTGCGGATGTACCGTCCCACGCAACTCGACGTGGTGACGCGGCACCTCGGGGACCTGCCCCTCGGGGTCTACGCGGCGCCGGAGTACCTTGACCGGCGGGGGCGGCCCCGGACGTCGGAAGAGCTTTGGTCTCACGACCTGATCGGCTATGACCGGTCGGACCTGATGCTGAAGGGGATGCGCGATACCGGCATCCCGGCCGAGCGCGACTGGTTCGCGACGCGCTGCGACGACCAGAACACCTATCATCAGCTGCTTCGGGCGGGTTGCGGCGTCGGGTTTGCCATGTGCGCGGTGGCCGATCGCGATCCTTCGCTGGAACGGCTGGTGCCCGATTTCCCGCTGCCGACCCTGCCGGTCTGGCTGGCCGCGCATGAAAGCCTGAGGCACACGCCGCGCCTCAGGCATGTGTGGGATGCCCTCGCCGAAGGCATCGCGGCTCAGGTGCCGTAGGCCTCGGCGGCGGGGCCGTCCTGTGCCTCGATCATCACGCCGCCGTCGTGTTCGGCAAGCGGGCCGGTGTATTCGCCGCGGGCCGGATAGGCGTTGTCGAGGCGGAACTTCACCATCCCGAGGATGTCGCCGAAGGCCGGGCGCGCGAAGGGATGCGACTGCACCCAGGCGGAATAGAGCGTGCCGTCGGGCAGGACGTGGAAGATGCCGGGCTCGTTGAAGAGCTGCGGCTCGTCCGAGCCTTCGCGCGCGGTCGAGATCCAGAGGCCCCAGTCGCGCGCCTCGGTCATGGTGAGGTCGTAGCCCACCTTCGTCTTCTGCACGCCGGTGGCGCCGGCCATTTCCTTGGCGCGGCTCATGCCGTCGCCGCTGACCAGCACGACCGACAGGCCAAGTTCGGCCGCGCGGTCGGCGTGATCCTCGATCTCCTGCAGCTGTTTCTGGCAGAGCGGGCAGTGCAGGCCGCGGTAGAAGACGACCAGCGCGCCGTTTTCGCCCATGTCGCGGCGCAGGTCGAAGCCGTTGCCGTCGAGGGTGGAGAGGTTGAGCGCGGGGACGGGTTGGCGGGGGGTGAGCATGCGGTTTCCTTTCGCCTGTACCTGTTCGGTTTGCAGGCCAGAACCCACGCTGCCGCTCGCCCGTTCCTACACGTTTTCCTGAGGTCGCCGCGATACGCCCGCTGCACCCGCAGATCCGGCTTTCTTGACGCTGCGTGGCCCCCGGGCTAGGCGAGATCAACCGCAAGAAAAGGGACGTGACCCACATGACCAACCCCTCGCTTCTCATCCTGCCCGGCGACGGCATCGGCCCCGAAGTCATGGGCGAGGTGCGCAAAGTCATCGACTGGTTCGGCGCCAAGCGCGACATGCCTTTCGACGTGAGCGAGGACCTTGTCGGCGGCTCGGCCTACGACGCGCACGGCACGCCCCTGACGGACGAGACCATGGCCAAGGCGCAGGAGGTCGACGCCGTCCTGCTGGGTGCCGTGGGTGGCCCGAAATACGACGCGCTCGACTTCAGCGTGAAGCCGGAACGCGGCTTGCTGCGCCTGCGCAAGGAGATGGACCTTTTCGCCAACCTGCGCCCGGCGCAGTGCTTCGACGCGCTGGCGGACTTCTCCTCGCTGAAGAAGGATGTGGTGGCCGGGCTCGATATCATGATCGTGCGCGAGCTGACCTCCGGCATCTACTTCGGTGAGCCTCGCGGCATCATCGAGGAAGGCAACGAACGCGTGGGCATCAACACCCAGCGCTACACCGAATCCGAGATCGACCGCGTCGCGCGCAACGCCTTTGAGCTGGCCATGAAGCGCGGCAAAAAGCTCTGTTCGATGGAAAAGGCCAACGTCATGGAATCGGGCGTGCTGTGGCGCGAGGTCGTGACCGAGGTGGCCAAGGACTATCCCGAGGTCGAGCTGAGCCACATGTACGCCGACGCGGGCGCCATGCAGCTGTGCCGCTGGCCCAAGCAGTTCGACGTCATCGTGACCGACAACCTGTTCGGCGACCTGCTGTCCGATGCCGCCGCGATGCTGACCGGCTCGCTCGGCATGCTGCCCTCCGCCTCGCTCGGCGCGCCCATGGCCAACGGCCGCCCCAAGGCGCTGTACGAGCCGGTGCACGGTTCCGCGCCGGATATCGCGGGGCAGGGCAAGGCGAACCCCATCGCCTGCATCCTGAGCTTCGCCATGGCGCTGCGCTACAGCTTCGACAAGGGCGACGAGGCGACCCGCCTCGAGCAGGCGGTGGAAAAGGTTCTGGCCGACGGCCTGCGCACCGCCGATCTGCTGGGTGAGGAGGGCGTGCAGCCCGTCACCACTGCGGAAATGGGCGATGCCATCGTCGCGGCGCTCGAGGCCAGCCTCTGAGCCAGACGCCTGTTTGAGCGGCCTCTCGCCTGATCCGGGTCCGATTTGAATCATTCCCCCCGGCGGAACACTTGATCCCGCCGGGGCATGTTCTAGCGTGATCCGAACACAGAACAGGCGTCCCTACATGTCCGCAAACGTCCGAGGCGCGCTTCTCGCGCTTATCGCCTTTGGTATCCTGGCCACGCACGACGTGATCGTGAAAACGCTGGGCAGCAGCTATTCCGCCTTCCAGCTGGTCTTCTTCAGCGTGCTCTTCGGCTTTCCGCTGGTGACGCTGCTGCTGATCCGCGAGCGCCAGCCCGGACACCTGCGCCCGATCCACCCGTGGTGGACGGCGCTGCGTACGATTTCCGCGGTCATCACCGGTGCCTCGGCCTTCTATGCCTTTTCGCATCTGCCGCTGGCGCAGGTCTACGCGATCGTGTTCGCCTCGCCGCTGATCATCACGATTCTCTCGGTCCCGATCCTGGGCGAAACCATTCGTCTGCGCCGTGGCGCAGCGGTGGTGGTGGGCCTGATCGGCGTGCTCGTGGTGCTGCGGCCTGGATCGGTCGAGCTGGGGCTGGGGCACCTGACGGCGCTGATCGCGGCCTTCTTCGGGGCGCTTGCAGCCATCATCGTGCGCAAGATCGGGCAGGACGAACGCAGCGTGGTGCTGATGCTTTACCCGATGCTGGCCAACTTCGTCGTCATGGGGGCGATCCTGCCCTTCGTCTACAAACCCATGCCGATCGAGCACATGGGCGGGTTCGTCGTGATGGCGGTCATGGTCTACGCGGGCCAGACGCTGATCATCGCGGCCTACAAGGCGGGCGAGGCGGTGATCGTGGCGCCGATGCAGTACTCACAGATCCTCTGGGCCAGCGTCTATGGCGCGCTGTTCTTCGACGAGTTCCCGGATCTCTGGACCGCCGTCGGCGCGCTGATCATCATCGCATCGGGGGTGTACATCGTCCTGCGCGAAGGCAACCCGGACTCGAAATCCAAGCGTCCGGTTCTGCGGTCCCGGACCCGGTTCGAGACGGGCACGGCGCCCCGCGTTCGCAACCTGATGCCGACCATGCGGAGGTCGCGTCAGCCGGCCGAATGAGCCCTTGTCAAAGGGGGCGGCTTGGTCTAATGCACGCGCCACGGTCGGAGTGTAGCTCAGCCTGGTAGAGCACTGTCTTCGGGAGGCAGGG
>CAYNKL010000013.1:0-50802 GCA_964397775.1 uncultured Rhodobacterales bacterium | reverse complement strand
GTCGCCGTTGCTGTTTACCCAGTGGTAAACAACGTGGTCCACACCGTAGTGGTCTCTGAGTAACTCGATGAGGTGCTGCAGTTCCTCCGGGGTCTCAGCGGTCTCCAACCGCCCGAACAGCGCGTCCCGGCCCGTCCCCTGTTCCACATATCCCAACGCGGCCATCCTCGCCCTGGGATGCAAGCTCGACCTGCACGAGGAGACGGGCATCGTCCAGCTGCTCGGCCAGCGCCTGCAACCCGTTCGTACGCGCGTAGCTTCTCAGGTCGGTCAGTACATCCATAATCCAGTCATGTCTCATGACAGCCTCGCTGATAGGTAGTTAATGAACTATTAAAACAACTCTAGCAGGGCCCGAGCCGCGTTAATATTCACGAATTTTCACTCCCCAGAAATAGGGGGGAATTCGTTTATAAGTCGTTGAATTCTCGCAGATCGCAAAAATGCAAAGAAAACCGGCCCATCGGGCCGGTTCCAGTGTTCTGTTTTTGTCCGTTAACGCGTCCCAGGCCTAGCTGCGAGCTTCCAGAGCGTCCTCAAAGGTCTTCAACCCGGTCTTCGGCGACTGAACAAGGACGGCCATGTTTCCGGGCTTGTGCTCGTTGCGCAGCATTTTCATGTGTGCGTCGGGGATTTCCGCCCATGGAAAGACCTCGGACATGCAGGGGTCGAGACGCCGCTCGATCATCAGCCTGTTCGCCGAGGCCGCCTGTTTAAGGTGGGCAAAGTGGCTGCCCTGCAGGCGTTTCTGGTGCATCCACATGTAGCGCACGTCGAAGGTGCAGTTGAAGCCGGTCGTCCCTGCACAAATCACCACCATGCCGCCCTTCTTGCAGACCAGGGTGGAGACCGGGAACGTTGCTTCTCCGGGGTGCTCGAAGACCATGTCGACGCTCACGCCCTTTCCGGTGATTTCCCAGATCGCCTTGCCGAACTTGCGCGCTTCCTTGAGCCAGTCGTTGTATTCGGGCGTGTTCACCGTGGGCAGCTGGCCCCAGCAGTTGAAGTCCTTGCGGTTGATGACCCCCTTGGCGCCCATGGACATGACGAAATCACGTTTGTCCTCCTCGCTGATCACGCCGATCGCGTTCGCGCCGGCGGTGTTGGCAAGCTGGATCGCGTAGGAGCCAAGGCCGCCCGAGGCGCCCCAGACCAGCACGTTCTGCCCCGGCTTGAGCTCGTGGGGCGCGTGGCCGAAAAGCATCCGGTAGGCGGTGGCAAGCGTCAGCGTGTAGCAGGCGCTCTCCTCCCAGGTCAGGTGCTTCGGTCGTGGCATCAGCTGCTGGGCCTGAACCTTGGTGAATTGCGAGAAGGACCCATCCGGTGTCTCGTATCCCCAAATCCGCTGGGTGGGCGACATCATCGGATCGCCGCCGTTGCATTCCTCGTCGTTGCCGTCGTCCTGGTTGCAATGGATGACAACCTCGTCCCCGACCTTCCAGTTGCGCACCGCGGCGCCGACCTTCCAGACGATGCCCGAGGCGTCGGAGCCTGCGATGTGGTAGGGCGCGCCGTGGCCGTCGAAGGGACTGATCGGCTGGCCGAGCCCCGCCCAGACACCATTGTAGTTCACGCCTGCCGCCATGACGAGAACAAGCACCTCGTTGCTGTCCACGTCCCAGGTATCGACCACCTCGACCTGAAAGCTCTTGTCGGGCTCGCCGTGACGTTCCCGCCGGATCGCCCAGGCGTACATCTGCTTGGGCACGTAACCGAGCGGCGGCATTTCACCGATCTCGTAGAGGTCCTTCTTGGGCGCATCGTACTGGGCGATGCTGGGCTGCGTGTCCAGAGCCATGGCGGCCTCCTCTCAGTCAAGCCTGGGTTCCCGGCGCCTCTCGGCTCTGCAGTGCAGAATCAAGTGGCGACGGCCCCGGAATATCTCTCGCCACGAAATATTGCAACATTCGATATGTCGGTATTGAAATTTTATAACCGAGCAAGCGCAGAAAGTCGCTCATGCAAGCTCAAAGGAGGTGGCGTATCGAGTTGGCGTAGAAGTCGGCGAGCGGGGCCATGGCTTCGGTGATCGCGTAGGTGTCGCCCTCCGCGGTGACGACGCCACGTTCGATCAGGCCGCGCAGGCCGACCTCGACGGCGTAGTCGGTCCGGTTGCGCGGCAGGTGCACGTGGGCGTGGTCGAGCCGCTCCAGCGTGGCCGAAAATGCCGTCTCGAGCGCGCTTCGGGTGCAGGGGCTGTTCTCGCTGAGAAGATGCGCCACGAGGGGGACCGGAAGGATCGGAACCTGTGCTGCGATCCGGGCCATGAGTGTCTTCGCCAGCGCCTGTGGTCTGGTGTTGAGGTCGGGGGACTCGCGCAGGGACAATGGTTGGCCGAAGCTGACCGCAGCATAGCCGAAGCGATGGTAGCGGCGCGTGACCCATAGCCAGACCTGCCGCAGACAGGCCTTCAGGACGTGGGTGATCCGCGCGTTGAACTGGCGTCCGCCCGAGGCGCCGGCGCGGACCAGGACCGAGTCCTCGAAGACCCGGTCGTAGTTGATGGCCACAGGGACGAAGACCACGTCCCGCGCGGCCAGATCTGCGCCGTCGGTGATGTACTTCAAGAGACCCACCTTGGGCGGCTGCGGTCGGCCGTCGAGCGACAAGCCGCCTTCGAGGAACACCGCTTGGGTGGCTCCGCCTGCGGTGGCCATCTGCACGTAGCGGGCCAGGACCTTGCGGTAGAGCGGATTGCGCGATTTGCGGCGGATGAAATAGGCCCCCATCGATCGGATCAGCCGCGAAAGGGGCCAGATCTGCGCCCATTCCCCCACCGCGTAGCTCAGCGCCGACTGCTGGGCGGCGAGATAGGTGACCAGCACGTAGTCCATGTTGGAACGGTGGTTTATCACGAAGATCAGTGTCGCCTCGGGATCGATCCGCGCCAGCGCCGCGTCGTCGTGACGGCCCAAGCGGACCCGGTAGAGCGTGGTCGAGAGCCAGCGGGCCGCCTTCACACCCCAGCCGAAGTAGGTGAAGGCCGAGAAGGAGGGAACGATCTCGTGGGCGTAGCGGCGGGCATGTTCGAAGGCGACGTCCTCGCGCACCCCTTCGGTGCGGGCATGTTCTACGATGGCCTTGGTGACCTCGGGGTCGTAGCAGAGACGCTGGATCAGGTCGTAGCGGCGGGCGAGCTTGAAGGGTTCGATGGGGCGCTCGAGCCGCTGGTTGATCCGGGCCACCAGCTTCTCGGCCCGGCGGCGGAAGAACCAGCGGACCGAGGGGAAGAGGAAGTTGGTCGCAAAGCTGGCCGCCGCGAAGAGGACGATCAGGACGAAGAACCAGAGCGGCAGGGTCACGGGGGCTGTCATGGCGCGGACGGTCGCACCCCCGGGGGGCACGCGCAAGCTCGGAGCGGCCGGGGCGGGTAGGTGTCCACGGGGGTGTCCCGCGCGGGGACATCCTGGCGCTTATGAAAAATCAATGGGTTACAGAGACGCTCTCATCATTTCTTAGGAATGTCCGTGGTCGGGGCGGATTTCCCTGCGGGAAATTCGCATGGGGGCTCTGCCCCCGCGGCCTGCGGCCGCTCCCCCGGGATATTTGTGCCAAGAAGAAGAGGGGGCGTCTAGCGCAGGAGCCCGAGCCGGGAGAGGGTCAGCCTCGACTGGCGGCAGAGCGCTTCATTCCGACCGCCGCGGTAATAGCTCAGCGCTATGACTGCGCCGTAGAGCGCCCAGCCGCGCGCCCTGAGCCAGTCTGTCTCGGGCGCGCCGAGCTGCTCGCGAAAGGCGGTGCGGGCCTCGGGAGAGACCCAGCTCCAAGCCGCGGCATAGTCGGCGGCGGGATCTCCCACCGCCGCGAGCCCCCAGTCGATGACGCCTCGCAGCTTCCCGTCTTGCGCGATGAGGTTGTCTGCCTTGAGGTCACCATGCACCCAGCGGGCGGCATGGGCAGGGGCCGCCGCGCAGGCGTTTTCCCAAAGTGCGTGGGCGCGGGGCGCATCGATCTCGTTCGCGACGGTGTCGATCGCTTGAGACGTCACCTCGTGCAGGTCGGCCAGCGGAACGCCCCGCCGCCCGTTGAGAGAGCCGGCGGCCGGGGCGCCGCGCGTTTCGATCTTCTGCAAGGCCCCAAGGCATGCCGCCAACTGGCGCGCCGCTTCAAGCGGATCCGCGATCTGATCCGGCGTCGCGCACTGGCCCGCGATCCAGTCCAGGACGCCGAAGGGGTGGCCGCGCTCCGACCGGCCGCGCGCGTGCAGAACCGGAATACCAAGCGGCAGCGCGTTCAGACGCGGCAGCCAGTCGAGTTCCTTTTCCAGAAGGGCCACCGCCTCTGCGCGGCGCGGGATTCTCAGGACGTAACTTTCGCCAAGGCGGAAGATGGCGTTGTCGGTCCCCGTCGAGCGAACCGCACGCAGATCAAGTTGCGCCCACTCCGGGGCACAGGTGGCCAACAGACCCCGGGCCTGCGCTTCGTCCACCTGTATCGGGTCGCTGTTCTGCGTCATGGCGGGTCTCTGGGCGCGTGACGTGACAATCGCGCGCCGCCGCTGCTTCTTCTTGGTGAAAATATCCCGGGGGGTCGGGGGGCAGAGCCCCCCGCCGGGTCGCTGCGCGTCAGCGCGGCGAAACCTCTTCCGCGGGCTGACGTCAGATCTTCACGATCTGCTTGCCGCGGTTGCCGCCCTGGAGCATCGAGATGAAGGTCTCGGGGGCATTCTCCAGGCCCTCGGCGATGTCCTCGAGAAAGGCGATCTCGCCGGCCTTCACCTTGGGCGTGACCTCTTCGAGGAAGTCGGGGAAGGCATCCCAGTGGTCGAAGATGATCAGGCCGGTCAGTTGCAGGCGCTTGACCAGCATGCTGCGCATAAAGCCGGGCAGGCGGTCGGCCACGTCCTCGGCCCCGCCGTACCAGGCGATGGTGCCGCAGAGAGGAATGCGCCCGTGGGTGTTCATGAGCGGCATCACGGCCTCGAGCAGCTTGCCGCCGACGTTTTCCCAGTAGATGTCGACGCCGTCGGGCGCGGCCTCGGCGATGGCCTCGCGCAGGCTCGCGGCATCCCCGTGGGCGCGGTGGTCCACGGCGGCGTCGAAGCCGAAGGTCTCGCGGGCCAACGCACATTTCTCGGCGCCGCCGGCAACCGCCACGGTGCGCATCCCGGCAAGCCGGGCGAGCTGGCCCACCATGGAGCCCACCGGGCCGGTGGCAGCGCCCACCACGAGGGTCTGGCCGGCCTCGGGTCGGCCGTATTTTTTCAGCCCCGTCCAGGCGGTGAAGCCGGGCATACCCAGCACGCCGAGCGCCGAGGTGGGGGGCAGGTCATCGTCGAGCTTGCGCAGCCCGTCCGCGGGCAGCGCGGCGTGGCTGGCCCAGCCGGTCATGCCGGTGACGCGGTCGCCCTCGGCAAAGCCATCGGCCTTCGAGGTCAGCACGCGGCCCACGCCCTGGCCGGTCATGGTGCCGCCGATGTCGACGGAGGGGGCGTAGCTTTTGACGTCCTCCATCCGGCCGCGCATGTAGGGATCGAGCGAAAGATACTCGGTCGCCACCAGCACCTCGCCCTCGGCGGGCTGCGGCAGGGGGGCGGTTTCGCGCGAGAAATCCTCGGGCACGGGCATGCCGCTGGGGCGGCGGGCCAGGGCGATACGTGTCATCTGTTCGGTCATGGCGTCTCCTCTCTTGGGGGCTGTCGCTGCGTCGTTTGCGCCGAAAGCGGTTGCAGCCGCGGGCGTACCTCAGCCAACCTGACCCGACAACGGAGCGCGGCAAGGGAGGAGAGGCCATGCACGGAATGATGATGCACCGTCCGCTATCGATCATCGAGATCCTGCGCTACGCGGCGGAGGCGCATCCCGGGACGGGCGTGGTCTCGGTCCGCACGGAGGGGGATCTGCACCGTTACGGTTATGACGAGGCCTATGCGCGGGCCGGGCAGCTGGCCCATGCGCTGGCGGGTCTCGGCATTTCGCAAGGCGACCGGGTGGCGACGCTGGCCTGGAACGGCTATCGGCATTTCGAGCTCTACTACGGGATCTCGGGCATGGGGGCGATCTGTCACACGATCAACCCGCGCCTGCCGGCGGAGCAGTTGCTCTATATCCTGGGGCATGCGGAGGACCGGGTGCTCTTCCTCGACACCACTTTCGTGCCGCTGGCCGAGGCGCTGGCCGATCACCTGCCCAAGGGGCTGACCCTGGTGGTGATGACCGACCGGGCGCACATGCCCGACAGCAAGCTGGATCTGCTCTGCTACGAGGAGCTTCTGGCGGATCAGCCGGGGGACTACGACTGGCCGGACCTGCCCGAGGATACGGCGGCTTCGCTCTGTTACACCTCTGGCACCACGGGGCATCCCAAGGGGGCGCTCTATTCCCATCGCTCCACGGTGTTGCATGCCTTCTACATCGCGATCTCCGTCGCGCGGAGCCTGCGCGAGGGTGCGCGCATCCTTCCGGTGGTGCCGATGTTCCACGTCAATTCCTGGGGGCTGCCCTATGCCGCGCCCATGGTGGGGGCCTCGCTCATCATGCCGGGGCCGGGGCTCGACGGGGCGTCGCTGTTCGACCTGATGGAGCGCGAGAAGGTCACGGCAAGCTGGGGCGTGCCGACGGTCTGGCTGGGCCTTCGGGCCGAGATGGAAAAGCGCGGGCGCGCGCCGGAGGCGCTCGATCAGCTAGTGATCGGTGGCTCGGCGGCGTCGAAATCCATGATCGATTTCTTCGAAGGGCAGGGGGTGGATGTCTGCCACGCCTGGGGCATGACCGAGATGTCGCCGGTGGGCACGCATGCGCAGCTGCCGGTGTCGATGAAGGACTTGCCGGACGAGGAAAAGCTGGGCCGCAAGGCCAAGCAGGGACGGCGGGTCTTCGGCGTGGATCTCAAGATCCTGGGCGAGGACGGCGCGCGCCTGCCGCATGACGGCAAGGCTGCGGGCGAGCTTTTCGTGCGCGGGAATGCCGTGATTTCGGGCTATTACCGCAACGAGGAGGCGACGGAGGCAGCTTTCGACGCCGAGGGCTGGTTCGGGACCGGCGATGTCGCCACCATCGACCCCGAGGGCTTCCTGCAGATCCAGGACCGGACCAAGGACCTCATCAAGTCGGGGGGCGAGTGGATCAGCTCGATCGATCTGGAAAACATCGCCATGGCCCACCCCAAGGTGGCCAGCTGCGCGGTGATCGCGGTCGCCCACCCGAAGTGGGAGGAGCGGCCGCTGCTGGTGGTGGTTCCGCGTGAGGCGGGCGATCCGCCCACTCTTGCGGAGGTGCACGAAATGATGCTGGAGCACGTGGCGAAATGGCAGTTGCCCGATGACATGGTCGTGGTGGAGGAGCTGCCGATGACGGCGACGGGGAAGGTGTCGAAGCTGACCCTGCGCAAGCGTTTCGCCGATCACGAGTTACCGGATGCTGGCTGACAGGCTTGCCGCGCTGGATCGCCGGGTCTCGGACTGGGTGGAGGTGGGCGCCGACCGCGTGCGCGGCTTTGCCGACACCACCGAGGACTGGCAGTTCATCCACCTCGATCCCGAGCGGGCGGCGACGACGCATTTTGGCGGGGCCATCGCGCATGGCTTCCTGACGCTGTCGCTGCTGGCGCCCATGTCGGACAGCGCGCTTGCCGGGGTCTTTCCGGACACGGCGCAGCGGGTGAACTACGGTTTCGATCACATCCGGTTTGTGGCCCCGGTGCCGGTGGGGTCGCGGTTGCGGGCGGAGTTCCTGGTCGCCGAGGTCGAGGCGGGCGAGGGCTGGATCGACGTGCACTGGGACGTGACGGTCGAGATCGAGGGCGCGGATGGCCCGGCGCTGGTGGCGCAGTGGATCGTGCGGGTGTACCTCGTCGGGGAAGGTGAGGGCGAAGGGGCTGGCGAATGAGTGACGACGGCAAGGTGATCGAGGAAGCGACGGCCTTTGGCCGGCATATCGGCTCGCGCATGACGGACTGGTCCGAGGACTATGCCCGCTTCGAGCTGCCCGTCGCGCCGCACATCATGAACCGGCACGGGGTGCCGCATGGGGGCGTCTATTCGAGCCTTCTGGACACCTGCATGGGGCACGCGGGCTGCTATACCGGCGATGCGGCGCGGCAGATCTTTGCCATGACGCTGTCGCTCAACGTGATGTTCCTGTCGCGGCCGAAGGGCGAGCTGCTGATCGCTGAGGGGCGCCGCACCGGGGGCGGGCGCAGCACCTATTTCGCGGAAGGCGAACTGAGAGACGAAACCGGCGAGCTGATCGCGACTGGGACGGGTGTCTTCCGGTATCGCAAGGGGTAAGGGCCGGCGCCTTGCAGTAAATCGGTGTGGCCTGAGGTTCCTGCCCTGTGGGCACGACGCCATGTTGAACGGTGGCTCGTTGGGAAATCCTCGGCAGGCGCGTGCTGGGGATGTCGGATAGGCGCGACGAACCTGCCGTTCAACCTGCGTCTGCCGCGCGGCTCTTCATTGCCTTGTAAGGCGTCTGACCGCAGACCGTCTTGAACGCCTCTATGAAGGACGAGACGTCGCTGTAGCCGACGGCATAGGCGGTCTCGGTCACGCTTTGTGCGGCCGCAAGATGAGCGAGGGCAGCCTGCATCCGCAGATGAAGCCGCCAGGTGCCGAATGAAAGCCCGGTCTCGGACTTGAAAAGGCGCGCGGCCGTCCGCTCGCTCAGGGCTGCGTCGGCGGCAAGGGCTGAAAGCGTCCCGGAGCGCGACGGATCGGACATCATTCGATCCGTGATCCGGCGCAACCTTTCGCTTCGGGGAAGAGGCAGCACCAGGTCGAAGGCCGGCAGCGCCAGAAGGCAGTCTTTCAGGACCTCGACCATCCGCTCCTCGGCGGGAGTGTCCGGCCCCGTCCCGCCGAACGCGCTTACCGCGATCAGCAGCGCGTCGGACAGACGATCAACCGAGACAGCAGAGGTGGAGACCGGCGCCATGTCCCAGCGATCCGTGTCGATGTAGCAGGTCGTAAGCCAGAATGGCGTGCGCGACAGGATGCGGTGCCTGATCCCGGGCGCGATCCACACCGCCCTCTGGGGCGGGATAACGTAGCGGGCCGCGTCGGTTTCCACCGAGAGGGCGCCCTCGCTGACGTGGAGAAGCTGAAGCCGTCGGTGGCTGTGCCAGGGTCCGGCGACCCTGGAGTACCGATCCGAGAGAACGAAAAGGGCCGCATCGACGCTGTCGGGGTCGATCAGTTTCCGGTTTGGCAGGATCACCGCAGATTTTGTCATCATGCGGCGAGTATGCGCTGCGTTCCAGCGGTACGTCCATGCTATCCACGAACAAGGAGTATGGACATGCAGATCGCGATACTGGGCAGGGGCAAGATGGGCGCGCCCTTGGCCCGCATCCTGAAGGGCGCCGGCCACGACGTCGCTTCTTTCGGCAGTAAGGATGATCCCTCAGAGGGGCTGGCCAAGGCAGACTTCGTTGTGCTTGCCCTGAAATACGAGCAGGCCCTGGCGGTCGCGGCGCGCCCTGGTGTTGCAAGAGCCCTGACGGGCAAGACCGTGATCGACATCACGAACCCGCTCGCGCCGGATTTCATGAGCCTCTCGGTCGGTCACGAGACCTCCGGCGCGGAAGTCATCGCTCGCGCCCTGCCAGGGACACACGTGGTCAAGGCACTCAACACGATCTTCGCTCCGGTGCTTGAGGACCATGCGGATGGCAAGACCTGTACGCTCCCGGTCTTCGTCGCCGGAGACGACCCGGAGGCCGTGAGCGGCGTGGTGGAGCTATCGCGGGAGATGAAGCTCGTGGCCATGCGCGCAGGTGGCCTGTCGAACGCCCGCTACCTGGAGCCGATGACCGAAATGATGATCCAGCTCGCCTATGGCCTCGGGCACGGAGACCGGATCGGGTTCACCCTCTCCGAGGCCGCCTAGAGCACCATCGCCTCTGCGGGCCGTTCAGGCGCGCAGAGGCAGGCGTGGCGAAAGGGTCAGCGGTCCGGCGGCGGAAAGGCTAGCCCCCGTCATTGCGCTTCGCGCCTTCATTAGGTCTTGAGCGTCATTTTTTGCAGAGGGCTAGGAGCTGGGCGACTCTGGCCTGTCTCGTCGGGCGCTCTGGACAGCGCCGCCCGGGAGACGCCCGGCGTGCAACGCTCAGGTGCGCAGCGTGATGTCGTGGGGCAGGTGCAGGGTGAGATCGGTGGACGCGTCGTCCCCCAGACGGTCAAGCATCTCCAGGACGGCGGGCCCGTAAAGGTCCACAGGCGCCGCGACCGAGTTCAGCCAGGGCGCGACCCAGTCGTTCAGGAAGGCGTCGTCGAAGCCGTAGAAGGCGACCTGCGGTGCATCGCGCGCCTGTCGCAAGGCGCGGTGGGCGCCATAGGCCAGCGTGTCCGTCAGGCATGCGACGACCGTGGGCGGCTCGCCCCGTGCCAGAAGCGCCTGCATGGCCTGAAAGCCTGCTTCGAGGTGATTTGCCAGGGGCACTCCGGCCTCGACGATCGCGTCGCGGGGGATGCCGCCTGAGGCCAGGCCGCGCAGCAGGCCCTTGCGCCGCAGGCCTGATGCGGTTCCGTCCAGCATCGCATGGACGAGGCCGATCCGCGAGTGTCCGCGTTCGATCAGGTGCCGCGCCAGATCCGCGCCCGCGCGGTCGTTGTCGAGCCCCACATAGGCCGCTCCGTCATCGTCCGGTGCTGGCCGGTTCACGAAGATCACCGGAGTCCCCTCCGCGCGGATGCGGTTCAGGCCGGGCGAGGCCTCGGCACCGATCAGCAAGACCGCCCGCACGCGATGCGCCGACATCTCGGCGAGAAACGCATCCTGCAGGTCCGCGCGCTGGTGATTGTCGCCAAGTGCCATCACCAGTCCCCGATCCCGCAGGGCGTGCTCGATCGAGGCCGCCATCGCGGCCATGGCGGGGTTGGCAAGGTCTGCGGCGATCACGGCCACAAGGCGACTTGGTTGTCCGCGCAGCATCTGGCCTGCAACCGCAGGGCGGTAATCGAGCTCTGCTGCAGCGGCGCGCACGCGGTCGGCGGTTTCGGAGGATGCGCGGTTCGGCACCCCATTCAGCACCCGCGACGCCGTCGCGATCGAGACATTCGCGCGCGCGGCCACCATGGCGAGGGAAACGGAGGGGGCAGGAGCCATGGGTTTCCTTATCAGCCCGTCGCAACCGGCAACAGATCTCTTGCATCGGTGCGCGCTCAGCGCATACCTTCACGCTAAGGTAAACGTTTGCCTTTGCGCAGGTCAACTTCCCTGCGCCTGTTTCGGAGGAGAGAAATCACATGAGACACGTCTTGCCGCTCGCCCTTGTTGCCGGCGCCATCGCCTATTCCGCCCAGGCGGAAAACAGGATCGACACGATCCGCCCCGACGCGCCCGAACTTGCCGCCTATGGCGACTATGCCGTCGGCGTCCGCGAGATCGAGCTGGTGCACGAGGACCAGATCGACATCGTCAATGTCGAGGAGGGCATGACAGGTCCCGAGGACATGCCGCGCTACGACCGCCCGCTGCCGGTGCAGGTCTGGTATCCCGCGGCCGAGGATGCCGAGGGCAGCCGTGTGATCGAGGCTTACATGCGTGACGGCGAAACCAAGGTCGAACTGCACGGTCAGGGCATCCTGGATGCCGCGCCGCTGGACACGGACGAGAGCTTTCCGCTGGTCATCATTTCGCACGGCTATCCGGGCAACCGCTTCCTGATGTCGCCGATTGCGGAAAACCTGGCGTCGAAGGGCTATGTGGTGGCCTCCATCGACCACACGGATTCGACTTACAGCACGCTCAAAGGCATCCAGTCCTCGGTGGTCAACCGGTCGGACGACCAGCTTTTTGTGCTCGACCAGATCGCGGCCATGGGCGCGGAAGAGGGCTTTCTCAACGGGCTTGTCGACGGTGACCGCGCCGCGATCATCGGCTATTCCATGGGCGGCTACGGCGCCGTCGTTTCGGCCGGGAGCGGGCTGACCGATGCGGCGGTCGACGCGACCGAGGGGTTCATGGCCTCCCCGGCGGGCACGCTCGAACGCTATCGCGCGGGCAGCGAGGCCTACGAGGGCCGCTTTGATCCGCGCCTGAAGACGGTCGTCGCCTTCGCCCCGGCGGGTCCGAAGTTCGGCCTCTTCGACGACGAGACGATGGAGGGCGTTCGGGTGCCGATGCTCTATATCGCGGGCTCGCGCGACGATACCGTCGGCTACCAGGACGGCGTGCGCAAGACCTGGGAGCAGAGCGTCAACGTCGACCGCGCGCTGCTGACCTTCGAGAACGCCAACCACAACGTGGGCGCCCCGATGGCCCCGCCGGAAGAGGCTTGGGGGTATGACGAGGATCTCGGCTTTGATCCGGCGATGCACTACCTCGACTTCGTTTGGGACAACACGCGGATGAACAACATCTCGCAGCACTTCATCACCGCCTGGCTGGACCTTCAGCTGAAGGGCGACGAGGCGAAGGCGGCCTATCTCGACCTTTTGCCCTCTTCGAACGACGGTGTGCGAGTCACGAATGACGACGGCACCCTGTCGGAAGACAGCACCTACTGGACTGGCTTCCCGCCGCGCAGCGCACAGGGCCTGCACTTCGAGATGCTCTCTGCCGAGCAATGACCTGTCCGGCCCCGGGCGCTGGCCCGGGGCCGTTCGCGGACCTCTTGCCAATGGCGGGCGTGGCGTGGATACCTCGGCCGGTTCGTCGACAGGAGGTTCCCCATGAAGCCCGCGCCCCAGGATGCCGCCGACCGCCGCGCCGTGCCGCCGGTGATCTGCTACCCGACCGAGACGCTGCCACAGCCGGACCTGCCGCTTTACCGAGCGGCGCTCAAGGGGGCCGAGGTCGTGGCCACCCATGTGGCGCCGCCGCGCGAGGCCTGTGCCTTCGAGGTGCCGGCGGGGCATTTCTTTCGCATCGTGAGCAGCGAGGGGCCGCAGGTGGGGGACCTGAACCTGTGGAACTCGGCGGATCTGTCCGAGCGGTTCTATTCCGGCAAGACCCGCGCGCTGCACGGCACGCATGTGACCACGGGCGAACGGCTCTGGTCGTCCTTCCCGGCGCTGCGGCCCATGGCGACCATCGTCGAGGATGATTTGCACTGGTACGGCATCGACGCCTTTGGCGGATCGGTGCACGACGTGATCGGGACGCGCTGCGATCCCTACACCGGCAACCTGCTGGCGGGGACGCAGTACCATCACTGCTGCCATTCCAACCTGATCCGAGCGCTGTCCGAGGCGCGGGGGCTGACACTGGACGAGGCCGAGCGCCACGTGCACGACGTGCTCAACGTCTTCATGTGCACGGGCTTCACCCGCGACACGGGGCAGTATTTCATGAAGGCGAGCCCGGTGCGGCCCGGCGATGCGCTGACCTTCTTCGCCGAGATCGACCTGCTGGGCGCGCTCAGCGCCTGTCCGGGCGGGGATTGCAGCGCCGAGCACAGTTCGGACACGGCGGCGTGTCATCCGCTGATCATTGAGGTGCTGAAACCGGAAGAGGGGGAGCTGGGCGACTGGCGGTCGCCGCCGGTGAATGGCTACGACCGCAGTCACGGGACGGGCGGGCGCTAGGCCCGCCGCGTCCGGTTGTCAGGAAAAGGCGGCTTCGAGGGCGATCTCGACCATCTCACCGAAGCTGCGCTCGCGATCGCTCGAGGGCAGGGCCTCGTGCGTGCGCAGGTGGTCCGAGACGGTGAGCACTGCCAGCGCGCGGGCGCCGAGGCGGGCCGCGACGGTGTAGAGCTCGGCGGCCTCCATCTCGACCGCGAGGACGCCGTGGCGGGTCATCTGCTCGTCGAGATCGGGGCGTTCGTCGTAAAAGACGTCGGCCGAATAGATCCCGCCCACGTGGGTGGTTGATCCCTTGGCCTCGGCAGCCGCGACGGCGGCGCGGAGCAGGCTCCAGTCCGCGCAGGGCGCGTAGCTGAGGTCGCGGAAGAAGCTGGCCGAGGGCGTCGAGTAGCTCGACGCCGTCATGGCGATGATCACGTCACGCAGCTTCACGTGATCCTGCATCGCCCCGCAGGACCCGATACGGACCAGCGTCTTTGCCCCGAAATCGCGGATCAGCTCGTTGGCGTAGATCGAAAGGCTGGGCATGCCCATGCCCGAGCCGTGAATGGTGACGCGGTTGCCTTTCCACGTGCCGGTGAATCCCAGCATTCCGCGCACCTGGTTCACGCAGACCGGATCGTCGAGGAATGTTTCTGCCGCCCATTTTGCCCGGAGCGGATCTCCGGGCATGAGCACTGTTTCCGCGATGGCGCCGGGTTCGGCACCGATATGGACCGTCATTTCAGATGGCCAGCTGTTCGAGCGATTTGCCCTCGTCGAGTGCTTCGATCACCCAGTTGGGCTTGCGGCCGCGGCCGGTCCAGGTCTGTGTGGGGTCCTGCGGGTTTGCGTATTTCGGCGAGCCCTTGGAGCCTTTGGGACCGGCGGTGAGTATTTCGTCGAGGGAATACCCGTATTCCTTAGCGGCCTGCTCGGCGGCGCGTTTCGCTTCGGAGCGGCGGCGGGCGTCCACGGTTTTCAGAGCTTTCTGCGCATCCTTGATGAGCGCTTCCAGTTCGTCGCGGGTCATGTTTTCGAGTTCGTAATTCATGCGTTTCTCCTTTTCTTGCCTGCTATATAAAAATGACACGAAGCCACAAGGGATGGAACTGTGTCATTTGTGTCTGGTTTGTCAGTAAGGCAAGAGTTCGCGCACCCGAATTGAGGGTGCACGTTAAGGAGATTCCCGAAAAGCGTTAATAAATGCTATTCGGCGGCGACGGATTTCGGATCAACGAGCGTGACAATGTCGTGCATTATCCTATTCAGCTCGAAATCCTTGGGGGTATAGACGCGCGAAACGCCCATGGCGCGCAGGCGGCCCGCGTCCTCGTCGGGGATGATCCCGCCGACGATCACCGGCACGTGGCCGAGGCCCGCCTCGCGCAGGCGGGTCATCACATCCTCGACAAGCGGGATATGGCTGCCCGAAAGGATCGAGAGCCCGATCACATGGTGTTCCTTGGCGGCTGCGGCCTCGACCAGCTGTGCGGGGGTGAGGCGGATGCCCTCGTAGTCGATCTCCATGCCGCAGTCGCGCGCGCGGAAGGCGATCTGTTCGGCACCGTTGGAATGGCCGTCGAGGCCGGGCTTGCCGATCAGGAAGCTCAGGCGGCGGCCGAGGCGGTCCGACACGGCATCGACTGCGTCGCGCAGATCCTCCAGCCCCTCGGTCATGTTGCTCATGGCCGTGGAAACCCCCGTGGGGGCGCGGTATTCGCCGTGGATGGCGCGCATCTCTCCGGCCCATTCGCCGGTCGTCACGCCGGCCTTGGCGCAGGCGATGGAGGCGGGCATCACGTTGCGCCCCTCGCCGGCGGCGGCGCGAAGCTCGGCCAGGGCGGCGGCGACGGCCGCGTCGTCGCGGGCCTCGCGCCAGGCATTCAGACGACCGACCTGATCCTGCTCGACGCCCTCGTCCACGACCATGATGCCGCCGTCCTCGCCCAGAAGGGGGCTGCGTTCGGTTTCGGTCCAGCGGTTGACGCCGACCACCGTGATCTCGTCGTGCTCGATCCGGCGGACGCGTTCGGCATTGGCCTCGACCAGGCGGCTTTTCATGTAGTCGATGGCGCCGATAGCGCCGCCCATGCTGTCGATATTCCGAAGCTCGGCGCGGGCGCCGTCTTTCAGCGCCTCGACTTTCGCATCGACCGCGGGATTGCCGTCAAAGAGGTCGTCGAATTCGAGAAGGTCGGTTTCATAGGCCAAGATCTGTTGCATCCGCATGGACCATTGCTGATCCCAGGGGCGGGGCAGGCCAAGCGCCTCGTTCCATGCGGGAAGCTGGACGGCACGCGCGCGGGCGCGCTTGGAAAGGGTCACGGCGAGCATTTCGATGAGGATGCGGTAGACATTGTTTTCGGGTTGCTGCTCGGTCAGTCCCAAAGAATTGACCTGGACGCCGTAGCGGAAACGCCGGTATTTCGGATCATTGACGCCATATCGCGTCAGAAGGATTTCGTCCCAGAGCTCGGAAAACGCGCGCATCTTGCACATCTCTGTGACAAATCGAATGCCTGCATTCACGAAAAACGAAATGCGCCCGGCGAGGACTTCGAATTCATGTTCCGGCACGCGTGGTTTCAACTCGTCGAGAACGGCAACCGCGGTGGCGAGCGCAAAGGAAAGCTCCTGTTCCGGCGTCGCGCCCGCCTCTTGCAGGTGATAGGAACAGACGTTCATCGGGTTCCATTTCGGAACCTCGGTGTAGCAGTACTCGGCCACGTCGGCGATCATCCTGAGCGAGGGTTTGGGCGGGCAGATATAGGTGCCGCGGCTGAGGTATTCCTTGATCAGGTCGTTCTGGACGGTGCCCTGCAGCTTCGAGATATCCGCGCCCTGTTCCTCGGCCACGGCGATATAGAGCGCCAGCAGCCAGGGGGCCGTGGCGTTGATCGTCATCGAGGTGTTCATCTGGTCGAGGGGGATATCCTCGAACAGGGTACGCATGTCGCCGAGGTGGCAGACCGGCACGCCGACCTTGCCGACCTCGCCACGGGCGAGGATATGATCGCTGTCGTAGCCGGTCTGTGTGGGCAGGTCGAAGGCCACCGAGAGCCCGGTCTGCCCCTTGGCAAGGTTGCCGCGGTAGAGCGCGTTGGAGGCCGCAGCGGTCGAATGGCCGGCATAGGTCCGGATCAGCCAGGGCTTGTCGCGGGGGGGCATCGGGATTTCGCTCATGGTGTCTCCGTCACTATCTGGGCCGAGTCAGGGCGACAATCTTGTTTCGTCTCGGACTTGGTATGCGAAATAATATGTCCCTGTCAATTCGCCGCAATGCAGCGGAACCTGCGGTTGCGGCGAGGTCCTTTCGCACATGCGGAAACGCCGCGCGACGGAGCCGCGCGGCGTAGCATAGGCGAAATGCGTGGGTGCGGGATGGGAAACCGGGGTGGTGACGCTGCTGTCACGCAGCGTCGCCCGATTGCGCAGGGGCTAGAGCGTGACTGTCTTGCCCGAGCGGATGCTCTCGTCCGCGGCGAGGCAGATGTTGAGAGAATCCACCGCGTCGCTCATGTGGCGGGAGAGGTCCGCGTCATCGACGATGGCGCGGTAGAGGTAGTCCTGCTCCAGGTCGCAGAGCGCCTGGTGGTCGGGCTCACCCTCCATGCTCAGCCAGTCGTCCTCGCGCAGCAGTTCGCCGTCCTCGCCGGTCTCGGCGTGGTGCACGCGCAGCTTCGAGGTCTGTGTGTGGGCGTTGATGTCGGCCGAACCCGTGGTTTCCTCCATCACGATGGAGACGGCGCCCTTGGGCGACATGACGTCCTTCACGAAGTAGGCGGTTTCCGAGATCATCGGACCCCAGCCCGCCTCGTACCAGCCGACCGAGCCGTCGTCGAAGAGCACCTGGAACTGGCCGTAGTTGTACATGCCCTCGGGCAGACCCTCGGCGAAGGGAACACCCATGCCGCGCACCTCGACCGGGCGGCCATCCGTGATCTGGCACATGACGTCGACGTAGTGCACGCCGCAGTCGACGATGGGGGAGGTGGTCTTGAGGATCTCGCGGTGAATCTTCCAGGCGGCGCCGCTGGATTGCTGGTTGAGGTTCATGCGGAAGGCGTAAGGGCCGCCGAGGCCGCGCGACTCGGAAATGAGGCGCTGCCACGACGGGTGGTGCCGCAGGATGTAGCCGACGACGAGCTTGCGATTGTTGGCCTTTGCCGCCTCGACCACGCGGCGTGCGTCGGCCACGGTCGCGGCGAGGGGCTTTTCGACAAACACATGCGCCCCGGCTTCGAGCGCGGCGACCGCGTAGTCGGCGTGCGTGTCGGTATGGGTCGAGATCGACACCACGTCGGGTTTCAGCTCGGCCAGCGCCGCCTTGTAGTCGTGCAGCATCGGATAGACAGTCAATCCCGCCGGCAACTCGCGCTGCGAGCGGTTGACGAGGCCGACGATCCTGAAGCCGGCGTGCGCGTGATAGGCCATGGCGTGGCTCTGGCCCATCTGGCCGAGCCCCACGACGAGAACGGAAAGGGTCTGTTCGGTCATCTTGCGGTCCTTGCCTCAGGCTGTGGCGCGCGCCACGGTGCGGCGCTCGGCGGCGATCTTGGCGGCGCCGATGCTGGCCAGCGCCACGATGAAGGGGGTGGGGTTGGTGGCAGTGACGGTGGGGATCACGCCGTTGCCCGCCACGTGCAGGTTCTCGAAGCCCCAGACCCGGCTGAAACGGTCGCAGACGCTGGTGCCGTCGTCCACCTCGCCCATGCGCAGCGTGCCCTGGTAGTGCAGCGAGCTGCCGGTGGGCACGCGGGTGGTGGCGAACCCCTCGACCGGGGCGCCCAGCGTGTGGGCGATCTTGTCGGCCAGGGCCTTGCCCTTTTCGATGCGCTCGGCGTCGACCTCGTTGATCGGGGCGTGGATCGAGAAGCTGGGCAGGCCCTTCCAGTCCGGGGTGTCCTCGTCGAAGACGATGCGGTTTTCGGGGCGGGGATCGGCGGCCACGAAAAGCCCCATGCCGACAAGCGTGCCTTCGATCTTTTCGGGGAAGGGGAATTGCGCCGGGTCGTTGCCATGGATCGTCACCGAGAAGGGGAAATCCGCGTCATCGGTGCGGGGAATCCAGGACATCGACGTCAGCGGCCCCTCGATGTCGGTCACGAGGAAGCGGTTGATCAGGAAGTGGTCGTTGATGTTGCGCCCCAGCGCCTCGGGACGGATGCCGGATCCATACAGAAGCTGCGGGCCGTGCAGGCTGTCGGCGGCGACGACCACGGTGCCGGCCTCGACCTGCCAGGTCTCGCCGCTGGTCATGCTGACAAGCTCCACGCCCGTGGCGCGGCCGTCCTCGTGCAGCACGCGGCGGCAGGCGGTTTCGGGAAGGATGCGGAACATGTCCTCGGGCTCGTCGACCATTTCGCCAAGGATGTGGTCGGTGCCGTGGGTGATCACGCCATCCTCGGTGACCGTGTAGGCCAGCGGCATGGGCTGGACCTTGCGGTCATCGGGGCGGCCTGGGTTGAAGACGGCGCCAAGCCGCGCGCGCATCTCTTCCGAACCCTTGTCGCCGGGGAAGGGGTGCTTGTTGGCGCCAAGCAGGCTGTCGGCAAGCTGCAGGGCGGCTTCCATCTCGTCGGGGTCGATGAAGGGGATGCGTTCGGACTTGGAAGGATGCGGGCAACCGGAGGTCCACTGCACGCCCATGCCGCCGACCGAGGCCGCGGCGAAGCCGGCAAAGGCCTTTTCGTCGGGCGTGTCGGTGTTGGCGAAGAAGAGCCCCGGACGGCGCTGAAGCGAATGGTCGTGCTTGCCGGCCTTGCGGGCCTCCCATTCGTCGCGCGTGATGGGCGCATAGGTTTCGCCACGCCGCGGACCCTGCGCCATCAGTCGGGCGGCGGTGCGTTCCTCGTCCGAGAGCGTGTCGAAATGCTGGCCCGTCCTGGCGGTGGCTTTCGGCCCGGCCTCGACCATCAGGATGCGGGCCTCGGGCCAGTCGCGGCGGATGATCCGGGCGTAGGTCGAGCCTGTCGGGCCGCTGCCCACGATGACGACATCTGCGGATCGGGTGATCATTCTCGGCACTCCGGGGTGTAAAATCTTTTCGTATTGCGCCGCATGGGGGCGCTTGCTAGCGTCAAAGTCAACATCGATGTGTAAAATATTTTCGTGTGAAGCGGCCCGATCCATCACGGCGGGCGCCGACGCCCAGGCTTTGCGCAGGGCGCCAGACCGAGGGATACGCCATGGAATTCGGGGTCAGCTCCTACAGTTTTCAAAAGCTCCTGACCAAGCAGGAGCTCACGCTTGAGGGCGTCTTCGATCAGATCGCCAAGTCGGGCGGGACGCACGTGGAGCTTGCCACCATGACCATCGGCACGGGGCCCGATGCCATGATGGACTACGAGTTGCACGAGGATGCCGAGACGCGCCGGCGGCTCGAGGCCGCCTCGCGCGACTCAGGTGTGGCGCTTTCGGGGATGTGCATTCCGGCCTCGTTCATCGACGAGGACCGCGCGGCGCGCCGGGCGCAGATCGACCGGGCCAAGCGCTACGTGGATCTCTGCGCCGACATGGGTGTGGGCTTCCTGCGCACCGATGTGGTGCCCTGGTCCATGCGGCCCGAAAGCTATGCCCAGGTCGAGGGGCTGTTCCCGGTGATCGTGGAGGGCTGCTCCGAGGTCGCAGACCATGCGGCCGCACGGGGTGTGGTGGCCAGCATCGAGAACCATGGCTTCCTCATGAACGGCAGCGAACGCTGCCGCCGGCTCGTGCAGGCCGTGGACAGCCCGCATTTCCGCATGACGCTGGATATCGGCAATTTCCTCTGCGTCGACGAGGATCCTTTCGTCGCCGTGAACAACTGCCTCGGCATCGCGAGCTATGTGCACGTGAAGGATTTCCTCACCCGCAAGCATTATCCCGGTCCCGGCTGGCTCGAGACGCTGGGCGGGCGGCATATCGTGGGCACCGTCTTCGGCTTCGGCGATGTGGAGACGCGGGCCATCGTCCGGCGCATCCTGCAGTCGGGTTACGACGGCTACGTTTCGCTCGAATTCGAGGGCAACGAGCCGCCGCTCATGGGCTGCGATACCGGGTTGAAGAACGTGATCCGCATCTTCGACGAGGTGCGGGCGGAGCTGGCCTCAGAGGCGGCGTAGCCTTTCGACGCGGGCGCGGATGTCGGCAAGACGCGCGCGCCCGCCGCCGGGCACCTCGACCGAGGCCCAGCCGCTGTAGCCCACGCCGCGCAGGGCGGCGTTGATCGCGGCCCAGTCGCAGTCCCCTTCGCCAAGGTCCACGTCGAAGCCCTTCCAGGGGCCCTCGGCATCCATCTTGGTGCGGCTGTATTCCTTGAGGTCCACGCGCATGATGCGGGGGCCAAGCGCCTCGATCCAGTCGGTCGGGTAGCCGTTCCTCAGGATGTTGCCCAGGTCGAGATACCAGCCCAGCAGCGGGTGATCGAAGCGGTCGAGCAGCGCCGCCGCTTCGAGCGGGCTGAGCAGGAAGTTGTTCCAGACGTTTTCCAGCGCGATGGCGACGCCGGTGCGTTCCGCCTCGGGGAGGAGGGTGTCCAGCGCGGCGGTGGCGCGGTCCATGGCGGTGGCATAGCTGACCTCAGGGGTCACGGCGCCGGGCACCAGCAGAACGGTCTGTGCGCCGATGGCCTTGGCGGTCTCCAGCGCCTCGGTCATGCCCCGCAGGCCCGCGGCGCGGGTGTCCGCGTCGTTGGAGGTCAGCGGGTGGCTCCAGTGGCGCGCGTTCACGACGCCGGGCAGGGCGACGCCGCTGTCGGCGCTCGCCTGCGTCAGGACGTCGAGCGGCAGATCGGTCGGGGCGTCGATCTCGACCCCGTCGAAGCCCAGCTCGGAGAGCAGGGCGAAGGTGCCGGCGATGTCGAGGTCGGGGGCGTCGATCATGCCCCATTTCAGGCTGATCCGGGCGAAGGGCAGGGCGGTATCGTCTGGCATCTGGTCCGTCTTCTTGGGAGGTTTTCGTAAATCAGTTTCATAATTCCGCCGGTTTGGCGAGGAATCTCTTGCTCATCGCGGGCATCCGCGACAGAAAAAAGAAAATCAATTTCGTGGAGCCTTCGACATGACCATTCCCGGGATCACCCGTCTTGATGCCGCCGAAGCACAGGCAGGCGGGCAGGAACGCCCCTTTTCCAAGGCCGTGCGCGCCGGGGATTTCGTCTTTGTCTCGGGCCAGGTGCCCACGCGCGACGGCGAGGTCGTGCACGGCAACATCGCCACACAGACCGAGGTGGTGATCGAGAACCTCAAGGAGGTTCTGGCGCTGGCGGGCTGCACGCTCGAACATGTGGTGAAGGTCGGCGTCTGGCTGGACGACGCGCGGGATTTCTCGTCCTTCAACGCGGTCTTCAAGAAGCACTTCAGCATCGCGCCGCCCGCCCGCTCGACGGTGGAATCGCCGCTGATGGTCGATGCCAAGGTCGAGATGGACGTGGTCGCCTACTGTCCGCAGAACGGTTGATCGCGTGAAGATCCTGATCCTCGACGATGCGGAGGCGGTCTCGGCCCGCGCGGCGGGGGAGATCGCATCGCAGCTTTCGGCAAAGCCCGCCTCGGTGCTGGGGCTTGCCACGGGCGGCACGATGGAGGCGGTCTACGAGCAGCTGATCGCGCTGCATCGGGACGGGCGTGCGAGCTTTGCCGGGGCGACGAGCTTCAACCTCGACGAATACGTGGGGCTGGCCGGCGACCACCCCTGTTCCTACCGCCACTACATGGCGCAGAAGTTGTTCGATCATATCGACATCGCGCCCGGGGCCGCGCATCTGCCGCTTGGCGAGGCCGAGGATCCCGCGGCCGAGGCGGAACGCTACGAGGCGGCCATCGCCGCGGCGGGCGACATCGACCTGCAGCTTCTGGGGCTTGGGCTGAACGGGCATATCGGTTTCAACGAACCGACATCGAGCCTTGCCTCGATCACCCGGTTGAAGACGCTGGAGCGGTCGACGCGCGAGGCCAACAGCCGCTATTTCCCCGAGGGGGAAGAGCCGCCGCGGTTGGCGATCACCATGGGAATCGGGACGATCATGCGTGCCCGCGAGGTGCTTCTGGTGGCCACCGGCGAAGCCAAGGCGCGCGCCGTGGCGCAGGTCATCGAGGGGCCGGTCTCGGCCCGCTGGCCGGGCAGCATCCTGCAGATGCACCGTCAGGCGACGGTGCTGCTGGATCGCGCGGCGGCGTCGGAGCTGGAGCTGCTGGACTATTACCTCGACGTTCACCCGGCCTGAGCCGAGAGGATCCGCTTCAGGTCGGCCACCGTCGCGGCATCGGTGCGGCGGGCGCCCTTGGGTTGAAAGCCGAGGCGGGTCAGGGTCTCGGGGCCGGGATCGGGTTTCGAGGCCGAGGCATGAACCTCGGCCGGGTCGAGCGCCGACAGCAGGTCGGGCAGGGTGGCGGGATTGATCCCCGCGCCCGGCATCACCGTCAGCCGGCCTGCCGCGTGGCGCATCATCTCGGCCAGCCGTGTCGCGCCTTCAGGGGCGGACGTGGCCCCGCCGGAACTGAGCACGCGGCGTATGCCGAGATCTGCTGCAAGGTCGAGCGCGGCCAGCGGATCCTCCACCACGTCAATGCAGCGATGCAGGGTGATATCCATGTCGCCTGCGGCGATCGCCAGCCGTTCCAGGGCGGGTGCGTCAAGCGTGGTGCCGTTGCTTTCCGACCTCGTGGCGCCGATGACGACGCCCGCCAGGCCAGCCTGTGCGGCCGCGGCGATTTCGGCCTCCATCATGGCAATCTCGTCGCCTCTCCAGTCGAAGCCGCCTGCGCGGGGCCGGATCATGGCGAGGACGGGCACCGGGGCGCGGGTCGCTTGGCTCATCAATCCCACCGAAGGCGTAAGCCCGCCGAGCGCCAGCGCGGAACAGAGCTCGATCCGGTCGGCACCGCCCGCGATGGCGGCCTCCAGCCCCTCGGCGCTGTCGACACAGATTTCCAGGATGCGGGTCATGTCGGGTCCTCGGCCAGGGCGATGGGGTGAAAGCGTTCCATGATCAGCAGTCCAAGTGCTCCGGCAAGCCCCGTCACGATGCCCATGACCGCGACGGTGGAATAGCCGGCGAAATGCGTGCCGAGGCCGAAAAGCCCGGCGGCGATGGCGCCCGCCAGAAACAGGTTCAGCGAGATCAGCGAGGCCGAGAGGCCGGGCCGGTCGGAGATGAGTTCCTGCAGATAGCCCAGCGGCAGGGTGATGAGCGCCGAGGCGGCGGTTCCGCCGAGAAAAGCGCCGGCGATGATCATCCAGGGCGCCGTCGCCAGCGCGATCACCCCGAGGTAGCCGGTGTAGAGCCCCATGGCGATGGCCAGCACCGTGACCGTGGCGATGCGCCGGGTGACCTGCGCCCAGACCAGCAGGAACACCAGCTCCATCCCCGCGACGATGCCGACTGTGATGCCCACATCCGCCGTGGTGCCGCCCGCGCGCCCCGTCATGATCAGGGGCATGACGGCGGCATGCACATGGATGGCCGAGGTGATGGCGGCGGTGCCCAGAACGCGCAGCGTGACCGCAGGGCGCATCAGCAGGCCGAAGGCCGCGGGCAGGGACACGCGCGGCGGACGGCGGGCCGGATCGCCGCTGCCGCCCCGCGGCATGCGCAGGCCGATGATGACCAGCGCGGCCCCCGCCGCCAGCGCCGCCACGGCAAAGGCCGGCAGCATGGAGCCTGCCCCCGCGAGGGCAAAACCGAGCAGCCCCGGCACGAGGATCCAGGCGGCCGAGACCATGCCGCGCAGGACCGAGGAAAGCCCCATGCGGTCGGCGGTGGGCAGGTCCTCGGAAAAGACGCGCCCCGCGGCGAAGAGCATCGGGGTCAGCCCGCTGAAGACCGAGACCGGCACGAGCAGTGCGAGCACAAAGACCGTCGCGTTCGGAAAGAAGAAGATCGCGGAGTAGCCCGCCATGCCGGTCGCGGCGAGCCACATGAGCAGCCTGCGGTAACCCGAGTCGCGGTCGGCAAGCGTGCCAAGCCAGACCGAGGCCAGCACGTTGACCACGGCGGCGCTCAGCGTCAGCGCCGAGAAGGCACCGTCGCTCAGCCCCAGTTCGCGGATCGCCACGACGGACTTGTAAGGCGCGGTCGAGGCCGCGGCGATGCCGCAGCAGAAGACCGCCATAGCGCAGGCACGCAGGCCCGCCGAGGCGCGAAGGCTCCGGATCAGGTCGAACACGGCGCGTCAGGCGCGCGCGGAACGGACCGGGGCCGGGGTGAAGGTCGCGTCGGGCTCCCAGGGGTAGATGCCCGGGGCGCGATGCAGGCTTGCCAGCTGCGGGATGTCCTGGTTCACGACGCCCTCGGTCAGGGCCATGAGGTTGGGGTTCGCGATGGGCGCGAGGTCGGGCGAGAGGTAGCCCGACTTGACCACCAGCAGGCCGACGCGGCGCGGGTCGAGACCCAGCAGCTCGAAATCCGCGAAGTTGTGGTAGGGGCGGCGGCGCGCGGCAAGCACCACGGTGATGCCGCCGGTGCGGACAACGGCCTGCGCAAAGGCGCCACCGTCGCCCTCGACAAGCGTCAGCACCGAGACGCGGGCCGTGGCCGAGACGCCGGAGGGATCGAGGTTGGCGCCGATGCTCAGGTCGAGCTCGGCACCGACGCCTGCGGCAAAGCAGGCCTCGACCGCGGGGCGGTCGGTGATGCCGGCGATCAGGGCGTCCTGCCAGTCCCGCTCGATCAGCGCCTTCAGCACAAGCCCGTTGTCGCCGACCCCGCCGCCGGTGGGGTTGTCGCCGCTTTCGGCCAGGATCACCGGCGCTGTGGTGGCCTTTGCCGCCGTGTCGAGCATTTCGTCCAGCGTGCCGGTCACGGGGCCGAAGGCAAAGGCGCCTCGCGCTTCCCAATAGGCCTGGGCAAGATCGCGGGCGACGGCCTCGGCCTCAGCTGCGTCGGTGGCGGTCACGACCGCGGCGGCGGTGCCGCGCGGTTCGTCCGCCCAGACGTAGCCGACCATCTGGTCGGCGGACCAGATGCCGGGGCGTTTGTCGTGGCCGGGCAGTGCGGCGTAGAGCGATTTCGCCGGTTCATCCTCGGTCGAGGAGCGTTCGCCGGGCATAAGGACGGGGATGTTGGCCCAGGTCACGAAGGGCTTTTCGCCCGTCCGCAGGCAGCGCAGGAGCATTTCCCAGGCGCGTGTCATCGTCTCGGTCACGTCGATATGCGGCGCGGTGCGATAGGCGGCGAACATGTCGATCTGGTCGACGATGCGCTGGCTGACGTTGCCGTGCAGGTCGTAGCTGACCGCGATCGGCATCTCGGGTCCTACCAGATCGCGCACCGCCTTGATCCAGTCGCCCTCGGCGTCCCACATGCCGTCCACGTGCATGGCGCCATGCATGGCAAGGTAGACCCCGTCGAGCGGCAGCGCGGCCTCAAGACGCGAGAGGAAGTCGGCCTTCAGCGTCTCGTAGGTCTCGCTCTCGACCGGGCCGCCGGGTACGGCGCGGGCATGCAGCAGCGGCAGCACCTGCACATCCTCGCGGGGCAGGAAGGCGAAGTAGTCCGAGGCCGTCAGCGCCTCGCCGCGCATGACCGCGAAATCGGCCTCGCGGATCAGGACGGGATTGTAGGTCGAGCACTCGGTGTGGATGCCGCCGACGGCGATCCGGTGGGTCTTGGTCATGGAAGGGGTCCTTCGGGTCAATCGCCCAGGAGCTGGCTGTCGTCACCGTCGCGATGGCGGATCAGGCTTTCCTTGATGCGGCGCAGGGTGGCGGCGGTGGCCGTGCGGTCCGCGTAGGCGACAAGGTTGGCAAGGATATCGACCACGGCGAGCATGGCGTATCGGGTGGAGGTCGGGCGGAAGATGTTTTCGCCTTCGGGAAGATCGACGGCCAGCACCAGGTCGGCGGCCTGCGCCACCGGCGAGCCTGACTGCGTCAGCGCGATGGTCGTGGCGCCCTGGGCGCGGGCCAGTTCGAAAGAGGTGACAAGCTCGGCGTTGCGCCCGGAAAAGGACGAGCCGATCACCAGGTCCTCGCGGTTCAGGGCCGAGGCCAGCATCATCTGCATGCCGTGGTCGGTCGAGGTCGTGATGCGGCAGCCGAGCCGGAACAGGCGGTTCTGCAACTCGCCCACGATCATCGAGGAATTGCCGCCCGAGCCGAAGGCATAAGTCATCTCGGCCCCAGACAGCAGCGCCGCGGCCTTTTCCATGGCTGCCATGTCGAGCGCCTCGTGCATCATGAAGAGCGCCTTCTGCGCCTTGGTCACGATGTCCTCGGCCACCTCGGATGGGGTCGATGTCCGGGCCTCGGGGCGCAGGTAGCGCGCGCCCACGTAGTTCGACTTGGCCAGGTTCACCTTGAAGTCGGAGAAGGAGTTGCAGCCGAGCCTGCGGCAGAAGCGCGTCACCGTCGGCGGCGAGACCTCGGCCCTTGCGGCGAGGTCGGTGATCGAGGCATTGGTGGCAAAGTCGATGTCCGCCTGGACGATGTCCGCGAGCCTCTGTTCCGACTGGGAGAGCTTCAGCCCCTCCTGCATCAGTGTCGCGAAGATATCCATGGCCCCATCCTCTCACGGGTCGTCGGGGTCGGGAAGGGGCGTTGGCCCGCATTTCCGAAAATCATTTTCTTGTTTTCCCGATCACACTTGCATGCAACCCATGGATTGGCCAGTATTTTTGGTGAACAGAGAAAATAATTTGCATGATTGCAGAAAAAGAGGCCACCCGGATGCGAGATCCCATGCAGAACCCCTTCGATCCTTCGGACGAAGCCCGCCACGCCATCTGGGAGATGCTCGTGCAGCGCGACATCGACGCCTTCATCGGCGCCGACTGGCCGATGATCGCGGGGGATTTCATCGCCGAGAATTTCATCGGCATGAACGGCAACTTCGACCCCGACCCGCAGAACTGGTCGCTGTCCTTCGCCTCGCTCGAGGCTTACCGCGACGAGTGGCTGCGCCAGGCGGCTGCGGCACAGAAGACCGAATATGCCGAGGATCAGCGTGCCGGCATCTTCCGCGCGACAAAGCTCGAGGAGATCGAGCTTCAGGGGCCTGTGGCGCTGGTGCGCAAGAAGTTCGACGGCACGATCAAACGGGCCGACGGCGGGGCCGACCGGATGCTGTGGCAGACGCTCTACACCTGCCGCGAGACGCCCGAGGGCTGGAAGATCGCGGGCTTCGTCGGCTACCTGCCCTATGCGGGGCACTGAGATGGAGGGGATCTGGCCCGAACCGGGCACGCCGCTTTCCGAGCTGCTGACACCGATGCCGGTGATCGACGAGGCGCGCATGGCGGCCAACATCGCCCGCGCGCAGGCCTACATGGACGGGCTCGGGCGCGCCTTTCGCCCGCATATCAAGACGCACAAGCTGCCCGAGGTGGCGTTGACGCAGCTCGCCGCCGGGGCTGTGGGCATCAACTGCCAGAAGGTGACCGAGGCCGAGGTCTTTGCCGATGCGGGGATCGCGGACATCCTGATCACCTACAACATCCTTGGCGCGGCACGGCTTGCGCGGCTGAAGGCGCTGCAGGCCCGCGTGCCGCGGCTGGCGGTGACGGCCGACAATGCGGCTACCGTCGCGGGGCTTGCCGCCACCTTCGATGTTGGCGCGCCCCTGCGGGTTCTGGTCGAATGCGACACGGGCGGGGGGCGCTGCGGCGTGCAGACGCCCGAGGCCGCCAGAGATCTGGCACAGGAAATCGCAGACGCCGAGGGGCTGACCTTCGGCGGTCTCATGACCTATCCCGCGCCGGGCGGTGCCGCGGCGGTCGAGGGGTTCGTGACGAAGGCGAAAGCGCTGCTGGAAGAGGCCGGGCTTGGCTGTCCGGCGGTGTCGGTCGGGGGAACGCCCGATTTCTTCGCCGCGGGCGAGATCCCATCGGCGACGGAGCACCGGGCCGGCACCTATGTCTACAACGACCGGGCGATGGTCAGGGCAGGCCACGCGAGCGAAGACGACTGCGCGATGCATGTGCTGGTCACATGCGTGTCGCGGCCGACGGCGGACCGCGCGGTGATCGACGCGGGCTCCAAGGCGCTGACCTCGGATCTTCTGGGCTTTCCCGACCACGGGCTGATCCCCGACTATCCGGGCGCGCGGATCACCGGATTGTCCGAGGAGCACGGCGTCGTCGATCTGTCGGAAGTGGAGGGTGAGGGGCCGCAGGTCGGAGAGCAGCTGCGCGTCATTCCCAACCACACCTGCGTGGTCACGAACCTGTTCGACCGGATGGTCTTTCACGATGGTGGCGTGGTGACGCGTGTGCTCGACGTGAAGGCGCGTGGCACGGTCTGGTAGCTCGCGCTTCGACGGAATGGTCGGAGGCGCCGGGGGCAGGCCCCGGCGCCTTTTCTTATGCGGTGGCCACGTCCGGCATGGGCGCCGAGGTGTCGACCGTGCGGGGCAGGGCCTTGCCCTCGGCCATGAAAAGGTGGCAGTCCGCGCCGCTGAAGGACAGCGTGGCGGGCACGGCGGGGGCCACCTGCGCGGCGCCGGGCAGGAGGGCCGAGACGGTGCCCACCTCCTTGAGTTCGGCATAGGCCACAGTGTTCACGCCGAGCCGTTCGACCACGCTGGGGATGACCTCGATCGCCACGTCGCCCGCGCCCTGGTGCAGGTGCTCGGGCCGGACGCCCAGCGTCACCTTCTCGCCGACCATGCCCGCAGGGGCCGCGACGGGAACGGCGACCTCGCCGCCGGTGACAAGCCGGACGGTCACGCCACCCTCGCCCACGGCGGTGCAGGTGGCGGGAATGAAGTTCATGCGCGGGTTGCCGATGAAGCCCGCGACGAAGAGGTTGTCGGGCTTGTGGTAAAGCTCCAGCGGCGCGCCGACCTGGCTGATGCTGCCGCCGTCCAGCACCACGATGCGGTCGGCCATGGTCATGGCCTCGACCTGGTCGTGGGTCACGTAGATCATCGTCGCCTTGAGCTTCTGGTGAAGCGCAGCGAGCTCGATCCGCATCTCGGACCGAAGCGCTGCGTCGAGGTTCGAGAGCGGTTCGTCGAAGAGGAAGATCGAGGGTTCGCGCACGATGGCGCGGCCGATGGCGACCCGCTGGCGCTGGCCGCCCGACAGATTGCCCGGCTTCTGGTCGAGCCGGTTCTCGAGCTGCAGGACACTGGCCGCGCGCATGACGCGTTCCTTGAGCTCCTTGGCGGGCATCTTCTCGACCCGCAGGGGAAAGGCGATGTTCTCGAAGACCGACATGTGCGGGTAGAGCGCGTAGCTCTGAAAGACCATCGCGATGCCGCGCTTGACCGGTGGCAGGTCATTCACGCGTTTGCCGTCGATGGTGCATTCACCCGAAGAGATGTCCTCGAGCCCGCAGATCATGCGCAGGAGGGTGGACTTGCCGCAGCCCGAGGGGCCGACGAAGACCACGAATTCGCCGTCCTGGATTTCGAGGTCGATCCCGTGAATGACCTCGAGGTGATTGAAGCGTTTCTTCACTCCTCTCAGGGCGAGCTGTCCCAAGGCAGTGTCCTTTCCTTATGAAACGGTCCGGACCATATGGTCCGGACCCTGAATCCCCTGAGGGACCTTGGTCAGTCGAGTTCCTTGAGCGCGGCGTCGGCCTTGCTCAGTGCCTCGGCGGGCTCGGCCTGGCCGGTCACGACGGATTGCACCATCTCGATCATGACATTCTGGAAGCCGCGGTAGTCGGTGAAGAGCGGCTCGGGGCCACCGTATTCGATCCCGTCGATGAAGGGCTTCCAGTAGGGGTTTTCCTCGACGAGGGCGTCGATGTTGGCCGAGGGGCGCAGCGGCGTCAGGCCGTAGCTGAGGTCATATTCCTCCTGCGGGCCGGGCGCGGTGATGTACTTGGCCAGATCCATGGCCTTGTCCTCGTAGCCGGTGCCCGAGAAGACGGCGAGGCTGTCGGTGATGAGCAGCGTGCCGGGGCCTTCGGCATCGGGGCCGAGCGGCAGGTTGGCGACACCCCAGTCGATGTCGGTGTCTTCAAGCCGCTGCACGGTGCTGACCGCGGCATGCATCATGGCGACGCCACCATCGAGGAAGATCGCGCGGACCTCGTTCTGCTCGTAGGCGGTCGGGCCTTCCTCGGAGTAGGGGACGAGGTCCTTGTAGGCCTGCAGCGCGGCAAGGTTCTGCGGGCTGTCGAGAACGATGTTGCCCTCGTCATCAACGACCTTGCCGTTGTTGGTGTAAACCCAGTGAAGGAACTGGTGCACCGTGTTGTCGAAGGTCTTGGCGACCAGGCCGAAGCCGGCGCTGTCGGTGTTCTCGGTCACGGCCTTGGCGTCGGCGATGACTTCTTCCCAGGTCGTGGGCGGCGTTTCGGGGTCGAGACCGGCTTCCTCGAACAGATCCTTGTTCCAGTAGAAGGCCTTGGTCGAGAAGGCGACCGGAACACCCCACTGTTCGCCCTGGTAGGTCACGGTGTCGACCACGTTGGGATAGTAGGAGGCCTTTTCCTCGTCGCTCATCGGGACCGGTTCGATCAGGCCGAATTCCGCGAATTCCTTGAGCGTGCGCGAACCCACGTAGGCGAGGCCCACGGGGGTGCCGGCGACGGCGAGCGTGGTCACCTTGTCCTGGCACTGGCCCCAGCCGACGACCTCGGGGGCGACGGTCCAGCCCTCGTTCTCGGATTCCCACTGGTCGATGTATTTCTGCTGGATCGGGTCCATCTCGTCGCCGCAGACGATCATGGTGATCTCTTCGGCCATGGCGGGCATGGCCGCGCTGAGGGCCAGGATCGCAGCGCCGCTGCGAAGAAGGGTCTTGGTCATGTCTGTCTCCTGTTGGTGCCCCGGGCGGGCGGTCTTTTGTGGGGCGTCCCCCGCAGGGGCGCCCTTGGTCTTGCGCCTTATTGCTTGATCGCGCCGGCGGTCAGGCCGGCCACAAGGTAGCGTTGCAGCGCGAAGATGAGGATCATGGCGGGAGCAATGCCGACAAAGCTTGCCGCCATGAGTTCGTTCCAGATGACCTCCTGCCGGCCGAAGTAGGCGTAAAGCCCGATGGGCAGCGGCATGAATTCGGTCTTGGAGTTGAAGGTCAGCGCGAAGATGAACTGCTGGGCATAGGCACCGATGAAGGTCGTGATGGCGACCACGGTGATGCCCGGCATGGCCAGCGGCAGGATCACCCGGCGCAGGATGTAGAGATGCCCGGCGCCGTCGACGTAGGCGGCCTCGTCCAGCTCCTTGGGGATGCGGCGCATGTAGGCCGAAAGCAGCCAGATCGCCGTGGGGATCAGGAAGGCGACGCCCGGCACGATCATCGACCAGTAGGTGTTGAGCATGCCGTAGGCGCGCATCAGGCGGAACAGCGGGATCAGCAGCACCGCGCCCGAGAACATGTTCACGGCCAGAAAGGCGCCCAGCAGCGGACCGGCACCGCCGAAGTTGATGCGGGCAAAGGCATAGGATGCGGGCACCACGAGCAGCAGCACGATGATCGTGATGACGGTCGAGATGTAGAAGGAGTTGAAGATGTAGCGGCCGAACTCGGGCACGCTGTCCCACATGGTGAAGTAGGCGTCGAAGGAGGCGTTTTCGGGGAAGAACTTGTAGGGCGTGGAGAAGAGCAGCCCCAGCGGCTTCAGCGAGACGAGGAACCCCTCGATGAAGGGCGCCAGCATGAAGAAGAGGAAGATGGCGATGCCGATGTACATCAGGATCACCTCCCACCAGCGGTAGCGGTCGATCATCGCGTTCTTCTTCATCATGTCGACATCCTCTTCGACAGCTGGGTCACGGCGCGGAAGTAGAGCAGGGCAAAGGCGGACAGGAACAGGCAGATCACGACCGCCCGTGCCGCGCCTTCGCCGAACTTCTTGGAGCCGAGCGCGGTGGAATAGGTGTCGATGATCATGGTCGTGGTCGATCCCGAGGGGCCGCCCTGCGTCAGGATCCAGATCGGATCGAACGAGTTGAAGGTCGAGATCAGCGAGATCATCGACATGGTGATCGCCGCCGGGAAGATCATTGGCAGGGTGATGCGGCGGATGCGGTAGAGCCGGCTCGCGCCGTCGGTCCAGGCGGCTTCGTGCAGGTCCTGCGGGACGGTCTGCACCGCGGCCAGCATGTACATCGTGACCATGGGCACGCCGATCCAGACGTCGGTGACGATGGTCGCCCAGAAGGCGGTGTTGCCGTAGGCGAGGAAGGCGATCGGCCCGTCGACGATGCCGAAACGCTGCAGCAGGCCCGAGATCATTCCGAACTGGCCGTTGTACATCCAGCCCCACATGAAAATGCCGATGGCCATGGGCACGATCCAGGGGGGCATGGTCATCAGGCGGAACAGCGACCGGCCGGGCAGGGCGGCGTTCAGCAGAAGCGCGCCGCAGGTGCCGATGATCATCTTCAGCGCGACCGAGAGGAAGGTCCACAGGAAGGTGCGGCCGATGATGGTGGCGAACTCGGCATCGAAGATGCGCGCGTAGTTTTCCCAGCCGATGTAATCGGTGGTCCTGCGCAGCGAGGCGTCGGTGAACGACAGGTTGATGGTCTGCAGCAGCGGGTAGACCACGATGGCGCAGACATAGATGAGCGCCGGAACCAGCAGGATCCAGGCGAAGAGGACGGCTGATCTCTGTCCGGGCATCAGGCGGGGACCTTCCTGTTGAGCGCCTCGTCGTACATGTCCCAGGTGCGGGCCATCTCGACCACCTTTCGGGTGGCGCGAGCCTCATCCATCGCCATGGCCAGCAGCCCCGCTTCGAGGGCGTCGAGCACCGAGACGGGCTGTTTCGCGCCGGTCCTGACCGCGTCGATGACGCCCTGGGCCATCTTCTCGTCAGCGCCGTAGTGGTGCGACAGCTCGGAGGCCTCGTAGGTCTTGCGCTCCAGCGGGCGGGCGGTGTGGCTGTCGGTGATGTTGAGGAAGCCGCGCACGAAGTCGCCCTCGGCCATGCCCTGCGAGCCGATCACCGCGAAGCGGCGGAAGTCGTCGGGCACGTTGAGGTTGGTGTGGAAGTTCAGCGCGGCGCCGTTCTCGTATTCGACGATGGCCACCTGGTAGTCGATGATCTCGGCATCGCTGTCGAAGACCTTGTCGGTGCCTTCCCAGCCCGAGGGCTTGCGGCTGTAGACCGACATGTCGTTGATCCCGCGGTTTCGGGGATCGTTCGCAGGCACGAAGGTCCGCCGCCCGCCGAAGCTGCTTACCCGCTCGGGCCGCGCGCCGATCACGCCGTTGTAGAGGTCGATGTCGTGGCAGCACTTCTCGAGCATGAAGCCGCCCGCGTAGCGGTCGTAGCGGCGCCAGTCGCGCATGAAGAAGGCGCCGTGGTAGGGCGGGATATGCTCGGAGGCCTCGATCGAGATCACCTCGCCCAGCTCGCCCCGCGCCTGCGCCGCGCGCAGATCGGTGTAGAGCGGGGCATAGCGCAGCACGAGGCCGATCAGCAGGTTCTCGACGCCGTATTTCGCCAGCAGCTCGGCCATGGCGAAGCTGTCTTCGCGGGTGGTTACGACGGGTTTCTCGGAAAAGACCCTCACGCCCGCCTCGAACCCCGCGCGGATGTGATCGAGGTGCATCGCGTTGGGCGAGCCGACCATCAGCAGGTCGAGGTCCTCGGCCTTCAGAAGCTCCTGCACGCTAGCGTATTGCGTGCCCGCCGAGATCCCCTTTTCGACCAGCAGTTCCATGCCCGCGGGGGCCGGATCGACGTAGCCCCGGATTTCGAACTCAGGGTCCATTTGGGTGAAGACCTGTCCCAGGTAGCCCAGGCGATATCCGAGCCCGACGATGCCGACTTTCATTCCAGATTCCCGTTTCTGACACGCGCGCCGCGACCCGCTGGGCGGTGGCGCAAACCTCGCAAGTACGTAATTTATTTTCGTAGACTGTGGACGGAAATCGTGACAGTCAATAAGAAAGTGTGGATGACAGCGGTAATGATGAAATTCATTTTCATTTCATGCCTCAAGCATGGGCGACCTTCGATGACAGGGTTTCGCGGCGTATGACGGCTGGTGTTTCCCCGGTTGCGCGCCGGGTTTTCGACGGCTTCGACTGGCACTGCGATGCGGCGCTGGCGCATGAAAATGGCAGGATCACGGGGCTGATTCCCGGCGGGGTTCCGGAGGTCGAGCTGATCGTGCCGGGGCTCGTCGATCTGCAGGTGAACGGGGGTGGCGGGGTGCAGTTCAACAACCGGCCCGATGCCGGGGGGATCGCTTCGATCTGCGCCGCGCATCGCACCCTCGGGACCACCTCGATCCTCGTGACTTTGATCACCGACGGGCCCGAGGTGACGCGCACCGCGCTCGCCGCCGTGGCCGAGGCCCGCGCCGCGGGTCAGGCCGGGCTTGCCGGGGTGCATCTCGAAGGGCCTCACCTCGATCCTGCACGGCCGGGCACGCATGATCCCGCCCTGATCCGCCGGATGGAGGAAGCCGACCTTGCCTGCATCCTCGACGCGGTCGAAACCTGCGGCCCGCTGCTGGTGACGCTTGCGCCCGAAGCGGTGACGGTGGATCAGGTCGCGCGGCTGGTGCGCGGCGGCGTCCGGGTGTCGCTTGGTCACAGCGATTGCGACGCCGAAACCGCCCGGGCCTACATGGCGGCCGGGACAGGCATGACCACGCATCTCTTCAACGCCATGAGCCAGATGTCGCACCGCGCGCCGGGGCTCGTCGGCGCCTCGCTCGAAAGCGGCGCGGTGAGCTGCGGGCTGATCGCGGACGGGCACCATGTCAGCGACACGGCGATGCGCGTGGCGCTTCGGGCCAAACGCGGCCCGGGGCACATCTTCCTCGTGTCCGATTCCATGGCGGTGGCGGGCTGCGATCTGGACGCCTTCACCCTGAACGGCCGGACGATCCGCCGCGCGGGCGGGCGGCTCACGCTGGAGGATGGCACGCTGGCGGGCGCGGATATTTCCTTGCTTGAGGCCCTGCGGTATTGCACGGACCGGCTGGACCTGCCTCTGGGCGAGGCGATCCGCATGGCCACGCTTTACCCGTCCGAGGCCATGGGCCTTGCGGACAGGGGGCGTCTGACGCCGGGTGCGCGGGCGGATTTCCTTGTCCTCGACGTCGCATTGGAACTGAAGTCGACCTGGGTCGGCGGTTTGCTGGAGGCCCAATCGTGATCATCTGTTTCGACATAGGCGGCAGCAGCGTCAAAAGCGCCGTCGCCACCACGGCTCACGACGTGCGCCCGCTCTCGCGCCGACCCACGCCCACGCGCGACTTCGATGCCTTCGTCGAAACCCTGCGCGAGGCCATTGCCGAGGCCGGCGCGCGACCGGAGCGCGTGGCGATCTCGATCGCGGGGGTCGTCGATCCCGTCAGCGGCAAGGCCCATGTGGCCAACATCCCCTGCCTGACCGGCCGCCGTCTGGCGCCCGAGCTGTCGAAGTTGCTCGGCCTCGACGTGCTCGTGGCCAATGACGCCGACTGCTTTGCCCTGGCTGAGGCGGTGGTGGGCGCGGGGCGCGGGCACGACGTGGTCTTCGGTGCGATCATTGGCACCGGCATCGGCGGCGGGCTCGTTTCGGAAGGGCGCCTGATCGGCACCGGCAGTGGCTATGCAGGGGAATGGGGCCACGGGCCGGTGGCGCGGCGGATGCTCGAGTCCATCGACCAGGTGCTGCCGCTCTACCAGTGCGGCTGCGGCCTGAAGGGCTGTCTCGACGCCACATGTTCCGCGCGCGGGATCGAGCGGCTGCACCGCGACATCGCGGGCAAATATCTGCCCTCGACCGAGATTGTCGCGGGCTGGCATGCGGGCGACACGGGCGCCACGCGGACCGTTTCGGCCTGGCTCGAACTCTTGTCGGGGCCGCTGGCCATGGTCGTCAACATGACCGGCGCCACGGTCGTCGCCACCGGCGGGGGGCTGGCCAGCGATGCCCCGCTGATCGCGGCACTGGACGATGCCACCCGGCCGCTGACGCTGGCCCAGCCCTCCAGCCCGCTGGTGGTGCAGGCGCAGCACCGCGAGGAGCCGGGGCTGGTCGGCGCCGCGATCCTGGCCCTGCGCGATCCGAAACCGCGGGCCGCCTGATGCGGCGTCCCCATTCCCAAACCGCGGCCGGACAGGCGCGCCCAGACGCAAGGAGACCCGCGTGAGGGTATTTACCGCCTCCCTGGCCACCGAAACCAACACCTTCTCGCCGCTGCCCACCGACCGGGCGGCCTTCGAGGCGGGCTTTTATGCGGGCCCCGGCGAACATCCCGAGACGCCGACGCTCTGTTCGTCGCCGGTGCCGATCCTGCGGCGGCGCGGCCGCGAGGAGGGCTTCACCGTCATCGAAGGCAGCGCGACCTGGGCGGAGCCGGCGGGGCTCATCAAGCAGGAGACCTTCGAGGAGCTGCGTGACGAGATCCTCGACCAGCTGCGCGCGGCGATGCCGGTGGACGGCGTGGTACTGGGTCTGCACGGCGCCATGGTCGCGCAGGGCTACGACGACTGCGAGGGCGACTTGCTGGAACGGGTCCGGGCCATCGTTGGCCCCGATGTGTTGGTGGCGGCGGAGTTCGATCCGCACAGCCACCTGACGGCAAAGCGCGTGGCGCAGCTTGATATCGCGGCGGCCTTTCTCGAATTCCCGCATACGGATTTCCAGGAACGCGGCGCCCACGTGGTGGATCTTGCCCTGCGCACGCTGCGGGGCGAGATCACGCCCGTGATTTCCACCTTCGACTGCCGCATGATCGGGATCTATCCGACCAGCCAGCAGCCCATGCGCGGCTTCGTCGACCGGATGAAGGTGCTCGAGGGGCAGGGCGCCATCCTGTCCTGCTCGGTCATCCACGGCTTCATGGCGGGCGACGTGCCCGAGATGGGCACGCGCATCCTTGTGGTCAGCGACAACGCGCCCGACGAGGGTGCGGCGCTGGCGCAACGGCTGGGTGAGGAGCTTTATGCCCTGCGCGGCCAGACGGCGATGGCGATCCTCGACTACGAGGAAGGCATCGACCTCGCGCGCGAAACCTACGCCGCGGACCCGTCAAAGCCCGTGACCATCGCCGACACCTGGGACAATCCCGGCGGCGGCTGCGCCGGGGACGGCACCTTCGTGCTCAAGTCGCTGATCGCGCGGCAGGTCGACCGGGTTGCCGTCGGCGCGATCTGGGATCCGATCGCCGTCAGCTTCTGCCATGCCGCGGGGCTGGGCGCGCATCTGCGTCTGCGCTTCGGCGGCAAGGCAGGGGCCGAGGCAGGCCCACCCATCGACGCCGATATCGAGGTGCGGCACCTCTCCGAGGAAGGCCACCAGAGCTTTCGCGCCAGCCGGGTCTCGCTGGGACGCTCGGCCACGGTGCGGATCATCGGGACCGAGATCGATATCGTCCTGATTTCGAGCCGGACCCAGACCTACGAGCCGACGCTCTTCTCCAACCAGGGCGTCGATTTCGCGGGCAAGGAGATCCTGCTGGTCAAGTCGACCAACCATTTCCACGCGGGCTTCGACCCGGTGTCGTCGCGGATCATCCACGTCGACAGCCCCTCGTCCTATCCGACCAAGCCGGCGCTGACGGACTATCGCAAGGCGGGGCGTGATTTCTGGCCCAAGGTGGCGGACCCGCTGGGGCTTGACGAGTCGACGGTCGAGAAGGAGGCGCAGGCATGATGCTGACAGGCAAGAGGGTGGTTCTGACCGGGGCAGGCGGCGGCATCGGGCGCGCCATGATGGAGGCGCTGCGCGCTGCAGGCGCCACGGTCGTGGCCTGCGACAGGGCGGGCTCTGCGCCCGAGGCCGACGAGGTGGTCGAGTTCGACATCACCGACGTGGCCGAGAGCGAGTCCGCGGCGGCACGGATCGTCGAAAAGCCGGTGGATGTGCTGATCTCGAACGCGGGCGGATCGCGGACGGACCTGATGGAGCAGACCGATTCCGCGGTGATCCAGGCGGACATGCAGCTCAACTTCACCGGGGCGGCGGTGTTCAGCCGCGCCCTGCTGCCGGCCATGCGCGGGCGGCCCGAAGGGGCGGCGGCCGTGTTTGTCGCCTCGGTCAACGGTCTCGCGCATTACGGCAATCCGGCCTATTCGGCGGCAAAGGCGGGGCTCATCGCCTGGTCGCGGGCGCTGGCGACCGAGGAGGGACGCCACGGCATCCGGTCCAACGTCGTGGCGCCCGGGTCGGTGCACACCGCCGCCTGGGACGAGCGCAAGGCGCGTCAGCCCGAGATCTTCGGGCGTGTCACCGGACTCTATCCGCTGGGCCGGCTTGTCCGCCCCGAGGAAGTGGCGAATGCCGCGGTCTTCCTGGCCTCATCGCTTTCGAGCGGCGTCACCGGGACCGTGCTGCCGGTGGACGCAGGACTGACGGCGGGCAATCTGCCCTTCATTGACATCATCTCGGGGTAAATCGGGGGCAGGGGCCGACCCCTGCCAGCCGTGATCCGGCCCGAGGCTCAGGCGCCGGCGACCGCGTCGCGGATCGCCTGCATGTTGGTGCCGTAGGGGGCGGGGTCCTCGACCGAGCCGCCCTTGAAGACCGAAGAGCCCGCAACAAGCACGTCGGCACCGGCCTGCACCACCGCCGGTGCCGTTTCGTGCGTGATGCCGCCGTCGATCTCGATGTGCACCGGGCGGTCGCCGATCATGGCGCGCAGCTCGGCCACCTTGTCGACCATGGACTGGATGAAGCCCTGGCCGCCGAAGCCGGGGTTCACTGTCATCACGCAGACAAGGTCGATCATGTCCAGAACCGGTGCCACGGCGCTCGCAGGTGTTGCCGGGTTCAGCGCCACGCCCGCCTTGCAGCCCGCCGCCCGGATCGCCTGAAGCGTGCGGTGCAGGTGGGGGCCGGCCTCGGCATGGGCGGTGATCACGTCGGCACCTGCCTTGGCGAAGGCCTCGATGTAGGGATCGACGGGCGCGATCATCAGATGCACGTCCATCACCGTTGTCACGTGCTTGCGCAGGGCCGCCACCATGGGCGGGCCGAAGGTCAGGTTCGGCACGAAGTGGCCGTCCATGACATCCACGTGGATCCAGTCGGCGCCCTGATCCTCGACCGCGCGGACCTCGCGGCCGAAGTCGGCGAAATCGGCGGCAAGGATCGAAGGCGCGATCTTGAGGCTGCGGTCGAAGGACATGGGCGTCTCCTGTAAGGTCGCGGGCCGATTAGTACCCCGCGTCGCGGTCCACAAGATGCTGCAGCGGTTTGCCCGCAATGCCGCGGCGGATGTTGTCCGCGATCACCCGCGAGGCGCTGGCCGGCCGTGTTTCGGAGGCGATGTGCGGCGTGACCGTGACCTTGTCATGCGCCCAGAAGGGATGCTCGGCGGGCAGCGGCTCGATCCGGAAGGTGTCGAGCGTGGCATGGCTCAACCGCCCGCTGTCGAGCGCGGCAAGCAGCGCGCCATCGTCGATGAGTGGCCCGCGGCCCGGGTTCAGCACAACGGCGCCGGGGGCCAGGCGCCCGATGGCATGGGCGTCGAGCGTGTTCTCGGTGTCGGGCGTCAGCGGCAGCAGCAGCACGACGATCTGCGCCCCGTCGAGCGCGCGGTGGAACTGGTCGGGGCCGGAATAGCAGGTCACGCCCGCGATGCTGCGCTGGCGGCGGCTCCAGCCGGTCACCGGAAAGCCGAGCTGGCGCAGGGACCGCGCGCAGGCCATGCCGAGTTCGCCGAGACCGAGGATGGTAACGGGCCGCTGGGCGGCAAGCGGTGGTGCCACGTGGTTCCATTCGTGATCGGGGTTCACGATGTGGGCGTCCATGCCGAGGTGATGGCGCAGGGTGTGCCCGGTGACCCATTCCACCATGCCCTGCGTCAGGCCCTCTTCGTCGACCATGCGCGCCAGCGGCACCGTGAGGGTGGGGTTCTTCACGATGTTCTCGACGCCGGCCCAGAGGTTCAGCACCGCCCGCAGCCGGGGAAAGGCAGAGAAATCCTCGATCTCGCTGAGACCCGGCCCGTAGATGATGTAGTCGACCTGATCCTTGGGCATGTCGGTCCCGAGCGTGTAGTCGATCTTCTGCGCGTCCAGTGCACGGCGCAGGTGCGGCTCGTAGACGGACCAGCGTTCGGAGTTTGCGGCGAAGAGGATGTTGGTGGTCATGGATCTTCCGGTCTCTGTTTTGCCAACGGACTAGCGCAGGGCGGCCCGCAAGTGAACCGCGCTGTTTGTATGTCGCGCGGCTGGCGTCAGCGGGGCCGGTGGATATGGGCGCTCTGGACGAGGCCGAAGGCCACCATGAGCACCAGCATGGCCGAGCCGCCGTAACTGACCAGCGGCAGCGGCACGCCCACCACCGGGGCAAGCCCCATGACCATGGACATGTTGACCGCGAAGAACAGGAAGAAGGTCAGCCCGATCCCGAGCGTCAGCAGCGACGAGAAGCGGTCGCGGTTCTGCAGGGCCGAGAAGATGCAGAAGAGCAGCACCAGCACGTAGAGGATCAGCAACGACACGCCGCCGATGAAGCCGAATTCCTCGGCAAGTGTGTTGAAGATGAAGTCGGTGTGCTTCTCGGGCAGGAAGTTCAGCCGCGACTGCGTGCCCTGCATGAAGCCCTTGCCGGTCCAGCCGCCCGAGCCCATGGCGATCTTGGCCTGGGTGATGTGGTAGCCAGCCCCGAGCGGGTCCGAGGAGGGATCGAGGAAGGTGTCGATGCGGCGGAACTGATAGTCCTTGAGCAGTTGCCACTCGGTCCCTCGGGAAAGGAAGACGGTGTAGATGCCACCGACACCTGCCGCGACGACGGTGGCGAAATAGGCCCAGTGCACGCCGGCGACAAACATCAGCAGACCGCCTGCCATGACCAGCAGAAGCGCCGTCCCGAGGTCGGGCTGGATCAGCACGAAGGCGGTGGGCGCGAGGATGATCAGCACCGGCACCAGGACCCAGAAGGGATGCGAGGTCTTTCGTAGCGGCAGCCAGTCGTAATAGGCGGCCAGCAGCATGATCATGGCGATCTTCATGAGCTCGGAGGGCTGCAGCCGGATGAAGCCGAGGTCGATCCAGCGTTGCGCGCCCATGCCGACGGAACCGAAGAACTCCACGAAGATCAGCAGCGCGAAGGTGCCGAGGTAGGCCAGCAGCGCCATGTTGCGCCAGAACCAGATCGGCACCATGGCCACCATGAACATGGCCGCAAGCCCCAGCACGTAGCGGCGCATCTGCGGCTCGGCCCAGGGCTGAAAGGTGCCGCCCGCCACCGAGTAGAGCATCAGGAAGCCGACGCAGGCCACCGCGCTCAGCAGCAGCACCAGCGGCCAGTTGAGGTAGAGCACCTTGCGCCAGCCCGAGGGGACCGACTTGACGGTATATTCGAGGTAACTCATGCGCGGTTCCGCTGTGCGGCTTCACGTTCGAGGCGTTCGCGTTCGAGCCGTTCCTGTTGCGCCGAGATGCGGTCGCGGTCCTTGGTCGGATAGACCTCTATCGGGGGCGCGCCGCCGTAAAGCGCCTGCAGCGCCACGTCCCGCGCGATGGGCCCCGCGACGGAGGACCCGCCGCCGCCGTGTTCGACGACGACCGAGACAGCGATGCTGGGGTTTTCGGCGGGCGCGAAGGTGATGAAGAGCGCGTGGTCGCGTTCCTCCCAGTCCACGTCCTCGTTGCGCACGACGCGGTTCAGCACCTGCGCGGTGCCGCTCTTGCCGGCGATGCGCATGTCGTCCCCGATCACGCGCGACCCATAACCGGTGCCGCGCCGGTCGTTGCTGACCGCGTACATGCCCTTCCAGATCTGGCGCAGGTGTTCGGGCTTGATGCCCAGATCCTCGCCCCCCTGCGAGGGCGTCTCGACGCCGTTGAGGCTCTTTACCAGGCGGGGCGAGATGCTGCGCCCGGTGGCCACGCGGGCGGTCATCACCGCCAGCTGCAGCGGCGAGGTCAGCACGTAGCCCTGGCCGATCGAGGCGTTGACCGTGTCGCCGATCCGCCACTCCTCGCCGCGCTCGCTGCGCTTCCAGTCCTTGTCGGGGACAAGGCCGCGGGTCACGGCGGACATGCCGATGTCATAGGCGGTGCCGAGCCCCAGCCTGCGCGCCATGTCGGCAATCTTGTCGATGCCGACCTTGAGCGCGAGGTCGTAGTAGTAGACGTCGCAGCTTTCGCGCAGCGAGCCTTCCATGTTCAGGTGCCCGTGCCCGCCGCGTTTCCAGCAGCGGAACTGTCGCGTGCCGACCTTGAGATAGCCGGGGCACCAGACAGTTTCTTCGGGGCCAACCACGCCGGCCTCGAGCGCGGCAAGCGCGGTGACGACCTTGAAGGTCGAGCCGGGCGGGTAGGCGTCCTGCACAGTCTTGGAGGCCAGGGGCCGGTGGTTGTTGTCGCGCAGCTCGCCGTAGTCGGCGACGGAGATGCCCCGCACGAACTTGTTGGGATCGTAGGAGGGCGCCGAGGCCGCGGCCAGAAGGTCGCCCTTTTCCAGGTCCATGACCACCACAGAGGCGGATTCCTCGCCAAGGCGGGCCTGCACGTATTCCTGCAGCGACGCGTCGATGGTCAGCTGCAGGTCGTTGCCGGCCTCGCCCTCGCGGCGGTCGATCTCACGCATGACGCGGCCCACGGCGTTGACCTCGACGCGCTTGGCGCCGGCCTCGCCGCGCAGCTCTTGTTCGTACTTCGCCTCGATGCCCACCTTGCCGATCTGGAAGCGCGGGATGCGCAGCAGCGGAGGCGGATCCTCGTAGGCGGCAAGGTCGCGGTCCGACACGGGGCCCACGTAGCCCGCCACATGCGCGAAGAGCTCCTTGCTCGGGTAGATGCGGCTGAGGCCCACCTCGGGCGACACACCGGGAAGGGCAGGGGCGTTCACGGCCACGCGGCTCACGGCCTCCCAGCTCACGCGGTCGGCGATGGTGATCGGCAGGAAGGGCGGGCTGCGGTCCATCTCGGCCAGCGCCCGGTTGAGTTCGCCCTCGTCCAGCTCGATCAGCTGCGACAGCCGCGCGATGACCTCTTCGACGTTGTCCGCGTCCTCGCGCACCATGGTGATGCGGTAGGCGGGCGCGTTCTCGGCGATCACGCGGCCCTCGCGGTCGAAGATGCGGCCGCGCGCCGGCGGGATCAGGCGGATGTTGATCCGGTTCTCTTCGGCCAGCAGGCGGAATTCGTCGGCCTGGTCCACCTGAAGCTGGCGCATGCGCAGGGCGAGCGCCCCGGCAAAGCCGAGTTGCGCCCCACCGAGGATAAGACCCCGCCGGGTGATGCGGCGGGAGCTTTCGGCCGTTTCGCGCGGTATGCGTCTCATAGCGAACGTCCCATCGGGTCGAAGTCGCCGGGGGCGGTGTGGCGCACGTTCAGGAACACGTGCGAGACCGCCACCACGAGCGGGTAGATCAGAACAGTGCCCACGTACTGGATCAGCGCCAAGTAAAGCGTGCCGGGCGATACGATCAAGAGGGCAAGCACAAGGCGATAGATCACGGTTATGGCAGCAAGCACGATGGCGACCGTCAGCCATTCCTCGAAGAAGGTGTTGTCGCGGATGCGCCGGTCGCGCCGCTTGAGCCATTCGGTGGCCATCAGCGCCAGCGCCGCCCAGAGCCCCGGCGGCCGCTGCAGCAGCAGGTCGCAGAGCAGCATGACCCCGGCCACAAGCAGGGCAGGCAGGAAGTCCGGTCGCCTGAGCGCCCAGGAAAAGGTGACCGCGATCAGCAGATCGGGCGCCACCAGACGGCTCGGCTCCATCTCGAAGGGCAGAAGGTGGAAGAAGACCACGACCAGCGCGATGCCGACGTAGCTCACGCGCATGAGCCAGACCTTTCCGGCACGGGGATCAGCCATCTCCGGCGCTCGCGTCCGAATCTCCGCTCGTTGCGCCCTCGGGGTCCGAGTCGGGCAGTTCCGCCGGGGTGATGAGGGCGCTGGGCTGATCCACCTGGCGCGCGCCATGGTCGCGCAGCACGCGCAGGAATTCGAGCCGCTCATAATCCGCGGCCAGCCGGGCGCGCAGGCGCCCGCCCGCGTCCTTGGCCACCTGGCCGATCAGCAGGCCGGGCGGGAAGACCTCGCCATCGCCCGAGGTGACGATGCGATCGCCGGGGCGCACCTGCCCCGAATCTTCGAGGAAATCGATATGTGGCGCGCCGGTGTTGTCGCCCACCACCAGCGCCCGTTGGCCCGAAGGCTGGATCACCGCCGGGATGCGGCTGGTGGCATCGGTGAGCAGGATGACCCGGCTCGTGTTCTGCCCGACGCCCGAGATGCGTCCGACAAGGCCGATGCCGTCCATGGTGGCCCAGCCGTCGACGATGCCGTCACGTCCGCCCACGTTGATGAGCACCGACTGCCGGAAGGGCGACCCGCTGTCGGCCAGAACGACGCCGGTGATGTAGGTCAGCCGCGGGTCGAGCTGCACGTTGTTGAGATCGCGCAGCCGGGCGTTCTCCTGCTCGAGCTGCAGGGCCGCTTCCTTCCAGGCCGTCATCTGGCGCAGCTCTCGGCGCAGCTCCTGGTTCTGGTCGTAGATCTGCTGGTAGCTGCGGAAATCCTGCAGGATGTTCACCGTGGCGGTGACCGGCGCCATGGCCCAGTCCATCTGTGGCACAACCGCGTCGACCACCTGCGCGCGGAAGCGTTCCACGCGCGGGCTGTCGATTCGCCAGAACAGGAACAGCGCGAGCAGGCACATCACCAGAACCGTCAGAAGCAGGCGCTTCAGCGGGCCGGTATAATTGTCCTGGCTCGCGCGGTCCTGGGCCAAGCGGGTGCCTCCTCACGCGGGGTGTTCGGTGTCTGGTAGGTTGGCCGGTCTGCCCCTGCCATGGCAAGGGCGCACCGAGGGGTCAGCTGTCGTAGTCGATGGCGTGACGCAGCTGTTTTTCGTATTCCAGCGCCTTGCCGGTGCCGAGCGCCACGCAGTTGAGGCTTTCGTCCGCGATGGAGACGGCAAGGCCGGTCTGTTCGCGCAGGGCAAGGTCGAGATCGCCCAGAAGCGCTCCGCCTCCGGTCAGCATCACGCCGCGGTCGACGATGTCGGCGGCAAGGTCCGGCGGCGTGGCCTCGAGCGCGGTCATCACCGCCTCGCAGATGGCCTGCACCGGTTCGCTCAGCGCCTCGGCGACCTGCGCCTGGCTGATCTCGGTTTCCTTGGGCACGCCGTTCAGCAGGTCGCGACCGCGGATCTGCATCGAGCTGCCGCGCCCGTCGTCGGGCATGCGCGCCGTGCCGATCGAGGTCTTGATGCGTTCCGCGGTGCTGTCGCCCACGAGCAGGTTCTGCTGGCGGCGCAGGTAGTTGATGATCGCCTCGTCCATGCGGTCACCGCCGACGCGCACCGAGCGGGCGTAGACGATGTCGCCCAGCGACAGGACCGCCACCTCGGTGGTGCCGCCACCGATGTCGACGACCATGTTGCCGGTGGGATCGGTGATGGGCATGCCCGCACCGATGGCGGCGGCGATGGGTTCGGCGATCAGGCCCGCCTTGCGCGCGCCGGCGCTCAGCACCGACTGGCGGATGGCGCGCTTTTCAACGGGCGTGGCGCCGTGGGGCACGCAGACGATGACCTTTGGCTTGGAGAAGGTCGACCGCTTGTGCACCTTGCGGATGAATTCCTTGATCATCGCCTCGGCCGTGTCGAAGTCGGCGATGACGCCTTCGCGCATGGGGCGGATCGCCTCGATGCTGCCCGGGGTCCGTCCAAGCATCAGCTTGGCGTCCTCGCCCACGGCAAGCACCTTCTTGACCCCGTCCTTCACGTGGTAGGCGACGACGGAGGGTTCGGACAGGATAATCCCTTTACCCTTGACGTAGACGAGCGTGTTCGCCGTCCCGAGGTCGATGGCCATGTCCGAGGAGAACAGGCCCATGAGTTTGTCCAGTCCAAGCATCCGCGTCCGTTTCCCATATGCTGCGGCGCCCGCGACACCAGTGCCGCGGGCGCTTGCCCTTATAGGGCCGGGGTCCATTACGCGAAAGGGGATGGGGCGGCAAATCAGCGTGAAATTGCAAAGCGCCGCAATGTGATCGCGCGTCGGGCGCCGTTCGATCAGGCGGGCCAGGCTTGGGGAATGCGTTCCCGGTGGCGCTTGAGCTTCAGCAGGTCCTTGTAGTTGTCGATCCGGTGATCCTCTCCGACGTTGGGGTCCTCGGGCGACATCCAGTAAAGGATGCCCATATGCCGGAATCCCAGGAAGGGCGGGGGTACGTGAGCCACCGTGTCGTCGGTGCGGTTCACGTTGATCACCCAGCCCTCGCCACGCAGTCGGGTGGCCGTCTTGGTCGTCCGGGGCGAGGCGAAGGCCACCGTGGGCGTGCCGAGCGAGGCGCCCACGATCTGTGCAGAGGCCGCGCCCAGCGAATGGCCTACCACGAATTTCGGCCGCAACCCCTTGGCGAAGGTGTAGACCACCTGCGCATGTTCGAGAAACCCGCCATGGTAGAGCGATCCGCTGTCGCCGGGCATGACCTCGAAGCCGTGCGTTTCGGGCGACTCGGCTCCGAACTGCAGGTTAAAATCGAACCAGTCCGAAAACTCGTTGGTGCCCGGGATGATCAGCGTGCCGTCCTTCAGGTAGTGCGCCTGCACGCCGCGGATGTCGATCGAGGTGTCTACCCGATCCCCGAGCGCATCCGCATAGGCATCTCGGATCAGGTCGGCGGCCTCGTCGAGGGTGATGGTATCGGTCATGGGAAATCCCCCTTGCTGAAAATGTCTCGTCGGAAATGCCAGCAGGATACACGGAGTCGGCGCGCCGGTCTGGTCGGGTATTGCGCCGTTGCGCGCGGGGATCTTGCCACGCGGGACAGTCTGCCGACCGGCATTGCGCACCGGCTGGGCGCGGCGCAGATTTGACCCATGCCGATACGGATCGCCACATCTTCGGATCTCGCCGCGTGGGTCGTCTTGCGCGCGCAGCTCTGGTCGGACACGCCCGAGGCCGAGCATCTTGCCGAAGCCACGGGGGTGCTGGCGGGGTCGCCGGGCGAATCCGTCGCCTACCTCGATGTGGCAGAAGGGGGCGAACTGCGCGCCTTTGCAGAGGCCGCCCTGCGCCGCGATCACGTCCCCGGATGCGACACCACGCCGGTGGCCTTTCTTGAGGGGATCTTTGTGCGCGGGGAAGACCGGGGCAGGGGAATCGGCAGGGGCCTTTTGCACGCGGTCCGGGATTGGGCACGCGCGCAGGGCTGTTCCGAGCTCGCCTCCGACGCCCACGTCGACAACCTGGCAAGCCACGCCTTTCACCGGGCCTCGGGGTTCGAGGAAACCGCGCGGGTCGTCTTCTTTCGCAGGCCGCTCTAGACCGGACCTGGACCGCCTGCGCGCCCTTGGCCCGTCACGGCCGACGGGGTTGCACCGCGTCAAACCCGCACGCCCCCCGAGCCGCATTACCCCATGTCGGTTTCACGCCAGCGAGCGTCGCGCCGCGCGGCATGCGTGCGGCGCCCAGCCGCTATCCCTCCGGAAATATCCAACGTGCGGAGTGCGTCATGAAAACCCATGTCAAAGCCCTGGTGGTCGGCGGCGGCGCCGTCGGCACCTCGATCGCCTACCACCTGGCCAAGGCCGGCTGGGAGGATGTCGTGCTGCTCGAACGCGACGAGCTGACCTCGGGCTCCACCTGGCACGCCGCGGGCCTGCTGCCGCTCTTCAACATGAGCTACGCCACCACGCACATCCACAAGTACTCGGTCGACTTCTACAAGACGCTCGAGGCCGAAACCGGGCTCAACGCCGGTTTCTCGGTCGTGGGCAACCTGCGCATGGCGCAGACCAAGGCCCGCATGGACGAATACCGGCTTTATGCCACCACGGCCGAAACCTGCGACGTGCCCTACGAGTGGATGACGCCCGCGCAGATCAAGGAGCGCTGGCCGCTGGTGAACATCGAGGGCCTCGAAGGCGCGATCTTCCACCCCACCGACGGCTACATCAACCCCGCCGACGTCACCATGGCCATGGCCAAGGGCGCCCGTCAGCGCGGCGTCACGATCGAGCGCAAGTGGCAGGTCGACGGCTACGAGTGGACCGGCTCCGAGTGGAAGGTGACGCTCACCAAGATGGTCGAGAAGGGCGGCAACCTCGTCCCCTCGGACGAAACCACCACCATCACCGCCGAACACGTCGTCACCGCCACCGGCAACCACGCGCAGCGCACGGCAAAGCTCCTGGGCATCAAGATCCCTGCCATCCCGGTCGAGCACCAGTTCATCGTGACCGAACCCGACCCGGCGCTGGTGGAATACCGCAAGAACGGCGGCGCCGAGCATCCGGTGCTGCGTGACGCCGACGCCAAGTGGTACGTCCGCGAGGAACGCGGCGGCTGGATTCTCGGCCCCTACGAGCGCAATGCGCCCGCGCGGTTCGAATACGGCGTGCCCGACAGCTTCCGCGCCGACCTCTTCCCGCTCGATCTCGAGCGGATCGAGGAGGAATACATGTCCATGATCCACCGTCTGCCCAGCTCGGAGGAAGTGGGTCTGAAGGACGATTTCAACGGCCCGATCTGCTACACGCCCGACGGCAACCCGCTGGTCGGCCCCGCGCCCGGCCTGCGCAACATGTGGCTGGCTGAGGGCTTTTCCTTCGGCATCACCGCCGCCGGCGGCACCGGCTATTACCTTGCCCAGATGATGGTCGAGGGCGAGGCCGAGATCGACATGGCCTCCCTCGATCCCAGGCGCTACGGTAGCTGGATGACGACCGAATACGCCGCCCGCAAGAACGAGGAGGCCTACGAGCACGTCTTCATCCTGCACCACCCGGACGAGGAACGTGAAGCGGCCCGCCCGCTGCGCACCGCGCCCGCCTATGACCGGCAGAAGGCGCTTGGCGCACAGTTCGGCTCGGTCAACGGGTGGGAACGGCCCAACTACTACGGTCCGCTCGACGCTCCCGCCGATTTCGACCACGAGGCGCGCAGCTTCCGCCGTGGCGGCTGGTGGCAGTATGCCCTTGAGGAAGCCAAGGCCGTGCGCGAGGGCGCGGGCCTGATCGACGCCACAGCCTTTACCAAGCACCTGGTCAAGGGCCCCGGCGCCACCGCCTTCCTCGACTGGTTCACCTGCAACAAGCTGCCCAAGGTCGGGCGTATCAACCTGACCTATGCACTGACGGATCACGGCACCACGCGCACGGAATACACCATCGTGCGGCTGGCCGAGGACGAATACTACCTCATCTCCGCCGGGGCCTGGACCGCTTACGACGGCGACTACCTGCGCAAGGCCGCCGAGGACAAGAAGGCCGAAATGGGCTGGATCGAGATCCAGGACGTGACCACCCAGTGGGGCGTCTTCGCCATCGCTGGTCCAAAATCGCGCGACGTGCTGAAAGAGATCGTCAAGGACGCCGATCCCGAGACCGTGCTGGGCAACAAGCGTTTCCCCTGGCTCTCGTGCCGCGACATCGAGCTCGGCATGGTGCCGGTGCGCGCCATTCGCGTGGCCTACACCGGGGAACTCGGCTGGGAGCTTCACCACCCGATCGAGATGCAGAACCACCTCTGGGACCTGCTGATGAAGGCGGGCGAAAAGCATGGGCTGAAGCTTGTCGGCGGCCGCGCTCAGAACTGGCTGCGCCAGGAGAAGAGCTACCGCGCCTTCGGGCACGAGCTTGGCCGCGACGCCACCCCGCTCGAAGCCGACCTGCCGCGCTTCGTGGATCTTTCCAAGGACTTCCACGGCAAGGCGAAGCTCGAGGAAACCGGCATCCGCAGCAAATGCGTCACCGTGCTCATTGACGGGCCCGAGGACGCCGATCCCTGGGGCCGCGAGGCGCTCTACACCGAGGACGGCGCCCGCGTCGGCCGCCTCACCTCGGGCGGCTACTCGGTGGCCTTCGGCAAGGCCATCGGCATGGGCTACGTCTCGCCCGACCTGGCAGTGGCGGGCACCAAGCTCAAGGTGAAGATGCTCGACAGCCTCTGGGACGCCACCGTGACCGAGGACAGCCCCTACGATCCGAAGAACGAAAAGCTCCGGGCCGACGGCTGACATGCGCCGCGCCGCCATCATCGCCGTGCTTCTGCTCTCGGTGCTGGCGGCGCTTTTCTTTCAGCGCAACCCGGTGACCGGGGGCGCGCAGCGCTATGCCACCACGGTGGCGGCCTCGGCCGGGGGCGTCTACCTGACCCTGCGCTCGCTCAACGCCTTTCTCTCGACCGCGCAGGAGATCGAGGTCGGCGGCTCCTTCGTCGTCTCCGGCACCGCGCAGCCCTTCAAGGTGTTGGAGCCCGTGGACGACACGGTGGAACGCGTCGCGGGGCTGGTGTTCTTCGTCATGGTGGCCACCGGCGTGCTGTCGGTCGCCATGGGCCCGGCCAGCGCGCTGGGCTACGCCATGCTGGCGGGCGCTGCGGCGCTCTGGCTGGTGACGGCGCGGGGCGGGCAGGGCGCGCGTGTGGCGCGGCGGCTGGGCTGGTACGGCGCCTTTCTCGGCCTTGCCGTACCCGTCTCCTTCCTGATCGCCGGGCAGCTTTCCGAGCTGATGACCGAGGGCGTCATGGCGCAGAATGCCGCGATCCTGGCCGAGATATCGGCGCAGGCGGACCCGGCCATCTTGCCCGAGGCCCCGGACAACGGCTGGCT
>CAYNKL010000012.1:0-52327 GCA_964397775.1 uncultured Rhodobacterales bacterium | reverse complement strand
CATCCCGCCGCACAACCTCGGCGAGGTGATCGACGCGACGCTGGCGCTGATCGAGCAGCCGGACCTGAGCTCCGAGCAGTTGATCGAATACATTCCCGCCCCGGATTTCCCCACCGGCGGCGTGATCCTGGGTCGATCTGGCGCGCGCAAGGCCTATCTCGAGGGGCGCGGCAGCGTGCTGATCCGCGCGAAAACCCGCATCGAAGAGCTGCGCAAGGACCGCTTTGCCATCGTCATCGACGAGATCCCCTACCAGGTGAACAAGTCGACCATGATCGAGCGCATCGCCGAGGCCGCGCGCGACAAGAAGATCGAGGGCATCGCCCACGTGCAGGATGAATCCGACCGCGACGGCGTGCGCGTTGTTGTCGAATTGCGCCGCGACGCGACGCCCGACGTGGTGCTGAACCAGCTTTATCGTTTTACGCCGATGCAGGTCAGCTTCGGGTGCAACATGCTTGCGCTGAACGGCGGCAAGCCCGAGCAGCTGACCCTGCGCGCCTTCCTCACCGCCTTCGTGGATTTCCGCGAGGACGTGGTGGCGCGGCGCACGGCCTATCTGCTGCGCAAGGCGCGCGAGCGGTCGCACATCCTTTGCGGTCTGGCCGTGGCGGTGTCGAACGTGGACGAGATCGTGGCGACGATCCGGTCCTCGGCCGATGCGTCCGAGGCGCGCGAACGGCTCATGAACCGCCGCTGGCCGGCGCATGACATCGCGCCCTACATCCGGCTGATCGACGATCCCACGCACACGATCAACGAGGACGGGACCTACTACCTCTCCGAGGCGCAGGCCCGCGCGATCCTCGAACTTCGGCTGCAACGCCTGACGCAACTGGGCGTGAAGGAAGTCACCGACGAGCTCGAGGATCTGGCCGCCAAGATCAAGGACTACCTCGACATCCTGTCGAGCCGCGAGCGCATCATGAGCATCATCGGCGACGAGATGCGCGCCGTGCGCGATGCCTATGCCGTGCCGCGCCGGACCGAAATCGTGGATTACGCCGCGGACCTCGACGACGAGGACCTGATCGAGCGCGAGGACATGGTCGTGACCGTCACCCAGGGCGGCTATATCAAGCGCACGCCGCTGGCCGACTTCCGCTCGCAGAAGCGCGGCGGCAAGGGGCTGTCGGGCGGCTCGCTCAAGGACGACGACGTGGTGACCTCGCTCTTCGTGGCGAACACGCACACGCAGCTTCTGTTCTTCACCACGGCGGGCATGGTCTACAAGCTCAAGTGCTGGCGCCTGCCGCTGGGCGGGCGAACGTCGAAGGGCAAGGCCATCGTCAACATCCTGCCGATTCCGCAGGGCGTGTCGATCGCGGCGATCATGCCGGTGGATCGCGAGGAAGAGGACTGGGACGACCTGCAGATCGTCTTTGCCACCTCGGCGGGCGATGTGCGCCGCAACGCGCTGTCGGATTTCACCAACGTGATGCGCAACGGCAAGATCGCCATGGAACTGCCCGAGGGCGTTGAACTCGTGAACGCGCGGATCGCCTCGGAAGACGAGGACGTGATGCTGGTCACCGACTCGGGCCGCGCGATCCGGTTCCCCACCACCGACGTGCGGGTCTTCAAGGGCCGCAAGTCGACCGGCGTGCGCGGCATCCGCCTGCACAACGGCGACCGCGTGGTCTCCATGTCGATCATCCGCCACTTCGAGGCCACCTCGGATGAACGGGCCGCCTACCTGAAAATGCGCAGGGCTGTCGCGGGTTTGGCGGACGAAGCTGAAGCGACGGATGAAGAAGAGAGCGACGCCAACGCCACCATCGGCCAGGAGCGTTACGCCGAGATGTCGGCGGCGGAGAACCTGATCCTGACGATCACCTCCAAGGGCTACGGCAAGCTGTCCTCCAGCCACGGGTATCCTGTGCGCGGACGTGGCGGCCAGGGTGTGATGGCCATGGACAAGGCCATGCGGGGCGGTCCGCTTGTGGCTTCTTTCCCGGTGGAGATGGACGACCAGATCATGCTCGCCACCTCCAAGGGCCAGTCGATCCGGGTTCCGGTCGATGGCATCAGCTTCCGGTCGCGCAGCGCGGGCGGGGTGCGGGTCTTCAACACCGGCGCGGGCGAGACCGTGGTCAGCGTGGCCTGGATCGCCGAGCAAGCCGAAGACGACGAAGCCCCGGACACCTCCGACGCCCCCGAGAAATGATCTCCCGGCCGGCGCTGCCCATGGCGGCGCCGGCTGACGCGAACGTGACCGCCCTGTCTGCGCGCCAGCGCACCTGCGATGTTAGAAACTCGCGAATTCCGCACAACTTCGTTTGGCTCCATGTTCCGGTCATCCCGTTTCCGAAAGGACTGACCGAATGAACGCCACCACTCACAACACCGCCATGCTCGTCGCCCGCATCCTGATGGGCCTGCTGTTCCTGCTGTCCGGCTGGGGCAAGCTCGGCGGCGTCGACGGCTTTGCCCAGTACATGGCTGCCGGCGGCCTGCCCGCCTTCCTCGCCTGGCCCGCGGTTCTGTTCGAGATCCTGGGCGGCCTCGCCCTGATCCTGGGCTTCCAGACCCGCATCGTCGCGCTGGCGCTGGCCGCCTTCTGCGTCGTTACCGCCGTGATGTACCACGGCGCCGAGCAGACCCAGATGCTGAAGAACCTCGCCATGGCCGGCGGCTATATCGCCATTGCCGTCGCGGGTGCCGGCGCCTGGTCGCTCGACCGCGTCATGGGCCGCAGCACCACCGTCTCGGCCTGAACAGCTTAACTTGTAAGCAAGTTTTCGGGGCGATCCTGCGGGCAACCCGCGCGAAAGGATCGCCCCGAATGAATCTCTATACCTGCTCGATCGAGCTGAAGAAGGAGGCCAAGTCGCTGGTCTTCGCCAAGGCACTGGCGGAATGGATGGACCTGCTGAAGTCGCGCGGTGCGATCGTCGACTGGCATCTCTACCGGCGCAAGCTGGGGCTCTCGTCCGACCGTCACACGGATTTCCTGCTCAACATCGAGGTCGAGGACCTGGGCCAGCTCGACCGGGCCTTCCGCACGCTGGTGCAGCCCGACGAGGCGATCGAGCAGCTCTACAGCGCCGTGCACAACCAGATCGTCACCGCCGATGTCGGGCTCTACCGGCGCTTCCCGGATCCCGAACGCGCGGAGCGGGTCGCCTTTTTCTGAAGTGATGGCGGCCTTGAGGCGCGGCAGAGGGGGCTCTGCCCCCGGCCCTGCGGGCCTCCCCCGAGGTATTTTCGGCGAAAAGAAGCCTCAGGCGAGGCGCTCGGCCAGAAGATCGCGCACCGCGTCGCGGGGCACATCGGAGGTGACGAAGGCCTGCCCGATGCCGCGCGCCAGGATGAAGCGCAGCTGGCCGTCCACCACCTTCTTGTCTTGTCCCATGAGCTCCAGCAGCGTCTCGGCATCCGGCAGATGCCCGGGGATGTCCGACAGATCGGCCTTCATGTTCATGGCGCGCAGGTGCGCCGAGACACGGCTCGGGTCCTCCTGCGGGCAGAGGCCGAGGCGCGCGGAGAGGTCGAAGGCCAGCGCGCAGCCCACGGCGACACCCTCGCCGTGCAGAAGCCGGTCGGAATAGCCGGTGGCCGCCTCGAGTGCGTGGCAGAAGGTGTGGCCGAGGTTCAGCAGCGCGCGGTCGCCCTGCTCGGTCTCGTCGCGCAGCACGATCTCGGCCTTCATCTCGACCGAGCGTTTCACCGCGTGCTGGCGGGCTGCCGCATCGCCGTGGGCGGCAGCGGCGCCGTTGCCCTCGAGCCAGTGGAAGAAATCCGCGTCGCCGAGGAGCCCGTATTTCACTACTTCGCCGTAGCCCGCGCGGAAATCGCGCGGCGGCAGCGTGTCGAGCGCGGCGGTGTCGGCCAGAACCAGCGCCGGCTGGTGGAAGGCGCCGATCAGGTTCTTGCCATGGCCTGTGTTGATGCCGGTCTTGCCGCCGACGGAGCTGTCGACCTGGGCCAGCAGGCTGGTGGGTACCTGGACGAAGCGCACGCCGCGGCGCAGGACGGCAGCGGCGAAGCCGACAAGATCGCCGATCACGCCGCCGCCGAGCGCGATAACCACGTCGCGGCGTTCCACCTTCTGATCGAGCAGCCAGTCGCAGGTGCGGGTGAGGTTTTCCCAGTTCTTGGTGCCCTCGCCGGGCGGCAGTGTCAGCGCTTCGGAGGCAATGCCGGCATTGCGCAGCGCCTCCTGCAAGGCGGGCAGATGGGCCGCAGCCACATTGGCGTCGGTGACGATCACCGCGCGGGTCCGGGCCAGAAGGGGAGCGATTTCAGCACCCGCACGGGCGATGAGCCCCGGGCCGATGCGGACGTCGTATTCCCGCCCCGGCAACGGCACGGGCACGGTCGCGATCTCGGGGGTGCTCTCAGGGGCGGTCTGGCCGGTCATGGGGTCTGCTCCAGGATGTCGCCGCGCGCGACAAGTGCGGCCTGCACGCGCAGGGCCATGTCGGCGAGGCTGATGTCGCGGTCCGAGGGCACGGTGAGGTCGGCGAGCGCATAGACCGGCGCGCGTTCGGCATGCAGGGCCGCCAGCGTGGCGTAGGGATCGGCGGTGCGCAGCAGCGGCCGCGTGCCCTTGTGTCGCACCCGCTGCCAGAGCGTGTCGAGATCGGCATCGAGCCAGACCGAGACGCCCTTTTCCGACATGACCCGGCGGTTCGCGTCGGCAAGGAACGCCCCGCCGCCGGTCGAGAGCACGCAGGGCGGACCGTCGAGCAGGCGCGAGATGACCTCGTGTTCGCGTGCACGGAAGAACGGCTCGCCGTCGCGGGCGAAGATCTCGGGGATGCTCATGCTGGCGGCGCGCTCGATCTCGTGGTCCGAATCGCGGAAGGCCACGCCAAGCCTCGCGGCGAGCGTACGGCCCACCGCGGTCTTGCCCGCCCCCATCATGCCGACCAGAACCACCGTCCGGCGAAGATTGCTGCCCTGTTGCCCTTGTCTCTCGGCCATCCGTTGCCCATTGATGTGATCATTGCGTGAATGACGTGAAGCCTCCAAAAAGGCTAGGTACAAAGCGAAAAATATCGGGGCAGGGAGTGAGCGCAACATGGGGCGCATCCTGAAGTGGTTGATCTATCTTGCGATTCTGGCAGCGATCGCGCTGGTGGCCTACGCGTATCTGGGGCCATACTTCGGCGCCGACTTCGCCCCGCCCCAGACCGAGCGGCGCCTTCCGGTGGAGCTTGATGCGGACTAGATCCGCCGCCGCGGGGCCGCTCATGGCCCTTCTCCTGGCCGCGCCCTGCGCGACGGCGCAGCCCTTTCTCTCCGACAGCGTCCAGAGCGGCCTGCCACCACAGGTCGAGGAACGCTCGCTCGGCGATCCCGGCCCCGGTGGGGTGGGCCTGCTGTCGCCTGCGGTGACCGGGCTTCCCGCCGATCTCTGGGTCGGGTCGCGGGCCGAGACACTCGCCGACCTGGTCGCCGCGGTGGACCCGGCGGTGCCGGTGTTGCGGGCGCTTCTGGTGACGCTGATGCTGGCCGAGGCCGAACCGCCGCAGCCCGGGGGCGTGACCCTGCTGGCCGCGCGGCTGGACCGGCTCGAGGCGCAGGGCGCCGTCGAGGAGGCACTGGCGCTGGTGGAACGCTCGGGGCACGCTGCACCGGAGCTTTTCACGCGGTGGGCCGAGCTGAGCCTGCTGATGGGACGGCCGCAGGGCCCCTGCCGGGAGATCGCCGCGCGTCCCACCCTGACCGACGACCTCGGGCTGCGGATCTACTGCCTTGCGCGCGCGGGCCAGTGGGACCGCGCCGCGCTGAGCCACGGCGCAGCGGCGGCGATGGGGGCGCTGGCGCCCCGGGATGCCGCGTTGATCGCGCTCTTCCTCGACCCCGAAGCGGAACCACAGCGCGCGCTGACGCCGCCGGTGCGGCCGACGCCGCTCGAGGTGCGGCTCTTCGAGGCCATCGGCGAGCCGCTGCCCACCGATCCGCTACCTTTGCCCTTCGCCGTGCAGGATCTGAGCGGCGACAATGGCTGGCGGGCGCAGCTTCTGGCCGCGGAACGGCTGGCGCGGGCGGGCACTCTTCCGGCGAACCGGCTGCTGGGGCTCTACACGCAGCGGGAGGCCGCGGCCTCGGGCGGGGTCTGGGACCGGGTGGCCGCGCTGCAGGACTTCGAGGCGGCGCTGCAAAGCCGCAGGCCGGATCGCATCGGGCCGGCGCTGCGGACGGTCTGGCCGCAGATGGCCAGCGCCGGGCTGCTGGTGTCCTTCTCGGAGCTTTTCGCGAGGGACCTTGCCCGGATCGACCTGTCGGGACGCGCGGCAGAGATCGCCCTGCGCGCCGCGGCGCTCTCACCCGATTACGAGAGCCTGCTGCGCGGCGCTGAGGGACAGGAAGGCGCCTTCCTCGCCGCGATCGCCGCGGGCGAGACATCGGCGTCGACGGAGATACCCGCCCTGCCCCATGCCGACGCCGTTGCGGCGGCCTTCGAGGATGCGGCCATGCCCGCGCCGCTTCAGGCGCAGCTCTCGGACGGGCGGCTTGGCGAGGTGATCCTGCGGGCCATCGCGCTTTTCTCGGCGGGGGCAGCCGGCAACGGTGACGACCTGACCGACGCGCTGGCCGCGATGCGGCAGATCGGGCTCGAGGATGCCGCGCGGCAGGCCGCGTTGCAGGTCATGCTGCTCGATGCGGAACGGGCGCGGCGATGAGCGCGGGCTGGGCGCCGCTGTTCCTCGAGGCGCTGGCGGCCGAGCGCGGCGCGGCACGCAACACGCTCGAAAGCTACCGGCGGGATCTCGACCACGCCGAGGCCTGGCTCACCGATCAGGGCAAGGACCTGGAGCGCGCGCAGATGTCGGATCTCGAAGCCTATCTCGTGGACTGCGATGCGCGTGGGCTGTCGCGCGCCACGCGGGCCCGGCGGCTATCGGCGCTGAAGCAGCTCTACCGCTTCGCCTTCGAGGAGGGCCTGCGCGAGGACAACCCCGCCATCCGGATCGCAGGCCCCGGACGGGACAAGCGCCTGCCCAAGACGCTCTCGCTGGAAGAGGTCGACCGGCTGCTCGAAGCGGCCGAGACCCATGGCCGCAACGAGACCGACCGCGCGCGGGACCGCTGCCTGATGCAGCTGCTCTATGCCACCGGCATGCGGGTGAGCGAGCTTGTGGGGTTGCCGCTGAGCGCGGCGCGGGGTGATCCGCGCATGCTGCTGATCCGCGGCAAGGGCGGGAAGGAACGCATGGTGCCGCTGTCGCCACCTGCGCGCGAAGGGCTCGCCGCCTGGGTGGCTATGCGCGACGCGCAGGAGGACGCCGCGCGTTTGGAGGGCTACGCGAGTTCGGGCTTTCTCTTTCCCTCGCGCGGCAAGGCCGGGCACCTGACACGGCACGCCTTTTACCTGCGGATCAAGGATCTTGCCGTGCGGGCGGGCGTGTCGCCCGACAAGGTCACGCCGCACACGCTGCGCCACGCCTTCGCCACGCACCTGCTGGAAAACGGCGCCGACCTGCGGGCGATCCAGACGCTTCTGGGCCATGCCGACGTGGCGACGACCGAGATCTATACCCACGTGCTGGAAGAACGGCTGCGCGCGCTCGTGCTGGAGCACCATCCCCTGTCGAAGAGCTGACCCTACTCCGCGGCGCCCTGAATGCGGCGCAGCGAATGCGGCAGGATGTCCTCCGACGGCCACCATCCCGACAGAAGCGCGGTGTGATAGCCCTGTGTCAGCCCCTTGGCGACCATGTGATCATGCGCCCCCTGCGCATCGTAGAGAAGCTCGCGCTGGTCGACATCGCCGTTGGGATGGATCACCGCGAAGCGCGTGGCGGGCGTGCCGTCATGGGCCGGCATGCCGATGACGCCCGCGTTGATCCAGTCGACCCCGGCGACCCGCCGCCGGAAGGGCACGCCGCTGTGGCCGGCAATGACCGCGTCAACGGGGCCGCCAAGCACGTCCTCAAGCATGGCGACCTCCTGCGCGAAGGCCGAGACCGGGCTGTCGTGCCAGAGGAATTCCGCCACTGCGCTGGCACCACCGTGCAGCACCACGTAGCGCCGGCCGCCCATGGTGAAGACCACCAGATCCGGGCAAGCCGCCATCCAGGTGCGCTCGACCTCGGTCAGGGTGTCGTTGGCGTAGCTGTACCAGCCCGCCGAGAGGGCGTCGCAGAGCGACCCTGCCGTAAATCCGCAGCCGCAGCTGTCGGCGCCTGCCGCGAGCTGAAGCTCGCAGTTGCCGGCCACGCAGGTGATCCCCCATTTGCGCATCTCCGCGACGCATTCGCGCGGCTGACTGCCGTAGGCGACCACGTCCCCGGTGCAGATGACCGATTTCTTGTCGAAACTCTCGGCCCGGGCCAGCCCGCGCATCGCGCGCAGGGCATGAAGGTTGGAATAGGGTCCACCAAAGGCCAGCATCGGGCCGTGGCGCGGGCCCAGATCAAAGACGCGCATCGCAACTCCCCTTGCAGGCCGCCGGACCCCATCCCATAACCCCACTGTCCCCGACAACAAGGCCCGGATGATGGAAACCGATACGACCCTTCTCGACGCCGCATTCTGGATCACCTCTGCGGCGATTTTGTGCCTGATCATGCTGTCCGCGTTCTTCTCCGGTTCCGAGACCGCGCTGACGGCGGCCTCGCGCGGCAAGCTGCGGGCGGCCATCGACCGCGGCTCGAAGGGGGCGGAACGTGCGCTGAAGCTGACCGAGGACAGCGAGCGGCTGATCGGGTCGGTGCTTCTGGGCAACAACCTCGTCAACATCCTGGCCACATCGCTGGCGACGGCGCTGTTCACACGTCTTTTCGGCGAAAGCGGTGTGGCGCTGGCGACCGTGGTAATGACGCTTCTGGTGCTGATCTTCGCCGAGGTGCTGCCCAAGACCTATGCCATCACCAACCCCGAAAGCGCGGCCGCGGGCGTCGCGACGCCGATCTCGGTCGTGGTCAAGCTCTTCGCGCCCATGGTGTCGCTGGTGCGGATGCTGGTGCGCGGCGTGCTGCGGGTCTTCGGCGTGCGCACCGATCCCGACAGCCAGATCCTTGCCGTGCGCGAGGAAATCGCCGGCGCGCTGAACCTTGGCCATTCCGAAGGCGTGGTCGAGAAGGAAGACCGCGACCGGATTCTCGGCGCGCTCGACCTTGCCGAACGCACCGTGGAAGAGGTCATGCTGCACCGTTCGGGCATCGAGATGATCAACGCGGATTCCGAGCCTCAGGACATCCTGAACCAGTGCCTCGAGAGCCCGCACACCCGCCTGCCCGTCTTCCGCGAGGAACAGGAGAACATCATTGGCGTCATCCACGCCAAGGACCTGCTGCGCGCCATGTACAAGCTGCTGGGCGAGGCCGGGGAGAAGGGCTTTGCCGCGCTCGAGACCTTCCGCATCGCGGACGTGGCGATGAAGCCCTACTTCGTCCCCAATACCACCTCGCTCGACGATCAGATGCGGCAGTTCCTGCGCCGCCGCACGCATTTTGCCCTCGTGGTGGACGAATACGGCAGCCTGCAGGGGATGATCACGCTCGAGGACATCCTCGAGGAGATCGTGGGCGAGATCACCGACGAGTTCGACCCCGACGGCGATTTCCCGATCCGCCGCGCCGATGACGGCACCTACTGGGTCGAGGGCGGCATGACGATCCGCGACTTCAACCGCGCCACCGACTGGACCCTGCCGGACGAGGAAGCGAACACCGTCGCGGGCCTCGTGCTGCACGAGGCGCAGATGATCCCGACCGTGGGGCAGGTCTTCAGTTTTCATGGCTTCCGCTTCGAGGTCGTCGAACGGGAAGGCAACCGCATCACGCGGCTGAAAATCCGCCCGCTCTGACCTTCGGCTCCTCCAGGTCCTCGTCGTCGCTCGTCATGTCCGGAAGGTCGAGCGTCAGGCGATAGCCCGCCTCGTCCCCCCTGAGATCCAGTGCGCCGCCGATCTGTTCGGCGGCGGCCTCCATCAGGCGTGTGCCAATGCTGGCAATGTCGGAATTGGCCGCCGGAACCACCGAGGTGACACCGATGCCGTCATCGCTGCAGGACAGGCGCAGCCCCTGCCCCGTCCGCCCGAGCGTGACACGCACCTGCCCCTCGCGGCCGTCCGGAAAGGCGTGCTTGAAGGCATTGGCGACGAATTCGCTGACCACCATGGCCATGACGGCCGCGGTGCGCGAACTGCCCGTCACTTCATCCAGATCGGTCTCGACCCGGACGCCGCGCGGCGCCTGATCCTGAAGCAGCCGTGCCACACGCCCGAGGTAGCTGTGCAGCTCGACCCGGTCGAGATGGGTGCTGCGGGTGAGTTCGGCGTGAAGCTGCGCCACCGCCTGCACACGGCGTTCCACCGCGGACATGGCGTCGCGCGCCTCTTCGCTGTTGAGCCGTCCGCCGTAGATGCGGATCACCGAAAGCACGGTCTGCAGAGAGTTCTTCACCCGGTGGTCGATTTCCTTGCGCAGGACTTCTTCGTTGCGCAGGGCGCGGCGCAGTTCGAGCTGGCGCATGACTTGTCCCGCCAGCACCTTGAGCGTGTCGCGCTGAAGATCGGTCAGGTGGCGCGGCTTGTCGTCAAGCACGCAGAGCGTGCCGACCTTGTGACCGTTCGAGGCGACCAGCGGCGCGCCGGCGTAGAACCGCATCCGGTCGAGCGCGCCGGAACACAGCGGGTTGTCGGCGGTGCGCGCGTCGAGCGCGGTATCGGGGATCTCGACCAGATCCTCTTCGACCAGGATCGCGTGCGAGCAGATGGACTGGCTGAGCGGAGTCTCGTCGCGATCCATCCCGACCGAGGCCTTGAACCACTGGCGGTCGCGGTCGACGAAGCTGATGAGCGCGACCGGCACGTCACAGATGCGCGCGGCCAGGTCGACCACGTCGTCAAACGCCTTTTCGCGCCCACTGTCGAGAATTTCGAAGGAGTCCAGCGTCGCAAGGCGCGCGGCGGACCCTTCCGGTTTCCGTGCCAGCATCCGGCATCCCCATTCGTGCAAACCCTGTCACGTTAACCGGACAGCCTGTGGCGTCAATAGGTCAATGACCACCTGACACCACGTTTCGCCCTTTGATGAAGCCCTACGGATCAAGGACTTAACCCATGGCAGAGTGTCTTTTGCCAAGGTTCGCGCGTGGCGAGCGGACATAATCAATAGGTTAACAAAACCGATCAGGCGGTAGCGTGCCATGCAATCCAGGACGACGGGCGCGCAACCTGCCAGGTTTTGTGCAGGTACGCCGATGGCAGGTCACCCGACCGGGTCATCGCAGGGCACCCCGCCCGTCCGCGACATGCCGTGTCGCGAAATGACAAGCCGGTGACGCGTGGCGCGCGCCAGCAATGGTCAGACGACGAGCGGAGGCGAACATGAAATCCAGCACACGGGTGGTCGTGATCGGCGGCGGGGTCGTCGGATGTTCGGTGGCCTACCACCTCACCAAGCTGGGCTGGTCTGAGGTGGTCCTGCTCGAACGCTCGGAGCTGACCTCGGGCTCCACATGGCACGCGGCAGGCGGCTTTCATACGCTCAACGGCGACACCAACATGGCCGCGCTTCAGGGCTATACCATACGGCTCTACAAGGAGCTGGAGGAGATCACGGGCCTGAACTGCGGGCTGCACCACGTGGGCGGGCTGACGCTGGCCGACAACGCTGACCGCTTCGACATGCTGCTCGCCGAGCGTGCCAAGCACCGCTACATGGGCCTCGACACGCATATCGTCGGCCCCGAGGAGATCGCCAAGCTCGCGCCGATCATCAACCTCGATGGCATTCTCGGCGCGCTTTATGATCCGCTCGACGGGCATCTCGACCCCTCGGGCACGACGCACGCCTATGCCCGCGCCGCGCGCCTCGGCGGGGCCGAGATCGAACTGCACACCAAGGTTTTCGAGACCAACCCGCGTAGCGACGGGACCTGGGATGTCGTGACCGACAAGGGCACGATCCACGCCGAACACGTGGTCAATGCCGCGGGCCTCTGGGCGCGCGAGGTCGGCGCCATGGCGGGCGTCTACCTGCCGCTGCACCCGATGGAGCACCAGTATATCGTCACCGACGAGACGCCCGAGATCTACGAGCGCGAGACCGAACACCCCCACGTCATGGACCCGGCGGGCGAAAGCTACCTGCGGCAGGAGGGGCGCGGGCTTTGTATCGGTTTCTACGAGCAACCCTGCCGCCCCTGGGCGGTGGACGGCACGCCCTGGGAGTTCGGTCACGAGCTGCTGCCCGACGATTTCGACAAGATCGAGGACAGCATCGAATTCGCCTACCGCCGTTTCCCCGTGCTGGAACGCGCCGGCGTGAAATCGGTGATCCACGGCCCCTTCACCTTTGCCCCCGACGGCAACCCGCTGGTGGGCCCCGTGCCCGGCCTGCCCGGCTACTGGTCGGCCTGCGGGGTCATGGCGGGCTTCAGCCAGGGCGGCGGCGTGGGGCTCATGCTGGCGCAGTGGATGGTCGAGGGCGAATGCGAGCGCGACACCGCCGCCATGGACGTGGCGCGCTATGGCGACTGGATCAGCCCGGGCTACACCCGCCCCAAGGTGATCGAGAATTACCAGAAGCGCTTTTCCGTGAGCTACCCGAACGAGGAACTGCCCGCCGCGCGCCCGAACCGCACGACACCCATGTACGATCTCTTCGACACCATGGGCGCGGTCTGGGGCGCGCAATACGGGCTGGAGGTCGTGAACTACTTTGCCGAAGGCGACGAGCCGCGCCACGAGACGCCAAGCTTTCGCCGCTCCAATGCCTTCGCGGCCACCGAGCGCGAGGTGACGGCCGTTCGAAATGCCTGCGGCATCAACGAATTGCAGAATTTCGGGAAATACCGGGTCACGGGTGCGGGGGCGCGAGGCTGGCTCGACAGGATAATGACGGGGCGCGTGCCTGTGCCGGGGCGCGTGTCGCTGACACCGATGCTGTCCGAGGCGGGGCGGATCATCGGTGATTTCACCATTTCATGTATTGATGAAATGACCTTCCACCTCACCGCCAGCTACAGTGCGCAGGCCTATCACATGCGCTGGTTCCTCTCGCATCTCTCGGGCGATGTGCGCATCGAAAACGTCAGCGACCGTCTGACCGGCTTCCAGATCGCGGGCCCTAGGGCGCGCGAGGTGCTTGCCGCCTGCACGCGCGCCGATGTCTCGGACCTGCGGTTCATGGACGTGCGGCACCTGACGCTCGGCATGACCGACTGCCTTGTCCAGCGCCTGAGCTATACCGGCGATCTCGGGTACGAGATCTACTGCGATCCCATGGCGCAGCGGCAGCTCTGGTGGACCCTGACAGCGGCGGGTGCCGCGCATGGCATGCGACCCTTCGGGATGCGGGCGATGATGTCGCTGCGGCTGGACCGGTTCTTCGGCGCCTGGGGGCGCGAGTATTCGCCAGACTACACGCCCGCCGAGACCGGCCTCGACCGGTTCATCAACTGGACCAAGGATACGCCCTTCATCGGTCGAAAACCTGCCGAGGCCGAGCGCGACACGCCGCCCGAGCGGATGCTTGTCCCCTTCGAGGTCACGACCGAGGATGCCGACGTGCATGCCTACGAGCCGGTCTGGATCGACGGAATGGTGCAGGGCTTCTGCACCTCGGGCGGCTATTCGCACCACGCAGGCAAATCCGTGGCGCTGGCACTGGTTCCACGGGCAGAGGTCCGGCCCGGGCTGCAGGCCGAGATCGAGATTCTCGGCAAAATGTGTCCGGCGATCATGCTGTCCGAGCCGCTGCTCGATCCAGGACGCGCACGCATCACGAATTAAGTATACGTCTTTTTTCGCGACTTTTGCGCAACGATCTTTCGCAAAATGAAATCTCAGTATAAGTTAAGCGCATGGGAGCCATCGCAATACTGATTCCCGCCGCAGGTGCGAGTTCGCGCATGCGGGGGACGGACAAGCTCACTCAGCTGATCGCGGGTGAGCCTCTGCTAAGGCGGCAGGCGCGTCGCGCCTGCGCCGTCGGGGCCCACGTCGTGGTGACCCTTCCGGACCACCTTCATCCGCGCGCCCGGGCGCTGGCCGGTCTGCCGGTGCAGCCGGTCGCGATCCCCGATGCCGACGAGGGCATGGCCGCCTCGCTGCGCCGCGCGGTGGGCATGATGCCCCGCGGCTTCGACGGGGTGATGATCCTTCCGGCCGACATGCCCGAGATCGACGAGGCCGACATGCAGGCGCTGGTCGATTCCTTCTACCGCAGCCCGCATCCGATGGTGCAGCAGGGCATGGCCGAGGACGGCACGCCCGGCCACCCGGTCCTGTTCCCGGCGGACTGCATCCCCGCACTGCGGGGACTGACCGGCGACGCCGGCGCCCGCGATGTGCTGCGCGCCAACAGCCACAGACTGCGCCGCATCCCCCTGCCCGGACGCCATGCGATCACCGACCTCGACACACCCGAGGCCTGGGAAAGCTGGCGCCGCGAGACCGGAGAGCCCTGCGCGGCGGAGTGACGCCGCCAAAGTCCCCGTCTCAGACCAACAGGCCACGCGGCGCGCGCTCAGAGCTGCGGCACGGGTCGAAAGTACGCCGCTGGCGCGCTCATGTCATACATTAGCTTCTCATCTTACCTAACTGATATGGCGTAATATATCTGAATCTCCGGGGCCCTGACCTCCAGCGCCATCAACTGTCCTGGCGATCCAGCGTCGAGCTGCCCGTGATCTCGCGCTCGCGGACGTGGCAGGCGAGCCGGTGGCCAGGAGCCACCTCGACCGGCTGAGGGCGCAGACTGTCGCAGCCCTCCTCGCGGAGCGGGCAGCGCGCAGCAAACGGACAGCCCGGCGGCATGTCCATGGGGTTGGGCACATCCCCCTGCAGCGGGCGCGCGGTCTTGGCGCGTTCGGCCACAGGATCGGGGAGCGGCACGGCGGCCAGCAGTGCCTCGGTATAGGGATGCAGTGGCCGGCGGAACAGCTCGTCGGTGGGCGCCTCCTCCGCCACGGTGCCGAGGTACATGACCGCGATCCGGTCGGCGATGTGACGCACCACGCTCAGATCGTGGCTGATGAAGAGATACGACAGCCCCAGGTCACGCTGCAGACGAAGCAGCAGGTTCAGAACCTGGCTCTGGATCGACACGTCGAGCGCCGAGACCGCCTCGTCGCAGATCACGACGCGGGGTTCGAGCGCAAGCGCCCGGGCGATCACGACACGCTGCCGCTGGCCGCCCGAAAGCTCGTTCGGGTAACGGTCGCGCTGTGTGGCACGCAGGCCCACCAGCTCCATCAGCTCGTCGACGCGAGCCCGGCGGGTCGCACGGGCAACGCCGTGGATCTCGAGCGGTTCTGCGATTGACTGGGCGATGGTGCGCTTGGGATCCAGCGCCGAGACTGGATCCTGGAAGACCACCTGCAAGTCGCGCCAGAGCGCCTGCCGGTCACGGCCCGTCAGCCCGGCGACGTCGCGCCCGTCGAAAAGGATCTCGCCCTCGGTCACCGGCGCAAGCCCGAGGATGGCGTTGCCGGTGGTCGACTTGCCGCAGCCGCTTTCGCCGACAATGCCCAGAGTCTCACCCTCGGCGAGGTCGAAATCGACGCCGTCGACGGCGCGCACCACGGGCTTTTCGGCAAAGAGGCGCCCCGTTGCGACGGGGAAATGCACCTTCAGGCCGCGGACGGAAAGAAGCGGTTCGCTCATGCCAGATCCTCCACCTTGTCGGAATGCCAGCAGGCGGCGACGTGGCCGGCCCCTGCCCCGGCGGGTTCCAGCGGTGGGCGCGTGGCGCAGCGGTCACTGGCCAGCGGACAGCGTGTCCGGAAACGGCAGCCCTCGGGCCAGGACGCCACGTCCGGCACCATGCCGCTGATCGAGAAGAGCTCGGTCTTCCGCGCACCGGTCATGCGCGGGATCGTGGCCAGCAGAAGCTTGGTATAGGGATGACGCGGGGTACTGAAGAGCTCGTGGACCTCGGCCTGCTCGACGATGCGGCCACCGTACATCACGCAAACGCGGTCCGCGACCGAGGCGACGACGCCCATGTCGTGCGTGATGATGAGCACCGAGGTCTCGGTCTCGTCGCGCAGACGGCGCATCAGATCGAGGATCTGCGCCTGGATCGTCACGTCGAGCGCCGTTGTCGGTTCGTCGGCGATCAGCAGACGCGGCTCTGCGATCAGCGCCGAGGCGATCATCACCCGCTGGCACATGCCGCCCGAGAGTTCCGAGGGGAACTGCCGCGCGCGCTGCTCGGGCGCGGGGATGCCGACCTCGCGCAGCATCTCGACCGCGCGGTTCCAGGCTTCCGCCCGGCTGGCGCGTCCGTGCACCACGAGGCTTTCGGAGACCTGTGCGCCGACGCTCAGCAGCGGGTTGAGAGAAGCCACGGGTTCCTGAAAGATCATCGACAGCGCAGTTCCACGCAGCTTGCGCATGGCGTGGTCATTGCCAAGCTCCAGCGTCTTTCCCTCGAGCGTGGCGGTGCCGCCGGTCTGTTGCACCGAGCCGGACAGCAGCCCCATGATCGACAGGGCGGTCAGGCTCTTGCCCGAGCCGCTTTCGCCCACGAGGGCCACGATCTCGCCCCGGCCGATGTCGAAATCGACCCCGTCGACGACGTTATGCGGCCCGACCCCGATGCTGAGGTCACGGACTTCGAGTGTCGCTTCAGCCATCGCCGCCCCCTTCCGCCGCGCAGGCGGTCCACGGGTTAACCGGGTGCGCCATGCCGGAGTTCACGCCCTCGCTGCGGGCCACCGCCGAAGGAATGGCGAAGAGCACCGGATGCAGGCTGTTGGCTCGGATCTCCACCGGGTAATCCCGGCTGACAGTCGCCGCCACGTCGGGCGCTGCCGCCTGATCGACGATGACCGTGGGGGTCGAGGCGTCGAGGCGCGGTGCGTGAAAGGCCTCTTCCAGCGACATGTCGCGGTCGGTCACGTAGCTGATGAGCTGAGCGATGCAGGGAAAGATCTGCCGCCCGCCGGCCGCACCGATGGCCATCGACGGGCGCCCCTCGCGGCTGAGGATCGCCGGGCTCATGTTGGCAAGCGGACGGGCCGAAGGGGCAATGCCGTTCGGCACATCCTCGCGCGGGTCGAACCACATCATGCCGTTATTCATCAGGATCCCGGTGCCGGGCAGTGTGACCTTGGAGCCGAAGCGCGACAGGAGCGTGTTGGTCAGAGAGACCATGTTGCCCTCGGCATCCACGACCGAGACATGGCTGGTGCAGTCGCCCTGGGCGCCCGCGTGTCCCATGGTCTTGAGCCGCTCCTCGTAGGTGCCGCGGATGGCGCGAGCATAGATCGTCGCCGCCTCGGCCTCGGTCGCGCCGGGGTGTAGGTCCGCCTCGATCTTGCCCAGCGTCTCGAGCAGGCTGGGCCCGCCGCACAGCCCGGGCACGACCGAGATGTCGGTCTCGCGGTAGCTGCCCTGTCGTGCCTCTGCCCAACTGGGCGCGAAACCGGCCAGATCCTCGGCGTCGATGACTGACCCGCCGGCCCGAAGATCCGCAAGCAGGCTCTCCGCCACCTCGCCCTCGTAGAAATCACGCGCGCCCGCCTGCGCCAGCCTGCGCAGCATGGCGGCCTTTTCGGGCATCGGCAGATAGTCGACCTGCTGGCCGTTGGGCACGCGGCGCGGGCGCCCGTTGTCGAGGAAGAGCTTCGCCGAATGTTCGAACCGCGCCAGCCCCTGCGCGTCGACGGCAAGGCAGAGCGAGGTGAACCAGTCGATGCGCATCCCGCGCTCGGCCTTCTCGATCGCGGGGGCCAGCGCATCGGCCCAGGACAGCGTGCCGTGCTTTTCCAGAGCCGCGGCGAAGCCCGCGATCGCGCCCGGAATGCAGATCGACGAATAGCCGATCAGGTTGCGGTCGTCCTCGACCGAGGGCCAGTCGAACCAGTCGCCGTCGCGCCCGCCGGCCAGCGGGTACTGCGAGCGGTCCATGTTGCGGCTGGCGCGGACGTTGAAATCCAACGTGTCGACGGTGCCGCCGTCGCCCGGCGCCCAGAGCATCAGCCCGCCGCCGCCAACGCCGCTGAGCCAGGGCTCGACCACGGACAGGACAAGCGCGCTGACCACGGCGGCATCCATGGCGTTGCCGCCCTGCTCCAGCACCCGGGCGCCGGCCTCGGCGGCCTCGAAATGCTGGGTCGCGACGACGCCGCGGGTGGTCTCCACCTGCTTCTTGTGCACCGTCCAGGTTTCCCCGGTGCGCTGGGTCACTGCCTGGTCCATGCGGGGTGCTCCAGTAGGGTCTTGGGAATTTCCGGGGTGATGGCGTCGCGGTCGGCGGCATGGGCGCGATGGTGCGCGGCAAGCTCTCCGGCAGTGGCAAGCCAGACGTCCTCGGCCGCGACCACGCGTTCCATCAGCCGCTCCAGCATCACGGTCCGTGCGCCACGCCCCGAGATCCAGTCATGCACGGTCAGCATGAAGAGCGTGCCGTAGCGCTGGCTTGCCTCGAACTCGTCGACCCAGGCCTCCAGCACCGACGCGGTGCTGCGCGGCGCGGGATCGCCGCCGCCGAGGAACTTGAAGAAGATCGCATCGTCCGTGGCCCAGTTCACCGGCACCTCGGTCACGCCATCGACGGAATGCGGCGTGTCGAAGCCCATGAGCGAGCTGTCGTAGAAGCCGTGGCGCTTCACCTCGGCCAGCATGTGTGGCGTCATCTCCCAAGCGGGCGACCGAAAGCCGGCGGGTTTCTCGCCCAGCTGCCGCTCGAAGATCTCGATCGAGGACTCCAGCACCCAGCTGAATTCCTCGTCCGAGACCTGCTGCACCAACTCGTGGAAATAGCCGTGCAGGCCCACCTCGTGGCCCGCCTCGACCAGCGCCGGCAGCATCCAGGGATGCGCCTCGGCCACCGCACCGGGCACGTAGAAGCTGCCCTTGATGCCAAATCGCTTCAGCATTTCGGCCACGCGCCGGATGCCGACGCGCGGCCCATAGTTGCGTTGTTCCAGATGCGACAGAAGCTGCGGCACCTCGTGGCGGTTGTTCCACATCCAGGGCGAATGCGCGTCCACGTCCATGCTGAAGCAGAAGGCCGAGCTCTTGCCCTCGGGCCAGGGATAGGCGGGCGGCAGGTCGAGCGCGCTCATAGCGGAGCCTTTTTGTCCTGGTACACATCCATCGAGCCGATGGAGTTGCCGCCGTCCACGGTCAGCGTCGCGCCGGTCACGAAGGACGCCGCCTCGCTGGCGAGGTACATGGCGGCGGGGGCCACGTCGTCGGCGGTCGAGGCGCGGCCCAGCGGCATGGAGGCGGTCACTCGCTTCACGTGTTCCTCGGGCAGCGGGCTCGCCGTCGATCCGGCGGCAAAGCCGGGCTCAAGCGCGTTCACCCGGATCTTGTACCGCGACAGTTCCAGCGCGTAACCCTTGGTCAGCCGGTCGAGCGCCGTCTTGGAAAGGCTGTAGGGCGCCGCCGTCAGGCGCATCTTGCGCGCCGCCCCGGACGAGATATTGATGACGCTGCCGGTGCGTTCAGCCCCGATCATCTGCGTGGCGATCCCGCGGGTCAGCAGGTGCACGGCGCGCAGGTTGATGTCGAGGATGCGGTCCCATTCCTCGGCATCGGTGTCGAGCAGGAAGCCCGATGGGTAGACGCCCGCGTTGTTGATGAGCACGTCTGCCGCGCCCCAGCGCTGCCCGACCTCTGCCACCAACGCGTCGATCGAGCCCGCGTCGCGCAGGTCGCAGGCAAAGCCGAAGCTGCCCTCGGTGCCGATCTGCGCCGCGAGTGCATCCAGCGCCGCACCGTCCATGTCGGTCACGCAGACCTTTGCGCCTACCTTGCCGAAAGACTCTGCCAGCCAGCGGCCGACCACGCCCAGCGCCCCGGTGACGATGACGCCCTTGCCTTGAAATTCCGTTCCGAAGTCCATGATCTACCGTGATTTTGGATTGAGATAATCGCTCAGCCGGTCACCGATCAGGTTCACCGAGAGCACGAGAAGGAAGAGGCAGACGCCCGGGAAGGTCGCGATCCACCAGGCGTTCGAGACGTAGTTCCGCCCGACGCTCAGCATGGCGCCCCAGCTTGCCATAGGTGGCTGCACGCCAAGCCCGAGGAACGACAGCCCCGCCTCGAAAAGCACCATGAGCCCGAATTCCAGGGTGGCGACGACCGCAATGGGGGCGATGATATTAGGCAGGATGTGCAGGAACAGCATCCGCACCGGACCCGCGCCCATGGCCTTGGCCAGGCGCACATAGGGTTGCCCCGCGACCGAAAGCGTCTGGCCATAGGCGACGCGCGCGTAGCGCGGCCAGCGCGTCAGCGCGAGCACCAGCACCACGTTCACGAAGCCCGGGCCCAGCACCGCCACCATGATGATCGCCAGCAGGATCGCCGGGATCGACAGGAAGATGTCCACGAGCCGCATCACCACGATGCCGACCCAGCCGCGGCGGTAGCCGGCCAGCATGCCCAGCGCCGTGCCGACACAGCCCGAAAGCAGCACCGACAGGATCGCCACCGAAAGCGAGATGCGCGCGCCGTAGATGACCCGGCTCAGCAGGTCGCGTCCCAGCTCGTCTGAACCCAGCAGGTAATAGGTGCCGCGTGCCTCGGTCCCCGGCGCCTTGAGCCGGCCTAGCAGGTTCTGGGTGTTGGGATCGTAGGGTGCGATGAGCGGCGCGAAGATCGCCACGAGCACCAGGGCCGCGAAGATCGCGACGAAGATGCCCACGGGCACGCCCTTGCCCTCGCCGGGCACGAAGAGCCTGCGCCAGTTCGCCATGACCGCGCTCATGCCCCGTCCCCCTTGCGGATGCGCGGATCGACCACGCTGTAGAGGATATCGGCGATCAGGTTCACCCCGATGGTGACCAGCGCCCCCAGCAGGACGATGCCCTGCACCACGACGAAGTCGCGTGACTGCACAGACTGCACGGTGAGCTGCCCAAGCCCCGGCCAGGCAAAGACCGTCTCGACGATCACGGCACCAGCGAGCAGCTGCGAGATTTCAAGCGCGCTGATCGAGATCACCGGGATCAGCGAGTTGCGCAGCAGGTGCTTGCCCACCAGCCGTCCGGTGCCCACGCCACGTGCACGGGCCGAGCGGACGTAATCCTTGGAAAGCTCGTCCAGGACCGAGCTGCGGGCGATGCGGGCGTAGGTCGCCATGGAAAGCAGGCCCAGCGCGATCGAGGGCATGATCAGGTGCAAGAAGCTTCCCGACCCCGAAGGCGGCAGCCAGCCGAGCCAGACACCGAAGACCATGATCATGAGGATGCCGCTCCAGAAGGTCGGCATGCTCTGCGCCCCCAGCACGAAACCCATAAGCACGTTGGTGGAGCGGTGCTTGCGCCAGATCGCCAGCGCGAGCCCCACCGGAAGACCGATGACCAGCGCCACGAGAAGCGCGCCGCCGGCCAGTTGCAGAGTATAGGGCAGACGCGAGGCGATGATCTCCGTCACCGCCACGTTCTGCACGAAGGACCGCCCAAGGTCGAAGCGCAGCATGTCCCCAAGGTAGTCGAGGTACTGCATCAGGAGCGGCTGATCGAGGCCGAGCGTGCGCCGCATGGCCTCGATGTCCTCCTGCGTGGCGGTCTCGGGCACCAGAAGATAGGTCGGATCGCCGGTAAGGCGCTGGATGAAGAACACCAGCGTCATCACGCCGAAGATCGCCACCAGCGCCTGTCCCAGCCGTTGCAGAAGGAAGACCGACATGGGCTGTTATTCGCTCCAGGACATGCGATTGAGGAACAGGCTCTCGTTCGCGGTCGGCGTCCATTCCAGTTCGCCCGCCGCACCGTAGATCGCGACCGCCTGGTAGAGCGGCAGGATGTAGGCGTTGTCCTGCACGATGGACTGCACCTCGGTATAGGCCGCGAGGCGTTCCTCATCATCCAGCGACGAGCGCCCGGTTTCGAGCAGCGCGTCGAGTTCCGGATCGTTGACCCGGCTCCAGCTCGAGGAGGAATGCAGCAGCGGGAACTGCACGCCGTCCACGTCCTGGCATGCGCAGGACCAGCGGCCGAAGCTGAAGTAGGGCCGTTCGGTCTGCTCGGGGGCGCGGGCCTTCTGCAGGTAGGTACTCATGTCGGTCATCGAGATTTCGACGTCGAAACCCGCCTCGCTCAGCATCTGCTGGATCGCCTGAACGATGCGCTGGTCAAAGACCGGCGAGGTGGCGAACTGCATGGGCGTGTCGCCGGCGCCGGTCTCCTCGACGATCTCGGCCGCCGCCTCGGGATCGTAGGGAATGGGCTCGACGCCCTCGACATAGCCGAAGTGCGCGGGCGTCGCCATCTGGCCGACCTGTTGCTCGCCCCCGGCAAGGATGCCTGCGACGATACCCTCACGGTCCACCGCCATGGCAGCAGCGCGACGCACCTGCGGATCATCGAGCGGCGGGCGTGTGGTGTTCATCCCCATGAAGCCCACACGCTCGGTCGGCGCGCGCAAGACCTGCACGCCCTGGGCGTTCTCGATCTGCATCGCCAGGTCGCTGTCGAGCGACACGATCAGGTCAGCGGTCCCTGCCCGCAGGTTCGCAACCCGGGTCGAGGCATCGGGTACGGCGAGGAACTCGGCGGTCTCGAAGGGCCCGGCCTCGCCCCAGTAGTCTTCGTTGCGTGTGAGGGTCACGGCCACGCCGCGGTTCCATTCCTCGAACTTGTAGGGGCCCGATCCCACGGGCGCCGCGTTGAAGGCCTCGTCGCCCACTTCTTCGACCACGTGCTGCGGCACCACCGACAGCTTTACGAGCTGCGCGAGAAGCACCGGATACGGGCCGTCCGTGCTCAGCGTGACCTCGTTTTCGCCGGTGACCTCGGCCCCGGTGATCGAGTTGAACTGGCCCAGCTGCGGCGAGCCGAAGTCGGGATTGGTGATCCGCTCCACCGAGAAGACCACGTCCTCGGGGGTCAGCGGTTCACCGTCGTGAAACACCACGTCGTCACGGATGGTGAGCACCATCTCGGTCTCCGAGACCTGCTCCCACGAGGTGGCGATCTGCGGGATGATCTCGCCCGCGTCGTCGCGCGTCACCACGTTGTCGAAGACGTTGCGGTAGACGTAGTAGCTGTCGGGGTTCCACTGCATGTGGGGATCGAGGCTCGAGGGCTCGTTCACCAGGTTCACGGTGAAATCCTGTGCCAGCGCACCGCCGGCGGCGAAAAGCGCGGCGAAGGCGACGCCGCATGCGAGGTTTGTTCTGGTCATTGTCCGGTCCTTGTCGTTCTGGGGAAACGGGGCCGCCCCAATGGCGCGTCCCCGGTGCATGTCACTCGCTCCAGGACATGCGGTTCAGGAAAAGGCTCTCGTTCGAGGTCGGCTGCCATTGCAGCTCTTCGGCAGCGCCGTAGATGATCGCCGCCTGGTAGAGCGGCAGGATGTCGGCATCCGCGAGCGCAAGGCGGTTGACCTGCGCATAAAGATCCGCGCGCGTCTCCTCGTCGAGTTCGCTGCGCGCCTCGTCCAGAAGTGCGTCGATCTCGGGATCGTTCACGCGGCTCCAGTTCGATGAGGAGTGCAGCAGCGGGTACATGATGCCGTCCGGATCCTGGCAGGCACAGGACCAGCGCGAGAAGGTCAGCATCGGCGCCTGATCCTGCGAGCTCTGCTGTTCCTGCAGCCAGGTCGCCATGTCGGTGCTTTCGATGGACACGTTCAGACCCACGTCGGTCAGCATCTGCTGGATCGCCTGCACGACGCGCTGGTCGTAGACGGGCGAAGTGGCAAGCTCCATCTCGGTGTCCGCGCCTTCGACGCCGGCGATCAGCTCGCGGGCCTTCTCGGGATCGTAGTCGAAACCCTCGATGTCCTCGGCCCAGCCGAAGTGCGCGGGAGACAGCATCTGGTCCACCACCTGAGGGTAACCGCCCAGAAGGCCGTCGACGATGGCCTGACGGTCGATGGCATGGCCGATGGCCCGGCGCAGGTCGACCTGGTCGAGCGGTGGCTTGCTGGCGTTCATCGGGAAATAGGCTACGCGTTCGGTGTTCACCGTCAGCACCTTGCCCCGCCCCGAGCTTTCGAGCTGCATCGCAAGGTCCGTGTTCAACGTCACCACGAGGTCGGCGTTGCCGGACTGCAGGTCTGCCACGCGGGTCGAGGCATCGGGCACACCGCGGAAGACCACCGTCTCGAAGGGCCCTTCATCCCCCCAGTAGTCTTCATTCTTAGAGACTGTCACGGCGACGCCCCGGTCCCAGTTCTCGAAGACATAGGGGCCCGACCCCACCGGCGCCTGGTTGAACTCGGCCGAGGTCATGGTCGAGGCCACGTGCTCGGGCACGATCGACAGCTTCACCAGCTGCGCCAGCAGCGCCGGGTAGGCCCCGTCGGTGGTCAGCGTGACCTCATTCTCGCCGGTCACCTCGGCATCGACGATCTTGTTGAACTGGCCCAGCTGCGGCGAGCCGAACTCCGGGTCGGTGATGCGCTCAACGGTGAAGACCACGTCCTCGGGCGTCAGCGGTTCGCCGTCGTGGAAGGTCACGTCGTCCCGGATGGTGAAGACCATCTCGGTATCGCTCACACGTTCCCACTCGGTCGCGATCTGAGGCACGATCTCGCCCGCGTCGTCGCGCGTGACCATGTTGTCGAAGATGTTGCGGTAGACGTAGTAGCTGTCCGGGTTCCACTGCTGGTGTGGATCGAGCGTCGCCGGCTCGTTCACCAGATCGACCACCAGCCGGTCCTTCGCGGTGGCCGGAAGGGCTATCCCGAGAGATAATGCGATTGGCAGCACAAATCGCGCCGCCTTCCTTTTGTAAGTCATGAATTGGCTCCTCTGTTGGACTTGGCCCCCTGCATCCTCTTGCGGGATGGCTCGGGGCATTTGCCTGCGTCCGGCCTTTTGCGGCCGTTGTTGTTCGAGGCACTCGCGGCATCGCCTTCGACGCCAAGTTCGGTACGGTCTCGCATCAGGCCGGCGACGGCGAAATCGCGGAACGCCGCGATATCCGCCATGCGCAGCGCGACCAGTGTCTCGGCATCTCCCGCCGCTGCGGCGGCCGCGAGGGCGCGGGCATCGCAGGCCCGGCAGGACATCCCACTTCCGGGCTCGAGAAATCTCAGGATGCGGTCCGAATGATCCCAAAGCCCGCCCAGAAACTGCCCCATCAGGGCATTCGTCGCACCGCCGGCAAGCGTGTCCAAGAACTCGCGTTCGTAGTTGCGGCGGGTGGTGAGGGCTGCAGCATCCTCCTGCCCCTCGAGCACCTCGATCATCTCGGTCAGTTCATCCAGACGGGCGAGCCTCCGGTCGTCCGGCCGCGTCTCGGCGAGCGCGGGTTCCACCCGCTGGCGCGAGGCGATCACCTCGCCGATCAGTGCTCCCGTGATTGGAAGCGCCTTCCAGCCGGCCCGCGCGATCGGGTGCATCAGGCCCATCGACGACAGCTTGGCCAGTGACACGCGCACCCCCGCACGCCCCAGCCCGAAGCGCTCCGATATCTGCGCCTCGGTCGAGATCGACCCGGGCGCTATCTCGCAAAAAAGCACTGCGGTCTTCAGGCGCTCCTCCGCAAAAGAGGTCTTCTGCGCCGGCTGCAGGGGATCGGACTTGCCGAGGAAGGGAGAGGCGGGATCGAACATCTGGGCTCCGTCGTTACCACTGAAGATGCTAACCGACGCCATCTGAAATCTCCAAGGTTCATTTTTAAGATTTTCAAACTTCAGGTTCAAAATCTTCTTTTGCCACAATAACCGGCACTTCGTTCGGCCGTGGGACCACGGCACTCGAACACGAGGCTCACAGCGCCGGAGCGCGCTGAGATTGCGGCGAAGCCGCGCCCCTTATGATCGTCCGCACAACATCCCACGCGCCGGCCCAAGGCACCGGCGCCTTCGTTGTCGTCCCGCTGAGATTTTTGAACCCTTTAGAGGCGCTGGTGTCCTTAAGGCACGGTCCGCACCGAGATATCGACTGACTGCCTTGTCGTTCTCCCTGTCGAAGCACTCCTCAGAGCGCGATCAGGAGGCGCCTGTTAGAAAGGATTCCGGAAGCCAAGAGGAGCCAGTAAAGTAGAAGCTCCACGCGGTCCGTGCCCCTGGAGTGATGTCCGGAGACAGTCCCGCGACATGGAAGTCCTCCGAAAATGCGATGGCGTGCCCCCCAATCTCATCCTGAAGCAGGTGGATTGCGAGGCGGTCCCCGGGGTGCCCATCCGGGGGAGCAGAGAACACGATATCCCCTTCCGCCTCCACAAAGTATGAAGGACCGTCCTGCATCGCCAGCCTGAGCTCACCGGACGTCTTTCCAAACGTCTGATGATTGGAGCCGTTCGCGATCGACACAAGGTTCGGACCGGCCGCCGTATCTGCAAAACCGATATTCCCGCGATACCGCGCCGAGGCGAACAACCGCGCCCCATTGTCCGAGGTATTCCGCAGGTGAAGATATCTGAAATCGGTGACCTCGCCCCTACTCGTGGCAAGCCACTCTGGTGCCTGGTTTCTACCTACCATGAAACTCGACAACAGGTAGTTGGCGTAGCCCTTGTTCTGACGGTAGTCGGAATCGTGAACCAGCAGACAGTTATCCATTCTCACGACAGGTCGCGGATCCACGTAGTCCCAAAGCGCGGTACCATCGACAATCCCGGTGCCAGTGCCGGACGGGCCGTTCGCTGCTCCAGAAAGGCCCGCTCGAGAACACAGATATACATTTCCGTCGCGACCGCTCTGCACCAACGCCCCGACAGGGTAGGCGGTCCATTGCGACCAGTCCTCGATCACCCAGGCATTCTCAAAGTGGCAACCGAAGACACCACCATTCTGGGTCCCGATTTTCGGTCCGCGATAGAGCTCGTTCCAGCTTTCGAGGAACGTGGTTCCATAGAAACGGACGTCCGCGGGCGAACGCTCGAAGACCGCATGTTGTCCGCCTCTGACAGTGCCGCCAAGAACCGTGATCGAAGAAACGTTGCCACCGGCCACCGTTCCTTCGTCCTTGCCATCCGGCGTCGGCGCGTCGAAATCGTCATCGAACAGCATCGAATACCGCCCGGCCTGACTGTTTTCTCCTGAAATGGTCGGGCTCGTCTGGGGGTGCACGATCACCATCTCAAACGCATTGTTGCGGATCCAGAGGGGGACTTTCCCGCCTGTAAGCTCTGGATGCATCAAGGTGCAGCGGTAGAGATACTGCCGGTTCCTGCCGGAACCACCATCAAGCTCAAGCAGCGTATCGACGTCGCTTCCCGCACCCTGAAGCCGGAAATAGTTGAGGTTCAGGTTCCGCACGACAGCACGCGACGAAATGCGGAACAAAGACCCGGACGATAGCGCCGACTTGATTTCACCGCCGCTCATGTCGATGACGCCCTGGGCCGTGATATCCTCGGTACAGTTGAGGACGAGCGGCTTTTCGACAGTGTACTCCCCAATGATCCTGAGCCTGCAGGGGATCCCCGCTTCCAGCCTCGCCTTGAAGAGATCCAGTGCCGCCTGAAGACCAGCCGAAGCATCGGCGCCGCCGGTCGCCGGCGCAAAGGCACGCGCGTCGATATCGAAGAGATCGACAACTCTCATCCTCACAGGCGTCGAAGCCTTGTTCTCGATGAAGCCAAGCGTTGCGGTGCTGTCCTCCACAAACCGTTGCCCGTCGGCGGTCAGCCAAAGCGCACCGTTGCCGCGCGCTTCTTCCCGCGACGCGGCCAGAGATTGCACATCCTCATAGACGCGATTGACGACCTTCGAGTAGTCACCGCGCGTCCAGTTTCCCTTGAAAGTCGTGGTGCTGGCCCCGTCGATCAGCGGAACCAGCCAGTCACCGATCGCGAACACCTCACCATCAACGGTTCCCGGAGCGGTCACGAAGTAGAAACTGCCGTGCAGCGCATCTTCAGGAAAGCGGCCCTGGGTCGCGTCAAAGTGGCCGACCGGCAGCAGGCCCGTGACGATCCCGCCGATTTCCTCGTAGAAGGAATCGATGACCGACTGCATGGCCGTTTCGAGCTCCAACCTCATCGCGCGGTTGGAGGATTCCTCTCCCACGGGCAGCTTGAAGCTTGGTGACGACATAACGTGGCCCTTTCTTGGAACTGAAATCCGGTAGCGCAGAGGCTTCTGAAAGCGTGGGCAGTAATTCAGCCAGTTTCAACGCCGCCCAGGCCGTCGGGACCGTCGGCGTGCGGGCTATCGCCGAAAGCGGCACCAGTCCTAGCAGTTGGTACTTTGGCCAACCTGGCGCGAGGCTACAATTCGAGAGCGGCAACGCGGCCATGACCTGCCAAGGGGTCAGGTATCGGCCGGCCAAGGCTTTCAGCTCCAGACGTTACGACACCGGCGCCGCAAGAAGCGGCGAAAGTCACTTCGGAAGTCCGGCCAAGCCGCTGGTGCCCAAGGTGGGACTCGAACCCACACGATATCGCTATCGGGGGATTTTGAATCCCCTGCGTCTACCATTCCGCCACTTGGGCCCGGACACCGATCTATCGCCAGCACAGAGCGGCGTAAAGCCCGTCCGTGCGCTTGACCATGCTGCGCCTGCATGGTCTCTGCCTCGAACCGACTGCATGGAGACCTTGGATGCTGCGCCGCCTCTACGACTGGACCATGGCCCAGGCCGAAAGCCCCTATGCTCTTTGGGTTCTCGCCGGTGTCGCCTTCATCGAAAGCTCGGTCTTTCCGATCCCGCCCGACGTGCTGATGATCCCGATGATCCTTGCCACGCCGCGCCGCGCCTGGCTGATCGCGCTGGTGGCCACGGTCGCCTCGGTCGTCGGCGGCATGCTGGGCTACGTGATCGGCGCCTTTTTCTACGAGGGTATCGGCCAGCCGATCCTCGAGTCGCTCGGCAAGGCGGACTCCATGGCCGAGTTCAACGCCCGCTTCAACGACGTGGGCTTCTGGGCCGTGCTCATCGCCGGTGTCACGCCCTTCCCCTACAAAGTCATCACCATCATGTCGGGCTGGACCGCCATGCCGCTGGGCACCTTCCTCGTCACCTCGATCGTGGCGCGCTCGCTGCGCTTCTTCGTGGTGGCGGCCCTGCTGAGGGCCTTCGGCGCACCGATACGTGATTTCATCGAGAAGCGGCTTGGGCTTGTCTTCACCGCTTTCGTGGCATTGCTTCTGGGTGGCTTCCTTCTGGTGAGGTATCTCTGACATGCGACGCACCCTGATGCTGATCGCCGGCGCCGGCTCCGCGGCACTGCTGCTGGCCGCCTTCGGCTTCCAGTTCCTCGGCGGCATGCCGCCCTGCAAGCTCTGCTACTGGCAGCGCTACGGCCACGGAGTTGCCATCGCGGCGGGCGTGCTGTGCGCCATGGTGCCGTCACGCTGGATCGCGGGCCTGGGCGCGCTCGGCGCCGCCTTCTCCTCGGCGACGGGTGTCTATCACACCGGGGTCGAACGCGGATGGTGGGAAGGGCCGACCAGCTGCACATCGGGCTCGATCCGGGGCCTTTCGACAGAAGAGCTCATGAACCAGGTGATGAACGCGCCTCTGGTGCGTTGCGACGAGGTTCCTTGGGATATGCTGGGCCTGTCGATGGCCAGCTGGAACGCGGTGGCATCGGCCGTGCTGGTCGCGGTCTGGATCGCGGCGATCCTCGCCCCGCGCCGCTAACCCGCCGACTTCCGTGTCGACAGCAAAAGCGAGGTCTCCGAGGTCGCGACCCCGTCGAAGCGCCGCACGCGCGTGAGCACCGCGTCGAGCGCCTCGAGCCCGTCAGCGCCCAATTCGGCGATCACGTCCCAACGTCCGTTGGTGGTGTGCAGCGCGCGCAGCTCGGGCAGGCCCTGAAGCTGGCGCAGGACCCGCTCGGTCCCCCTGCCCTCGATCCCGATCATCATAAGCGCGCGCACCGGGTCGCGCGCCACGTCGCTGCGCGTGACCACGGTGAATCCCACGATCTCGCCCGAGGCGCGCAGCTTCTCCAGCCGCGCCCGGACGGTCGCGCGCGAGAGCCCGAGCGCCAGCGCGAGATCCGACAGCGCCATGCGCGCGTCGCCGCGGAGGGTCGCGATCAGCCTGCGGTCGGTTTCATCCATTTTGCGCATCCTAATTGATCATCTTGGGCCAAACTTTCCCAAATTGATCAATCTGTCCACTGGTTTCCGCCCCGATCCGGCGCATCCTTGTGTCCGACACGCGATGACGGACAGGAGACTTGCGACATGAGCCGGAAAATCTTGCTGATCGGGGCGCCGGTGGACAGCGGCAAGCGGCGGCGCGGCTGCCTGATGGGGCCCGACGCCTACCGCACCGCGCGCCTGCCCGGCGCGCTGGCCGACCTTGGCCACGAGGTGCGCGACCTGGGCAACCTCGCGCCGGCGCCGACCGAGGTCACGGATCGCGAGGGCCTGCACGAACTGCCAAGGACCGTGGGCTGGACGCAGGCGATTTCCGATGCCGCCCGCGAGGCCATGGCCGAGGGCCTGCCCATCTTCATGGGCGGCGATCACGCGCTGTCGCTGGGCTCGGTCCACGGTGTCGCGGCGCATGCGGCGCGCGCCGGCCGACCGCAATTCGTGCTCTGGCTCGACGCGCATTCCGACTTCCACTCGCTGACGACCACCACCTCGGGCAACCTCCACGGCACGCCGTTGGGCTACGTCACGGGGCGCGAGGGCTTTGACGGTTTTCCGCCCGTCGACCACCCCGTGCCCATGGAGAACGTCTGCCTGCTGGGCCTCCGCTCGGTCGATCCCGAGGAGCGCGCCGCCATGGAGGGCACGGCGATCCGGCGCCACGACATGCGCGACGTGGACGAACACGGCATCAAGGCGCTACTTCAGCCCTTCCTCGAAAAGGTGGCGCAGGCCAACGGCATGCTGCACGTCTCGCTCGACGTGGATTTCCTCGACCCCGCCGTGGCCCCCGCCGTCGGCACCACCGTTCCCGGCGGCGCCACCGTGCGCGAGGCGCATCTGGTGATGGAGCTGCTCCACGACAGTGCGCTGATGACCTCGCTCGACCTCGTGGAGCTGAACCCCATGCTCGACGAACGCGGCCGCACCGCGCAACTCATGGTCGATCTCGCCGCCTCGGCGCTCGGCCGCCAGGTCTTCGACCGCCCCACCCCCCGCATTCTTTGAGGTCCGCCATGAAACCTTCCGAAAAGGCCCTCGTCCCCTTCGTCTCGGTCGAGCACATGATGCAGCTTGTCCATCACGTCGGGCTCGACACCATGCTCATCGGCATCGCCGAAGCCATCGAGCAGGATTTCGCCCGCTGGGAGCGCTTCGACAAGACGCCCCGCGTGGCCGCCCATAGCGCGGTCGGCGTCATTGAACTCATGCCCGCGGCGGACGATACGCACTATGCCTTCAAGTACGTGAACGGCCACCCCAAGAACACGCGCGAGGGGCTGCAGACCGTCACCGCTTTCGGCGTGCTGGCGGACATGACCACCGGCTATCCGCTGCTGCTATCCGAGATGACGCTGCTGACAGCCTTGCGCACCGCCGCCATGTCGGCGCTTGCCGCGAAACACCTCGCGCCGAAGGGCGCCACCACCATGGCCATGATCGGCAACGGCGCCCAGTCCGAGTTCCAGTGCCGCGCCATGCAGGCGCTTTGCGGCATCACGAAGGTGCGGCTTTTCGACACCGACCCGGCGGCGACCCGCAAATGCATGGCCAACCTCCAGGGCAGCGGGCTCGATATCACCGCCTGCGACAGCCCCGAAGAGGCCATCGAGGGCGCCCACATCCTGACCACCTGCACCGCCGACAAGCGCAACGCCACGATCCTGACCGACAACATGGTCGGCAGCGGCGTGCATGTGAACGCTATCGGCGGCGACTGCCCGGGCAAGACCGAGCTTGCCGCCGAGGTGCTGCACCGGTCGTCCATCTTCGTGGAATACCCGCCCCAGACCCGCATCGAGGGTGAGATCCAGCAGCTGCCCGAGGATCACGAGGTGACCGAGCTCTGGCAGGTCTTTGCCGGCACGGCCCCGGGCCGCACCAGCGATCGGCAGATCACGCTTTTCGACAGCGTGGGCTTCGCGATCGAGGATTTCTCGGCCCTTCGCTATGTTCATGAAAAGGTGAAAGAGACCGGAATGGCGCTGCCGCTCGACCTGCTCGCCGATCCGGACGATCCCCGGGACCTTTTCGGGATGCTGACCCGCGCGGCACCCTGAGCACATCGCGCGCCTCGTGACACTCCGGCGCGGCTCTGGCATGGAAAGCACCAACGGGGCCGCACGTCTGTCGATCTCCGGCAAAGCCCTCCGATCCGCCCGCCAGGGCCCGCACCCGAGACGGGGTGCAACCGGTGACGAGGCTGCTATGTTGACTTCGGAGACGTGATTTGCTCGTTAGCGATAACAGCCGCAACCCGGCGAGGAGAGGATTGTCATGACAGTTAAGGTCGCCATCAACGGATTTGGCCGCATCGGGCGCAACGTTCTGCGCGCCATCATCGAATCGGGACGTACCGACATCGAGGTCGTCGCGATCAACGATCTCGGCCCGGTCGAGACCAACGCACACCTCCTGCAGTACGATAGCGTTCACGGCCGCTTCCCGGTCGAGGTGAAGACCGGCGAGGACAGCATCGACGTCGGCCGTGGCCCGATCCGCGTGACCGCGATGCGCAACCCGGCCGAACTTCCCTGGTCGGACGTCGACATCATCATGGAATGCACCGGCATCTTCACCTCCAAGGAGAAGTGCCAGCCCCACCTCGAGACCGGCGCCAAGCGCGTGCTGATCTCGGCCCCGGGCTCGGACGTGGACAAGACCGTGGTCTACGGCGTGAACCACGACACGCTGACCGCCGAGGACATCATCGTGTCCAATGCCTCCTGCACGACCAACTGTCTCGCCCCCGTGGCGAAGGTCCTGCACGAGAGCATCGGCATCGCGCGCGGCTTCATGACCACGATCCACTCCTACACGGGCGACCAGCCGACGCTGGACACCTACCACAAGGATCTCTACCGCGCCCGCGCCGCGGCCTCGAACATGATCCCGACCTCCACCGGCGCCGCGCGTGCCGTGGGCCTCGTGCTGCCCGACCTCAACGGCAAGCTCGACGGCGTCGCGATCCGCGTGCCCACGCCCAACGTCTCGGTCGTCGACCTCACCTTCGAGGCCGCCCGCGGCACCTCGGCAGATGACGTCAACGCGGCGATCCGTGCGGCCGCCGACGAGGGCCCGCTCAAAGGCATCCTCGGCTACACCGACCGCAAGCTGGTGTCGTCGGACTTCAACCACGACGCGCACAGCTCGATCTTCGCCACCGACCAGACCAAGGTCATGGACGGCAACATGGTGCGCGTGCTGTCCTGGTACGACAACGAGTGGGGCTTCTCGAACCGCATGGCCGACACGGCCGTCGCGATGGGCAAGCTGATCTGATCGCCTAACGCGTCGACACGGCGCCACGCGCCTGACGATACCCCTGGGCCGCCTGCGATACCGCTGGCGGCCTTTTCTTGTCTTCCCAGGCCTCGCGCAGCAGCCGACCGCCAAGGGCCTGTGGCGGTGCCGGCGGATCGGCGGCATCGGTTTCCGTCGCCTCGCTCCGGTCCTCCACCGCGTGGGTCTGCTGCTGCTTCTTCGGGGTCCGCTTCTGCGGGCGCCCCGGCACATTCGAGACCGGGGCCGTCTTGCCAGTCAACATGGGCATCTCCTCACGTCTGACACAGCAAGGTTAATGACGTTAGGTAAACAAAATCCTGACGCCTCTGTCCGCCATGCACACACTGCAGCCCCGCTTTCGCAAAGCGTCGATTGTGCTGCGTTGCAGCATGACTATTTTCAGCGGTGAACGCAGAGCTTGAAGCAGCCGAAACACAGAGGTTTCAGGCAAGGGAAAGGAGCCCGGAGATGAGCGACATGATGACCAATATCCGCGGCCGCATGGCCCGCCGCGCCGCCTACCGCCGCACGCTGGCCGAACTCCGGTCGCTGCCCATGGACACGCGGCTCGATCTCGACATCGCCGGTGTCGAGGACCAGGTCGCCCGCCGCGCGATCTACGGCTGAAGGCCGAATTTCTCGTCCAGCGCCCGGTTTACGGGGGGTGTTACGAACTTCGACACGTCCCCGCCCAGCCGGGCGATTTCCTTGACGAGCTTCGAGGCGACGGCCTGGTGCCGCGCCTCGGCCATGAGGAAGACGGTCTCGACCGATGCGTCGAGCGAGCGGTTCATTCCAACCATCTGGAATTCGTACTCGAAATCAGCGACGGCCCGCAGGCCGCGGATGATGAACTGCGCCCCCACGTCATGGGCGCAGTCGATCAGCAGGTTCTCGAAGGGATGCACCATGATCTCGGTGCCGGTGCGCTCGCGCAGGGTGTTGATGTCCGTCTCGAGCATCGTGACCCGCTCCTCAAGACTGAAAAGCGGACCCTTGTCGCGATTGATCGCCACCCCGATCACGAGCCGGTCAACGAGCAGCGCGGCGCGCTCGATGATGTCGAGATGTCCGACAGTCACCGGATCGAAAGTGCCGGGATAAAGGCCGATGCGCATGGCGGAGTGTCCTCCCCTGAAGCTCCACGCGCACGCAACAATATTGCTTCCCGGAATGCAACCCCGGGTCGCAAATGTCGCAGGACCTATGATCCTAGTGGCCCATGATCATCCCTTCGAGGGCGCTGTTCTCCATGGCGAGTTCGGCCAGACGGGCCTTCACAACGTCGCCCAGCGTGATGATTCCCACCATGCGGCCGTCCTCGACCACGGGCATGTGCCGGAAGCGCCCTTCGGTCATGCGCGTCAGGACATCGTTGGCGTCATCCTCGCGGGTGCAGGTGGACAGCCGAGAGGTCATGAATTCGTCCACCGGCAGTTCCAGGCAGGCGCCGCCGCGCACCGCCAGTTCGCGCACGATGTCACGCTCCGACAGGATCCCCAACGGTTTGACCCCGTCCTCCGAGACCACCACCGTACCGATCCGTTTCTCCGCCAGCACCTTGGCCGCCTCGCCTACGAGGGTGCCGGGGCGCACGGTTTCGATCCCGTCGGACCCCTTGCTCTTGAGAACCTGAACAACCTGCATGCAGAACCTCCTCCAAGTCGCCGCCTGTGTCTCATCAGCGTCAGGTCGGCCCGGGTATTCTGTCAAGCGAGTCCTTCACGAACGGTTAACTCTCTGCGGATCCCGTCCATCAGGGCGGCAGCGAGACGATTCATGCGCTCCAGCCGGCGGTCGTCGGCATGGCGCACTAGGTAAAAGCTGCGCGTGAGGCTCACCTCTCCCTGCAGGACGCGGCGCAAAGGCGGGTCGCCGGGCAGCGCGAAATCATGCGCGATTCCGATCCCGGCCCCCGTGCGCAGCCATTGCACCTGCACCGCGGCCGAGTTCGAGGCAAGCCGCACCCGCTCGACCCCGAGGTCCGACAGGTAATCGAGCTCCTTGTCGTAGATCATGTCCGGGATGTAGCCGACCATCCGGTGCCCGCGCAGGTCGGCCCCGCTGCGGATCGGCGCATGGGCGTTCAGGTAGTCCTCGGTCGCGGCAAGGTGCAGGTGGTAGTCTGCCACCTTCTGCACCACCAGCCGCCCTGCCGTAGGGGCCGAAACCGCGACCGCCATGTCGGCCTCGCGCCGCGTCAGGTTCACCACGCGCGGCAGTGCGAGGATCTGCAGGTCGAGGCCAGGGTTTTCCTGCGAAATGCGCGCGCAGACCTGCGGCAGCAGGAAATTGGCGCAGCCGTCCGGCGCGCCGATGCGCACCGTTCCCGTCAGCCCCTCCATCCTGCCGCGCACGACCTCCGCGCCCAGCCCCATGGCCTGTTCGGCTTCTTCGGCGTGCGCGACCAGCCGCGCGCCCGCCTCGGTCAGCGCGTAGCCCTGCGGGCTCTTGGCGAAGAGCGGCGCACCGAGCGCCGCCTCGAGCCGCGCCACCCGGCGACCCACCGTGGCGGCATCCATCCGCAATCCGCGCCCCGCCGCCGAGAGCGTTTCCCCGCGCGCGACCGCCAGAAAGATCCGCATGTCGTCCCAGTCCATGGCTCATCCTGCATTCATGCAAAGCGCTTTTGCCAGATTTCCCCTTTTGCCAGCATTTTTGCAAGGCTACACCATGGGCAAATCCAGCAGGAGGATCATCCGATGCAAGAGATCACGCATTACATCAACGGCGCCATGACCAAGGGCACCTCGGGCCGCTTCTCCGAGGTCTTCAACCCCGCCACCGGCGAGGTGCAGGCCCAGGTTCCGCTCGCCACAGTCGAGGAAGTGAACGCCGCCGTCGCCAAGGCTGCCGAGGCGCAGGTTGCCTGGGGCGCCACCAACCCGCAGCGGCGCGCCCGCGTCATGATGAAATTCGGCGCGCTCATCAACGAGCACATGGACGAACTGGCCGAGCTGGTCAGCCGCGAGCACGGCAAGACCCTGCCCGACGGGCGCGGCGACGTGCAGCGCGGGCTCGAGGTGGTCGAGGTCTGCATGGGCGCGCCCCACATGCTCAAGGGCGAGTTCACCGACGACGGCGGCCCCGGCATCGACCTTTACTCCATGCGGCAGCCGCTGGGGGTTGTCGCGGGCATCACGCCCTTCAACTTCCCCGCCATGATCCCGCTGTGGAAAATGGCCCCGGCGCTTGTCTCGGGCAACGCCATGATCCTGAAGCCCTCCGAGCGCTGCCCCTCCACCGCCATGCGACTGGCCGAGCTGCTCAAGGAAGCAGGCCTCCCCGACGGCGTGCTGCAGGTGGTGCACGGCGACAAGGAAGCGGTTGACGCGATCCTCGACAACGAAACGGTTCAGGCGGTGGGCTTCGTCGGCTCCACGCCGATCGCGCAGTACATCTACGGCCGCGCCGCCAACAACGGCAAGCGCGCGCAGTGCTTCGGCGGCGCCAAGAACCACATGATCATCATGCCCGACGCGGACCTCGACAAGGCCGCCGACGCGCTGGTGGGCGCGGGCTACGGCGCCGCGGGCGAACGCTGCATGGCGATTTCCGTGGCCGTGCCCGTGGGCGAGGAAACCGCCGACGCGCTGATCGAGAAGCTCACCCCCCGGGTCGAGAAGCTCAAGGTCGGCCCCTACACCGCGGGCGAGGACGTGGACTACGGCCCCGTCATCACTGCCGCCGCCAAAGAACGCATCGAGCGTCTCATCGGCAAGGGCGTGGACGAGGGCGCGGAGCTGCTCATCGACGGGCGCGGCTTCGAGCTTCAGGGCTACGAGAACGGCTATTTCGTGGGCCCCTCGCTCTTCGACCGCGTGACGCCCGACATGGAGATCTACAAGGAAGAGATCTTCGGCCCCGTGCTCAGCCAGGTGCGCGCCGGCAGCTACGAAGAGGCGCTGAAGATCACCATGGACAACCCCTACGGCAACGGCACGGCGATCTACACCGCCGACGGCGACACCGCCCGCGACTTCGCGCACCGCGTTAACGTGGGCATGGTCGGCATCAACTTCCCGATCCCGGTGCCGCTCAGCTATCACTCCTTCGGCGGCTGGAAGAAATCGGCCTTCGGCGATCTCAATCAGTACGGCCCTGACGCCTTCCGCTTCTACACCAAGACCAAGACCGTCACGGCGCGCTGGTTCTCGGGCATCAAGGACGGCGGCGAATTCAACTTCAAGGCGATGGACTGATCGTCTCTCGGGGGCATCCGAAAGGGTGCCCCCATTTCGGTGGCTTGCCCGGGCATGCGGCAAAGGCATGGGGACCACACTTCAGGGTTTACCAACCTTACGGCATTTCCCTCTGTAGGGCTTTACCGCCACACCGATTGATGTATTTAGAGCGCACCAAGGTTATGAGTGTCTGTTCGTTTCTGTCTCGCCCTTTGCCTTAGCAACCCGGAACAAACGAAAATTATGCTCGTTGAGAGCCAGGATAATCTTTCAGAGTTCGTTGTTCCCTGTTTCTCCAAACGCGCCACGGAATACACCATGCCTTATGACTACCGGGTCTTTCCGGAACAGAACTTCGTCATCGCCCGCTTTTTCGGAACCTTCACGGCGAGCGACGGTGTCGACTGGGCGCGCGACTACTTCGCTCATGCGGATTTTGCCCCTGACCAGCTGCAGCTCTTCGATTGGCAGAACATCGCGGAATTCGATGCCACGTACACCTCGGTGGCCGGGCTGGTGCGTGCCATCAGCGGCGACTATGCCCGACTCTCCGCAGGGACGCTCTGCGTGATGCACGCGCCGCAAGATGTCAGCTTCGGCATGGCCCGGATGTACCAGCAGGTGGCGGACGACGTGCTGCCCACCCAGATCGAGGTTGCCCGCTCCGAGGAAGAGGCCTTCGGCATCGCCGGGCTCGACGCCCAATCCTTCGAAGAGATCCTGCCCCTCGCCAGCTAGGGCTTAGCCCTTGCCCTGGGGATCCTCGTGCAGGTGCGCCCGCGAGGGGTCGTAGTGATCGCTCTTCCGGCCTCGCAGGTAGCCCACCCGCGCCGAGGCCTGCCCCATGACCCGCATCGCACGCGCCTTGCCTCGGCCGGCCGTGAACGGCGACTTGGCAAGGTAGAACGCACTTCTCAGCAGCGCATAGAGGTAGACGGCATAGGCACCGAGGGCCGAGGGCTGCGCGTCCTTGCGCCCGAGCCGGGTCATTTCCTGGTCGCGGCAACGCTCATAGTAGTAGCGGTAGGTCAGCCGGGACAGCGGCCGCGTCTCGCAGACATAGGCACCCGGCGCCCAGCCGGTCCGCCCGCCGGCTTCGCGGAAGTCCTTGTAGAACTTGGTGTCCGATCCGCCGGTAAAGCGCGCCGCCTCGTCGAAGCGCACGCCCAGCTCCCGCACCCGCGACAGACGCGCGATCCAGTTGTTGGTGTAGACCGCCACGCGGTGCCCCTCGTGGGTTCGCGCGCGCTCGCTTCGTTTCGCGTGATCGCGGCCCGACCGGCCCTGCACCACGTCCAGCACCGCCCGGTTCTCGCGGCTCAGCACGCTCCCCTGCGGCGGCTGGTAGCGCACCGGACCGCCGACCAGGTCCAGCTCCTCGCGCGAGATAGTGTCGTACAGCTGCACCAGCCAATCGCGATCCACTGTCTCGTCGTCATCGACGAAGGTCAGAAAATCGCAGCCATCGGCCAGTGCCATGTCCAGCACGCGGTTGCGCGCCATGGGAATGCCCTGCCGCGTCTCGAGCTCGAGGTAGGTCTCGGCCCCGGTCCGTTCGGCAAAGCCGTCGACGATCCCGGTCATCGTGGTCTCGTCGTCGTTCTCGGCGAAAAGATAGACCAGTTCCACGCCCTCGGGCACTCGCATCCAGGCGAAACTGTCCAGAAGGTCCGAGAACATCTGCGGACGCCGCCGCGTGATGGCCCCGATTCCGATGCGCGTCTTGCCTGTCACGGCGTCCTCCGGAACTGCGATCCGTGTTCCTTGCCGCATCGCATCCCGATTTGCAACGGCGTGCATCACGGCCCTGCTCGGCCCCAGGGTTGATCCACATCATATTCGGAACCTGAAATGTCTGTCTAAACTGAGTCCGGAACCAACCTTTGGGGGAAAACATGTTCGACAGGAATATGGGCCGTACCGACCGCATCATCCGCGCCATTCTCGGCCTGGCGCTTCTGATCGCCTTCCTTTCCATTGCAAGCGCATGGAAATGGCTGGCCCTCGTGGTGGCGCTCGTGCTGCTCGCGACCGCGATCGCGGGCACCTGCCCGCCCTACAGCCTTCTGGGGATCCGTACCGACCGGCGGTAATCCGCCCCGGCCCGTCACCACGCCGACTTGCGGGAACCGGCTTGCCGCTTCATCCCTTCTGTCCTGAAACCAAGGGAGAAATCCATGCAGATCGGAAAAGCCACGGCCACCATCGCGGTCGCAGCCATCACCGCATTCGCAACGCCCGCGCTGGCTCAGGGCAAGTCGGGCGGCTGCCCGCCGGGCCTCGCCAAGAAGAACAACGGCTGCAACCCGCCGGGTCTCGCCGGTCGCGGCGACAAGGACGACCGCCGCTACATCGACGGCGACTATGTCCTGATCCGCGATCCCGACCGCTACGGCCTGCGTGACGGGCGCACCTACTATCGCCTGGGCGACGATGTCTATCTGGTGGATCGCGAAACGCGCGAGATCCTCGATTTCGTAGGCGCCGCGGCGGCCCTTCTGGACTGATCTGCACCAAACTCGAATTTAAAAGGCCGGGGCATCGCGCCCCGGCCTTCTTCATTCCGCCGCCACCTTGCGCGGCTTCAGCATCGGCTTGAGGTAGCGCCCCGTATGGCTGCGCTCGACCTCGGCCACCTCCTCGGGCGTGCCCACGGCCACGATCTCGCCGCCGCCGTCACCCCCCTCTGGGCCGATGTCCACCAGCCAGTCGGCGGTCTTGATGACGTCGAGGTTGTGCTCGATCACCACCACCGTGTTCCCGGCATCGACCAGTTCATGCAGCACTTCGAGCAGTTTCTTCACGTCCTCGAAATGCAGGCCCGTCGTCGGCTCGTCGAGGATATAGAGCGTGCGCCCCGTCGACCGCTTGGCCAGCTCCTTCGACAGCTTCACGCGCTGCGCCTCGCCACCAGACAGCGTCGTCGCCTGCTGACCCACCTTCACGTAGCCCAGCCCCACGCGCACCAGCGCATCCATCTTCTCGCGGATCGAGGGCACCGCCTTGAAGAACTCCTGCGCGTCTTCAACTGTCATATCAAGAACGTCGGCTATGCTCTTGCCTTTGAACTGAACTTCCAGTGTCTCGCGGTTGTAGCGGGCGCCGTTGCAGGTCTCGCAGGTGACGTAAACGTCGGGCAGGAAGTGCATCTCGATCTTGATGACACCGTCGCCCTGGCAGGCCTCGCAACGGCCGCCCTTCACGTTGAAGCTGAAGCGCCCGGGCTTGTAGCCGCGCGCCTTGGCCTCGGGCAGACCGGCGAACCAGTCGCGGATCGGCGTGAAGGCCCCTGTATAGGTCGCCGGGTTCGACCGCGGCGTGCGCCCGATGGGCCGCTGGTCGATGTCGATCACCTTGTCGAGGTGTTCGAGCCCCTTGATCGTCTGACAAGGCGCCGGCACCTGCCGCGCGCCGTTCAGCGCCATGGACGCCGTCTTGAACAGCGTCTCGATGGTCAGGGTGGACTTGCCACCCCCGGACACGCCCGTCACGCAGACGAACTTGCCCAGCGGGAAATCGGCGGTGACATCCTGCAGGTTGTTCCCGCTCGCCTTCACCACGGTCAGCTTCTTGCCGTTGCCCTTGCGCCGCTCGGCGGGCACCGGGATCTCGCGCGTGCCGGCAAGGTACTGGCCAGTCACGCTGGCCGGGTCCGCCGCGATCTGCTCGGGCGTGCCGTGGCTGACCACCTGCCCGCCATGCACACCGGCCCCCGGGCCAATGTCGAAGACGTAATCCGCCTCGCGGATCGCCTCTTCGTCGTGTTCCACCACGATCACCGTGTTGCCCTGATCGCGCAGGTTCTTGAGCGTCTCCAGCAGCCGCGAGTTGTCGCGCTGGTGCAGGCCGATCGAAGGTTCGTCCAGAACGTAAAGAACGCCGGTCAGGCCGCTGCCGATCTGGCTTGCCAGACGGATGCGCTGGCTTTCGCCGCCACTTAGCGTTCCGGCTGCGCGCGACATCGTAAGATACTCAAGTCCCACGTTATTCAGGAACCCGAGCCTTTCGCGGATCTCCTTCAAAATCGCCCGCGCGATCTCGTTCTTCTGCTGGGTCAGGCTCTCGGGCACGCCGCCGCACCAGTCGAAGGCCTGCTTGATCGACATCTCGACGACCTCGCCGATGTGCAGACCGCCGATCTTCACAGCGAGCGCCTCTTCCCGCAGGCGGTAGCCGCCGCAGGTGCCGCAGGGCCGGTTGTTCTGGTAGCGCTCGAACTCTTCGCGGATCCAGGCACTGTCGGTCTCGCGATAGCGCCGCTCCATGTTGGGGATCACGCCCTCGAAGGCGCGCGTCACGTTGTAGACGCGGCCGCCCTCGTCGTAGCGGAACGGGATCTCGTCATCGCCCGAGCCGAAGAGGAACACCTGCTGCACGTGTTTCGGCAGGTCCTTCCACGAAGTCTCCTGGTCGAATTCGTAATGCTTCGCAATGCTTTCGATGGTCTGCTTGAAGTACGGCGACTTGCCCTTCCGCCAGGGCGCGATGGCCCCGTTGTAAAGGCTCAGCGTCGTGTCCGGCACCATCAGGTTGGGGTCGAAGAACAGCTCCACCCCAAGCCCGTCGCAATCCGGGCAGGCCCCGAAGGGCGCGTTGAACGAGAACAGCCTCGGCTCGATCTCGGGGATGGTGAAGCCGCTGACCGGACAGGCGAAGTTCTCGGAGAAGGTGATGCGCTCGGGATCGCCCTCGCGCGGGGCCGTCTCAAGCACGGCGATGCCGTCGGCCAGATCCAGCGCCGTGCGGAAGCTGTCCGCCAGCCGGGTCTCCATGCCCTCGCGCACGACGACACGGTCCACCACCACGTCGATGTCGTGGCGGAACTTCTTGTCGAGCTTCGGCGGATCGTCCAGCTCGTGGAACTCACCGTTGACCTTCACCCGCTGGAAACCCTGCTTACGCAGTTCGAGGAATTCCTTGCGGTACTCGCCCTTGCGGTCGCGCACGATGGGCGCCAGCAGGTAGGCACGCGTACCCTCCTCCATGCCCATGACGCGGTCGACCATGTCCTGCACCTGCTGCGCCTCGATGGGCAGGCCGGTGGCAGGGCTGTAGGGCGTGCCGACACGGGCAAACAGCAGGCGGAGATAATCGTAGATCTCCGTCACCGTGCCCACGGTCGACCGCGGGTTCTTCGACGTGGTCTTCTGCTCGATGGAAATCGCCGGGCTGAGGCCCGCAATGTGATCCACATCGGGCTTTTCCATCATGTCGAGGAACTGCCGCGCATAGGCGGACAGGCTCTCGACATAACGTCTCTGCCCCTCGGCATAGATCGTGTCGAAGGCCAGCGACGACTTCCCCGAGCCCGACAGGCCGGTGATGACCACCAGCTCATCGCGCGGAATGTCGACGTCGATGGATTTCAGATTGTGCTCACGGGCGCCACGCTCCTCGATCTGCTTGAGCTCCGGCATGTCACCCCCAGGGATCGGCAGTCACCGATACATAGTCGCGCCGATCCGTCCGGCCAACGGAAAAGTGCGAACGAAACGTGAATATTCTGCGCGTCAGTCCATCGGCGCCATGAGTTCGACCGGTTCGCCCGAAATGACGGAGGTGTAGAAACAGCTCCGGCGGTTCGTATGGCAGGCGGGACCGGTCTGGCGCACCACGGCCAGCAGGCAGTCGCTGTCACAATCCACCCGCAGGTCGACAAGTTCCTGCACGTGTCCGCTGCTTTCGCCCTTCACCCAGAAACTCTGGCGCGAGCGCGACCAGTAGGTCACGCGCTTCGTCTCGAGCGTGCGACGGATCGCATCGGCGTTCATCCAGGCCATCATAAGCACCTCGCCCGTGCCTTCGTCCTGTGCAATGCAGGGGATCAAACCGGCATCGGTGTAGCTCAGATCGGCGGGATCGAAGGGCATCGGCAAAAACCTTTTTGCATGATCGGGTGCGGCGCCTATCTATGGCCGGCAGGACGAAAGGAAAACCCATGAGCGCTGAGACCGACCTGATCAAGCTCTATTCCGGACGGATCCTCGCGCTCGCGGCCGAGATCCCCCGCAACGAACGGCTCGACGCGCCCGACGCCAGCGTACGCAAGCGCTCGCCGCTCTGCGGGTCGACGATCACCGTGGATCTGAAGATGGACGGCGACACGATCACCGACTTCGGCCAGGACGTGAAGGCCTGCGCCCTGGGCCAGGCGGCGGCTTCGGTCGTCGGCAGCGTCATCGTCGGCTGCACCGCAGCCCAAGTCCGACAGGCCCGCGACCAGCTGCGCGCCATGCTCAAGGAAGGCGGCGACGCGCCCGATGCCCCCTTCGACGGGCTCGAAGTGCTGAAACCCGCCGTCGATTACAAGAACCGCCACGCCTCGATCATGCTGGCGCTCGACGCCGCGACCGAGGCCGCCGAACAGGCGCGCGAGGCCCAGTCGGCCTGAGGCCCCTTCCCCGGACAGATAAAAAAAACCGCCGTTCTCTGGTGGGAGAACGGCGGTCAGTGGCGTGCGAAAGGCAACCGGGCAACCTTCGGGACAGAAGGTCTTGAGACAGGCAGGCCGCGAGGATTTGGGACAGATACGCGACAGGCCCGGCGCCGCAGACACGCAGGCAGAAAAGCGTGAAAATCAGAACAGGACTGGCAGGTGAAGCGCGCCCAGGAAGATCACCACGAGGGAAATCGCACCAAGCGAGTCCTCGAGCAGCTGAGTGTCCTGGCGGGTGTAGGCGGTGCGAATGGAGTGGATCATCGCGTCCCCCGTGGGTCATGTGTTCCGTTTCGTTGCCTATTTGTTCTCATGGGATTCACATTCTGTAAAGAACTTTTTGAGAACATTTGCGAACGTGGCAGAACAGACGGGGAAATTTTCAGGAATTTCGGGGCCTTACGTGCCCTTGCGTCACCCGACGCGGATCAACCGGATCGCCTCGTCCTGGCGCATCAGCCACAGCAGCAGACGCGCCGCCCGGCCGCGTGTGCCCTCCAGCTTGGAATCACCCGCCAGCAGGTTGCGCGCATCGGACTGCGCCAGCGCCATGAGCCCTGACTGCGCCTCCAGATCCGCGACCCGAAAGCGCGGCAGCCCCGACTGCGCCGTGCCGATCAGATCCCCCGCGCCCCGCATCTCGAGGTCCACCTCCGCGATGCGGAACCCGTCCTCGGTCTCGCGCAGGGTGGTCAGCCGCTTGTGCCCGGTCTCGTTCAGCGGCGGGCGGTACATCAGGAGGCAGGTGCTCTCGGCGCTGCCCCGGCCCACGCGGCCCCGCAACTGGTGCAGCTGCGCCAGGCCAAAGCTCTCAGCCTGCTCGATCACCATGATCGAGGCATTGGGCACGTTCACCCCCACCTCGATCACCGTGGTCGCCACCAGGACCGAGGTCTCGCCCGCCACGAACCGGGCCATGGCGGCGTCCTTCTCGGCGGGCGGCAGTTGCCCGTGCACCAGCCCCACGACGCCCTCGCCAAGCGCCGCGCGCAACATCCGGAAGCGCATCTCGGCCGAGGTCAGGTCCGAGCTTTCGCTCTCCTCCACCAGCGGGCAGACCCAATAGGCCTGCCGCCCCTCGGCGACCGCCTTGCGCAGGTGATCCACCACCTCGTCCATCCGCTCGGCCGACACCAGCGCCGTGCGCACGGGTTTGCGCCCCGGCGGCTTCTCGTCCAGAACCGAGACTTCCATGTCGCCGTATTGCGCCAGCGACAGGCTGCGCGGGATCGGTGTCGCGGTCATGACCAGCACATCCGCCCCCTGCCCCTTGCGTCCCAGCTCCAGTCGCTGGCGCACGCCGAAGCGGTGTTGCTCGTCCACGATGGCCAGCCGCAAATCGCGGAAGGCCACGTCCTTCTGGAACACCGCGTGCGTGCCCACGAGGATCTGGATGTCGCCGCGCTCCAGCGCCGCCACCTTGGCCGCGCGCTCGCCCGCCTTGTCGCGCCCGGTCAGGATCTCCAGCACCACGCCGGCGCTCTCGGCCAGCGGCTGCAACCCCTCGAGGTGCTGGCGCGCCAGGATCTCGGTCGGCGCCATCATCACGCCCTGCCCGCCGGCCTCGACGGCGACCAGCAGCGCCATGAAGGCCACCAGCGTCTTGCCCGCGCCCACGTCGCCCTGCAGCAGCCGGTTCATCCGCTCGGGCGCGGCCATGTCGGCGGCGATCTCGTCCATGGATCGAAGCTGCGCCTTGGTCGGCGCATAGGGCAGCGCCTTGAGCACCCGCGCCCGCAACCGCCCGTCGCCCTCGCTCACGATGCCCCGCTGTGCCCGCCGGTCTGCCCGCGCCAGCGCCAGCGTCAGCTGGTGCGCCAGCAGCTCGTCATAGGCCAGACGCGCCCGCGCCGGCGCCGTGGGCAGCAGGTCCGCGCCGGTCTCGGGCCGGTGTGCCGCGAGCAGCGCCTCGCCCCAGCCAGGCCAGCCTTCCCGCATCACAAGCGCCGGGTCCGCCCATTCCGGCAAGTCCGGCAGCTGCGACAGGGCATCGGTCACGCCCTTGAACATGGTCTTCTGCGTGACCCCGCCCGCCAGCGGATAGACCGGCTCGTAGACCGGCATGTCGTCGGCCTCCTCCGGCAGCAGCACGTGGTCGGGGTGCACCATCTGCGCCACGCCGTCGAAGAACTCGACCCGGCCCGACACCACCCGCGCTTGGCCGGTTGGCAAAAGGCGACTCAGATACTCGCCCCGCCCGTGAAAGAACACGATCTGGAACCGCGTCTGCGCGTCGTCCACCTCGATCCGGTAGGGCCGCCCCTTGCGCGCGGGCGGCAGGTGCCGCCCTACGGTCACCCGCACGGTCAGCACGTCGGGCAGTTCGGCCCCCTGCACCGTGTCGCGCAACCGCCGGTCGATGCCCGACTGCGGCAGCGTGTAAAGCAGATCGCGCGGCGCCACGATGCCCGCGGGCTCCAGCGCCTGCGCCGTCTTGGGCCCGATCCCGTCGAGCGTCTTGAGGTCCGCGAAGAGCGGCCAGAGCGGTTCGGGACGTCCGCTCATCCGCCGATCAACGCCAGCCAGCCGTCTTCGTCCATGACCTCGACTCCCAGCTCGCGCGCCTTCTTCTCCTTGCTGCCCGCGCCCGGCCCCGCCACCACGATGTCGGTCTTGCCCGAGACCGAGCCCGAGACCTTGGCGCCAAGGCTCTCGGCCCGCGCCTTGGCCTCGGCCCGCGTCATCCGTTCGAGCGATCCGGTGAAGACCACCGTCTTGCCCGCCACGGGCGAGCCTTCGGCGGCGACCTGCTCGGCCGCCTCGACCCTCAGCTTGTCCACCAGCCGGTCGACCGAGGCGCGCTCGGTCTCCTGCGTCAGGGTCGCCACCAGCGACATGGCCACCGTCGCGCCGATGCCGTCGATGCCGACAAGATCCTCCCAGGCGGCGCGCGCCTCTGCCGCGACGGGATCTTCGTCCCAGACCTTGTTGCGCGTTGCCGTCAGCGACGCGCGGCGGCCTTCTTCGGCGGCAGCGCGGCGTTCCTCGACCACCGCATTCTCCGCATCGCGGTAACGGCGTTCGGCGTCCTTTGCGGTATCCACTGCCGTGGTCAGCGCCTCCCAGGTGCCGAAATGGCGGGCCAGGTCCTTGGCCGCCACCTCGCCCACGTGGCGAATGCCAAGCGCGAAGATCAGCCGTTCCAGCGGGATGGTCCGCCGTTCCTCGATCGCGGCAAAGAGGTTGTCGGCCGATTTCTCGCCCCAGCCCTCGCGGTTCTTCACCTGCTGCATGCCGCTGCCATAGCGGTCCTGCAGCGCGAAGATGTCGGCCGGCTCCTTGATCCAGCCGTCGCGGTAGAACTGCTCCACCTGCTTGGCGCCCAGCCCCTCGATGTCGAAGGCCGCGCGCGAGACGAAATGCTTGAGCTTCTCGACCGCCTGCGCCGGGCAGACGAGGCCCCCGGTGCAGCGTCGTACCGCGTCGCCTTCCTCGCGGATCGCCTCGGACTCGCACTCGGGGCAATTTTGAGGAAACGCGTAAGGCGCTGCCTCGTCAGGCCTTTTCGACAGGTCCACATCCGCGATCTTGGGGATCACGTCGCCCGCGCGGTAGACCTGCACCCAGTCGCCCTCGCGGATGTCGCGGCCCTCGCGGATCGGGTTGCCGCTGGCATCGCGCCCGGCGATGTAATCCTCGTTGTGCAGCGTGGCGTTGCTCACCACCACGCCGCCCACGGTCACCGGCGTCAGCCGCGCCACCGGCGACAGCGCCCCGGTGCGGCCCACCTGGATCTCGATCTTCTCGAGCCGCGTCCAGGCGAGCTCGGCGGGGAACTTGTGGGCGATGGCCCAGCGGGGCGTTGTGGACCGGAAACCCAGCCGCTCCTGCAGGCCAAGGTCGTCAACTTTGTAGACAACGCCGTCGATGTCATAGCCCAGCGTCGCGCGCTGCTCCTCGATCTTCGCGTAGTGGTCCAGCATCTCCTGCGGGCCCTCGCAGCGCAGGGTGAGCGGGTTGGTCGAAAACCCCATCCTGTCCAGCCGCGCGATGGCCTTCATCTGCGTTTCGGCCAGCGGCTCCGACAGCTCACCCCAGCTGTAGGCAAAGAACTTCAGCGGCCGCGAGGCGGTGATCTTGCTGTCGAGCTGGCGCAGGCTGCCGGCGGCAGCGTTGCGCGGGTTGGCGAAGGTCTTGCCGCCGCGCGCCTCCTGCCGTTCGTTCAGCGCCTCGAAATCCGCGTGGCTCATGTAGACCTCGCCGCGGACCTCCATGACCTCGGGCGCGCCCTCGACACGTTCGGGGATGTCTCTGATCGTGCGCGCGTTCTGGGTCACGTTTTCGCCCACGGCACCATCGCCGCGCGTCGCCGCCTGAACCAGCACGCCGCCCTCGTAGCGCAGGCTGAGCGACAGCCCGTCGATCTTGGGCTCCGCCGTGTAGGCCAGCGCCTCTTCCGCCCCAAGGCCAAGGTACCGCCGCAGCGAGGCGTCGAAGTCGCGCACGTCGTCATCGCCGAAGGCATTGGACAGCGACATCATCCGCATCCGGTGCCGCACCTTCGAAAAGCCTTCGGCGGGTTCGGCGCCCACCTGCTCCGAGGGGCTGTCCTCGCGCTTCAGCTCCGGGAATCGCGCCTCGATCTCGGCGTTGCGCCGCTTGAGCGCATCGTAGTCCGCATCCGAAATCTCGGGCGCGTCCTCCGTGTGATAGGCCCGGTTCGCCGACCCCAGCCGTTCCGCCAGCGCGGCAAGCTCCTCGCGCGCCTCCGCCTCGGTCAGATCAGCGACCGGCTTGCCGGATGTCTCTGGGTTGATCTCGGACATGACTGCGCCCCCGTCTCACTGCCTTGCGGCAAGTGATAGGGGGCGCATCCGTCAGGGTCCAGTGTTCGGGTAAGGGTAAGCGGCGTCAGGCGCTGGCGGCCAGCGCCGGCGCGTCATCGGGCTGCGGCTGCGGATCGCGCAGCACGTAGCCACGGCCCCAGACCGTCTCGATGTAATTCTCGTCGCCGGTGGCCTCGGAGAGCTTCTTGCGGAGCTTGCAGATGAAGACGTCGATGATCTTCAATTCCGGTTCGTCCATTCCGCCATACAGGTGGTTCAGGAACATCTCTTTCGTCAGCGTCGTGCCCTTCCTGAGAGAAAGAAGCTCGAGCATCTGGTATTCCTTGCCGGTCAGGTGCACCGGCTTTCCGGAAACCTCGACCGTCTTGGCATCGAGATTGACGGAGATCTTTCCGGTATTGATGACCGACTGGGAATGGCCTTTCGACCGGCGAATGATTGCGTGAATGCGCGCAATAAGCTCGTCCCGGTGAAATGGTTTTGTCAGGTAATCGTCCGCACCAAAGCCGAACCCCTTGATCTTGTTCTCCGTGTCGTCGGCGCCCGACAGGATCAGGATCGGGGTGTCGATGCGGGCAACCCGAAGCTGGCGCAGCACTTCGTGGCCGTCGATGTCGGGCAGGTGCAGGTCCAGCAGGATCAGGTCGTAATCGTAGAGCTTGGCCAGATCCACGCCCTCTTCGCCCATGTCGGTGGCGTAGACGTTCAGGTTGGCGTGACTCAGCATCAGCTCGATGCTTTTCGACGTGGTCGGGTCATCTTCCACCAGAAGAATGCGCATGGATTGTCTCCGGTTCTAATTCCCTAAGGCCCCACCAACTTGGTTGAAAAAGGTTAACGCATGATTACGGGCAATACCACAGTTGTCTGATCAACCGGGGTGCCGGTACCGCTTTATCAATGTCGCCTTCAATGCGTCTTCCCCATGCCGCTCCACCGCCGCAATCCAGGCATCGAGCTCCTCTTCGCTCAGCTGGTAGCGGTCCAGCGCCTGCTCGCGCGACAAAAGCCCGAAGGCCACGGCCTTGACCACCGCCCCCTTGCGCGAGGCCACCCAGCGCCGCGTCTCCGGTGGCGGGAGGTCGGCGCGGGTCATGATGGACCCGTCCGGAAGCGTCACCGCGCGCGGGCCGTCGACTTTCTTGAGGTACATCTTCGTTTCCCCGGAATGGCTGAGCCCATTGAAACGCAAGGGATTTAACGCTGTCTAAAACCGGGGCTTGAGAGTGCGGCGGATTTTCCTATATTCGGCCGGTTACCCAAGGAGGTCGCCCATGCCCCGCGATATGCCCGCGCTCAATTCCCTGGGGCTTCCGAAAGCCCCCGCAGACACACGTGTCGTCGTCGCCATGTCCGGCGGTGTCGACAGCTCCGTCGTGGCCGCGATGCTCAAGGAAGAGGGTTACGATGTTGTTGGCGTCACGCTGCAACTCTACGACCACGGCGCCGCGCTCGCGAAGAAGGGCGCCTGCTGCGCCGGGCTCGACATCCACGACGCCCGCCGCGTGGCCGAGGAGATGGGCTTCCCGCACTACGTGCTCGATTACGAGAACATCTTCCGCGAGGCCGTGATCGACGAATTCGCCGACAGCTACCTCGGCGGCGCCACGCCCGTGCCCTGCATCCGTTGCAACGAACGCGTGAAGTTCAAGGACTTGCTGGAAACCGCCCGCGATCTCGAGGCCGACTGCATGGCGACCGGCCACTACATCCAGCGCAAGGACGGCGAAAACGGCCCGGAACTGCACGCGGCCGCCGATGCCAACCGCGACCAGAGCTATTTCCTGTTCTCCACCACGGCCGAACAGCTCGACTACCTGCGCTTCCCGCTGGGCCACCTGCCCTCCAAGGACGCCACGCGCGAACTTGCCGCCCGATACGGGCTGGCCGTGGCCGACAAGCCCGACAGCCAGGACATCTGCTTCGTGCCGAACGGCAACTACGCCAGCGTGATCGAGAAGCTGCGCCCGGGGGCGGCAGAGCCCGGACAGATCGTGCACGCCGACGGCCGCGTGCTGGGCGAACACCGCGGGGTGATCCACTATACGATCGGCCAGCGCCGGGGCCTGGGCATCGGCGGACTGGACGAGCCGCTCTACGTGGTCAAGCTCGACGTGGACACCAAGCAGGTCGTCGTCGGCCCCAAGGAAATGCTCGCCACCCGCACGGTCCCCGTGCGCGAGATCAACTGGCTCGGGGACGAGCCCTTCACCTCGCGCGACGAATGGCACCTCTCGGTCAAGGTCCGCTCCACACGCCCGCCGCGCGACGCGGTGGTGCGCCCGATCTCGGAGACCGAGGCCGAGGTGGAGCTGATCACGCCCGAGGAAGGCGTGAGCCCGGGTCAGGCCTGCGTGTTCTACGCCCCCGAGGGCAGCCGCATCTTCGGTGGCGGCTGGATCCACAAGGGCTGAGCCCGCAGCCAGCACGACGCACAGCGTCAAGGCGGGCCGCATAACGGTCGGGAATTCCCGTATTGAGGGAACCCGACCCGACTGACATGTATTCAAATCATGATTGATGCCGTGCCAACGCGGCGCAGGGCCCGCTGCCACCGCAGACGGGCCCGTTGACGTTGCGACCTTTAACATAACGTTACAAAACCGCAGCACAGCCGTCACGCGCCATCGCTATCGCCCCTCGACATACCGCAACCCAAGCGAGGGACCGATGTACAAGCTTGCTCTGACCGCGACGTTCGCGCTCACCGCCTCCACGGCGATGGCTCAAACCGAAATCACCTGGTGGCACGGCATGGGCGGCCATCTGGGCGACGTCGTCAACCAGATCGCCGCCGGCTTCAACGAAAGCCAGGACGATTACACCATCACGCCCGTCTTCCGCGGCTCCTACGAGGAAACGCTGACCGGCGCCATCGCCGCCTTCCGCGCCGGCGAGCAGCCCAACATCGTGCAGGTCTTCGATGCCGGCGCCGCCACCGTGATCGGCGCCAAGGGCGCCACCATTCCGGTGCAGACCCTGCTCGAGGACAACGGCGTCGACTTCGACATCGAGGACTACATCTCGGGCGTGCGCTACTTCTACGCCGACAGCGACGGCACCATGATCGGCATGCCGTTCAACTCCTCCTCGCCGGTGATGTACTACAACGCCGACGCGCTCGAAGAGGCCGGCGTCGAAGCCCCCGAAACCTACGAGGACTTCGAGGAAATCGCCCCCGCCCTGAAAGAGGCCGGCTACATCCCCATGGTGCAGACGCACCTGCCCTGGGAATTCGTCGAGAACTTCCACTCGCGCCACAACCTGCCGTTTGCCACCAACGACAACGGCTATGACGGCGCCGAGGGCACCGAGATCCTGATCAACTCCGACGAGATGGCCATGCACTTCACCAAGGTGAAGGAATGGCTCGACAACGATCTCTTCGGCTTCTTCGGCACCGGCTGGGACGACAACCAGGCGCAGTTCATCAACGGCAACGCCGCGATGTACATTGGCTCCTCGGGCGACTTCGGCGGCCTCACCGCGCAGGACCTGCCCTTCGAGTGGGCCAACACCTACCTGCCCTACTGGGAATCGATCACCGGCGGCGAGGGCTACCAGACCTTCATCGGCGGCGCGTCGCTCTTCGCCATGTCCGGCCATTCCGACGAGGAAAACGCCGCCACGGCCGCCTTCTTCGAATACCTGACCTCGCCCGAGGTCCAGTACATGTGGCACCGTGAAACCGGCTACGTGCCGATCACCAACGCCGCCTACGAATCCGGCGAGCCGACCACGATGATCACGACGACAA
>CAYNKL010000011.1:15162-52398 GCA_964397775.1 uncultured Rhodobacterales bacterium | reverse complement strand
ACTCGGCCACGTCTCCGCGGACCCGTTTAGAGATGCGGTGGCCGAGAAACAAGGCGAAACTGTCGGTGTCTTGAGCATGGCGCGCGGGGGAAGGGATCGGGCGTTCCACGCGGTTTTCGGGCGAGGCACACGGCAAGGACGGCCAGCGGCAGTCTGACCCGAGTTCAGCCGCAAGGGCTCGGGCACTCGGGGCACATGCGTCAGGATGGGAGGACCTGCGGATCCACTCAGACCGTCGACCGGTGCGATCCGGAGGCCGTGGCCAGAGACGCGGCATCTTCGGAGGCCTCCTGCCCGCGCGTCGAGCTGGCCAGTGGCAGCACGATGCTCACGTCGGTCCCCTCGTCGGAATTCTCGATCTGCACGAAACCACCCGACTGGTTTGCAAAACCCGAGACCATCGCGAGGCCCAGTCCCGTGCCCTCGCCCACCTCCTTGGTGGTGAAGAAGGGCTCCAGGATGCGGTGGCGGATCTCTTCGGGGATGCCCGGGCCGGTGTCGCGTACCGTGAGGCGCGCGAAGGTGCCGGGGCCGTGCGCGCCGCCGTCCGCGGCGATGACAGACCTGTCGAGATCAAGGAGATGGGCGGTGATCGTGATCCGCCCCGTGCCGCCCATGGCGTCCTTGGCATTGATGATCAGGTTCAGGATCGCCGTGGTCAGATGGCTCCGGTCGACCATGACCGGCAGTGGGCGCAGGGCGACATCGCTGTCCAGCGTGATCGAGGTGGTGACAAGGGGCCGGCCGAGCTGGATGCAGTGCCGGACGAAGTCGCGAAGATCGCCCTCGCGGACATCGAAATCGGCGCGCCTGGCGAATGTCAGGAGCTGCTCGACGGTGCCGCGCGCGCGTTCGGCCGCGGCACGGGCAGCGGCGAGGGTCTCCAGCTTCTCGACCCGCGTGTCGGCCAGTTCGTGCAGTTCGAGATTGCCGAGGATCACCGTCAGCATGTTGTTGAAATCATGCGCCACGCCGCCTGCCAGCTTGCCGATGGCCTCCATCTTCTGGGACTGGATCGAGGCATTCATCGCAGCCTCGGCGTTCAGCCGGTTGCGGCGCGCCACCAGCAGCGTCTGCATGTAGTAGCCCACAAGCCCCGCCTCCGAGGCGAGGATCACCAGCTGGAGCGCCGGTTCCTCAAGGTGGTTCAGCACGCGCAGCCCGACGGCAGTGGCGGCGGCGGCCACCACCAGAACCTGAAGGGCAATGACGTCGAGCCGTGTATCCGCGCGGCTGATCATGAAGAGCATGAAGGCGAGGATCGCGACCGTGGCCGGGATATGCATCGCCGGGTCGTCGATCTGCATGAGGTAGATCGGCATCCACACGAAGGCGCATATCAGCAGGGCATAGAGGATCGCTGCAATGGCAAGCGACCGCGGCAGGCGTCCGCGAATGGCAAGCGTGAGGTAGCTGAAATAGGCCGCGTGCAATGTGGCATAGCCCGCCATCCAGAGCAGCGCCGCCACCCAGCCGGTGTAACTGTAGAGCACATAGGCCGAGCCGAAGATGATTGCGCACCGCACCGCAAATTCGGCACGGTTCTGGTACTCGATCCTGTACTGCCGCGACAGCTCGTCCAGCTTGGCATCCTCCGGGCACTGGGGTTGGTGCCTTCCCCATCAACCCCATACGATACCGACCCCGCCTGCCTCAAGGCAAGCGTGGGAGATGCGTGCCGCTTTCATCTCGCTTTGTTCCGATATCCGGCGCCGCGGTCAGTCGGGGCCCAGGTCCACGTGGCCGTAATGGCGCCGGGCGTGACCTTCGGTGATGTAGCCGTCGGCCAGATCGTCGCGCACCGCCTGCGGATCGCGGCTGGCGGGATCGCCGTAGCCCCCGCCGCCCCCGGTGCGCAGCGACAGCAGGTCGCCCTTGGGCACCGGAATTCGCGTGGCCTTGGGCTTGTGCTCCTCGGAACCGTCGGCGCGGTGGATCACCGCGTCGTTGGCGCGACCGCCGATGCCCCCGAGCAGGCCCCAGGGGCCGTTGCGGGTGCGTTCGACCGATGTCGTGACATAGGTGTCCTCGAGCATGCGGAAGGCGAAGTCGATGCCCGACCCGCCCCGCCATTCGCCCGGCCCGCAGGAATCGGCGGCAAGCTCCATCTTCTCGAGCAGCCAGGGGTTGCGGCTTTCCCAGACCTCGACCGGGGAAAAGCGGGTGGCGCTTTCGGCGATGTGCAGCATGGTGCCGCCGTCGTGGCCCTTCCAGGCCCCCTGCCCCACCGGATGCGGCGCGCCGTCGGCCCAGGGCTCGCCCGTGGCCTCGCGCGTGCCCCAGTGGACCAGCGAACAGATGCAGCCGCCCGACATGGCCGGGACGATCTCGGGAGAGGCCTTGGAGAGGGCCTGGTAGACCGCCTCGATGGCCTGCACCGCGGGCCACCCGTAGAGAAAACAGGGGGCTGGCGGCAGGGGGTGGAACATGGTGCCGGGTCTGGTGATCACCTCGATGGCACGGAAGTGGCCTTCGTTCGGGGCCTCGCCCATGCCCGCCAGCATCGAGATGGCAACCCGGCTGGTCGAGATGGTCGACGGCACCGGCGTGTTGATCGGCCCGGCCTGCTGCGGCGGTGCCGCGGAATAGTCGAGCCGCACGCTGTCGTCCTCGACCACGACGGTGATCTCGAAGGGGACCTCGCCCACCTCGACGCCGTTGTCGTCCATGACACCGCCGCCGGTGTAGGTGCCGTTGGGAACGCGCGAGAAGTAGTCGCGCACGACGCGTTCGCCGTGATCGAACATCTGCTCCACCGCGCGGCCGAATTCGTCCTTGCCGTGGCGCGCCACCACCTCGAGCAGCGCGCGCACGCCGGTGCGCACGCCGACGATCTCGGCGTTCAGGTCCCCGGCGATCATCTTGGGCACGCGCGAGTTGGCCAGAATGATGCGGTAGATCGGGTCGACCATCTTGCCGGCCTCGACGATCTTGACCCCCGGGTAGATCGTGCCCTCCTGGAAGACGTCGATCGTGTCGGTGCAGTAGGGATCCTTGCCGCCGATATCGAGCCAGTGGCCCTTGATCGCGGCGTAGCCCACCAGTTCGCCTTCGTGAAAGGCGGGCATGACCACGGCAAGGTCCTGCGGGTGCGAGCCGGTCCCGTAGGGCCAATTGTAGATGATGATGTCGCCCTCTTTGAGGTTCTCCTCGCCGCCGATGCCCTTCACGGCCTCGGTCACGCAGAAGTTGAGCGTGCCCATGAACATGGGCAGGCTGGGCGCCTGCGCCAGCAACCGCACGTCGCGGTCATAGAGCGCCACGGCGAAGTCGAGCACCTCGTAGATCACCGGCGAAAAGGCGGTGCGCACCAGCGCACGTTTCATCTGGTTCGCGGCCGAGTTCAGCGCGTGGCGCACCACTTCGGTCGTGATCGGATCCACCGGGTCAGAGGGGGCGGTGCGCGACAGGCCCGCCTTATGCAGAACGGTCTCCATGGATCAGGACTCCTTGCGCTCGAGGATGAGTTCGCCCATGCCGCCGGGCGTGATGCGCCAGCCGGTATCGACGTAGAGGGTGGAGGTCGCCTCGGTCACGATGCACGGCCCCTCGACGGGGCCCGCGATGGTGGCACGCGGCACGATGGCAAATGTCAGGCGACGACCCGTGGCGAAGGACCAGGCCTCGACGCTGCGTGCCTCGGCCGGGGCCGGTTGCGGCGCCGGGACCTTCACTTCGCGCTTGGCGAGCTTCTCGGTGTAGGTCGCGCGGACGGCAACCGTTTCCACCTGTTCGTCCAGCACGCCGCCGAAGGTCTTTTCGTAGTCCTCGACGAAGGTGGCGAGGATCTGCGGCAACTCCGCTGTGATGCGGCCGCCCTCCATGGGCAACTCCACCGTCAGCGAATGCTCCTGCCCCTTGTAGCGCAGATCGAGCCTTGCGCTCGCCACGGCCCTGTCGGGCCGCGCGCCCCGCTCTTCGAGACCCGCCAGAAGCTCGGTCAGGAGCGCCTGCGCGCGCGCGAGCCCGTCTGCGTCGAGATCCGTCACCAGCGTGCGGGCGGCCGATTGCACACGATCCGCGCCCAGAAGGCCCCAGGCCGAGAAGTTGCCCGCGAAGGGCGGCAGCACGATGCGGGACATGCCGAGTTCGTCCGCCAGCAGGCACGCCATGAGCGGCCCGGCACCGCCGAACGGCAGCAGCGTCATGCCGCGCGGGTCGAGCCCCTGCTCAACGGTCACTTCGCGCATGGCGCCACCCATGGCGGCCGAGGCGATGCGCAGCGCGCCGGTGGCGACGGTTTCCACGTCCTGCCCCAGCCTGTCGGCAACGGTCCAGAGCGCTGTTTCGGACGCCGCGATGTCGAGGGTGATGCCCGAGGCAAGCTCACCCGGCCCCAGCATCCCGAGGTAGGCCGCCGCGTCCGTCAGCGCCGGTTCCGTCCCGCCCTTGCCGTAGCAGGCGGGGCCGGGCACGGCGCCCGCGCTGCGCGGGCCGACGCGCATCAGGCCGCCTCGGTCGACATGGGCGAGCGACCCACCCCCTGCCCCGATGGAGCGCACGTCCACCCAGGGTGTCTGCACCGGCATGCCGTCGATGACGCCCTCGTAGAGCACCTGCGGCTCTCCGTTCAGCACCAGCGCTGTGTCGAAACTCGTCCCGCCCACATCGGCGGTGATGAGCGCCTCGATCCCCAGTGCCTTGCCGATCTCTGACGCACCATGCGCACCGCCAACGGGGCCCGACATGATGGTCTCGAAGGGACGGTCCTCGGCCTCGGCAAAGGTCATGGAGCCGCTGCCCGAGCGGGTGATGAGCGCGGTGCCGGAAAAGCCGAGGTCCTGAAGCCGGGTTTCCAGCCGGCGCAGGTAGTTGGACATGCGCCCGCGCACGAAGGCATCGATGACGGTGGTCGAGGTGCGTTCGTATTCGCGGTATTCGCCCGAGATGCGGTGCGAGAGCGAGATGCCGCCCTCGAAGCCCTCGTCAAGGATCAGCCGCTCGACCGCCAGCTCGTGCTCGGGGTTGGCCCAGGCGTTCATCAGCGCCACGGCGATGGCATCGACCTTCTGCGCCATGAGGGTGCGGATCGCCTCGCGCGTGGCGGCCTCGTCGAGGGCGCGGTACACGGCGCCGTCCGCGCGGATGCGCTCGGGGATGCCAAGCCGCCGGCGGCGCGACACTAGCGCGGGCGGCTGTTCCCAGAAGAGGTTGTACATTTCGGCCCGGTCACCGCGGCGGATTTCCAGCACGTCGCGAAAGCCCTCGGTGGCGATCAGCCCCACCTCGGCGCCGCGCCGCTCCAGCAGGGCATTGAGGCCCACGGTGGTGCCGTGCAGGAAGTAGGCCGCGTCGCGTACGACCTGTTCGGGCACGTGATCGCGGACCGCGTGGATCACGCCTTCCTCGGGGGCGTGCGGCACGGTGGGCACCTTGGCCTCGACCGTCTCGCCGGTTGATTCATCGTAGTAGATGAGGTCGGTGAACGTGCCACCGATGTCGACGCCGATGCGTGTCGCCACCTTTTGCTTCCTTCTCTCTCTCGCCGGGCGCGCCCGGCCGCGTGCTATGCCACCCCGGCGCGTCCCGTCGTGCGGATCGCCTCGCGCATGGCTTCTTCCTCGTCGCTTGCGACCGGCACCGCGCCGATGAGCTGGCGGGTGAAGGCGGCCTTGGGCGCGCTGAAGATCTCGTCGGTGGTGCCGGTCTCGACCCGCTCGCCCTCGGCAAAGACGCTGATCCGATCGGCCAGCGCCCGCACCACGGCCAGGTCGTGGGTGATGAAGATGTAGGTCAGGCCCCGGTCGCGCCGCAGCCGGTCGAGCAGCTTGAGCACCCGCGCCTGCACCAGCACGTCGAGCGCCGAGGTCGGCTCGTCCAGCACGATCAGGTCCGGGTCGGCGGCCAACGCCCGCGCGATGGCGACACGCTGCCGCTGGCCGCCCGAAAGCGAGGCCGGCGTACGCCGCGCCATCTCGGGCTCCAGCCCGACCTCTTCGAGCAGTTCCTCGACCCGCGCCCTGCGCCCGCCGCGATCGCCGATACCGTGCACGTCGAGCGGCAGCCGGATGGAGCTGCCGATCCGGCGGCGGATATTGAGCGACGAGAGAGGGTTCTGCTGCACAAGCTGGATGCGCCGGCGCATGGCGCGCGGGCGGTCCTGCCGCAGCGGCGCGCCGTCGAACTGCACCTCGCCGTAGGTGGCCGGGTAGATGCCCAGGATGATGTTGGCGAGCGTCGACTTGCCCGATCCGCTTTCGCCGACGACCGCGTGGCATTCGCCGCGCCGCACGTCGATGCTGACGTCCTTGAGGGCCTGCACCTCGTGGTCGCCCACCTTGAAGGTCTTGGACAGGCGCACCGTCCGCAGGAGGATATCCTCGCTCATGCCGTCACCTCGTCGTCGGGTTCGCCGCAGCCCTCGTGCACGATCAGCGGATCGCGGAAGGCGTCGGAATGTTCGGGCAGGTCGGGTAGCCCGCCGCCGATGAGCCGGGGCGCAGCCGAAAGCAGCGCCTGCGTGTAGGGATGGCGCGGATCGGAGAAGAGCTGATCCGTCCGCCCATGCTCGACGATCTTGCCGCGGTAGATGACATAGACCCGGTCCGCGAATTCCCGTACGACAGACAGGTTGTGCGAGATGAAGAGCACCGCCGTGCCCTTGGAGGTCACCATCTCGTCCATGAGCCGCAGCGTCTGCGCCTGCACCGTCACGTCGAGTGCCGTGCCGGGTTCGTCCGCCAGCAGCAGCTCGGGCTCGTTGGCAAGCGCCATGGCGATCATCACGCGCTGGTTCATGCCGCCCGAAAGCTGGAAGGGATAGCTGTCGAGCGCGCGGGCGGGATCGGGAATGTGGACCTCGGCCAGGGCCTGTTCGGCCTTCCTTCGGGCGTCGGCCTCGGAAATCTTCTGCCCCCCGGCACGCAGCACCTGGGTGAAGATCTCGCCGATGCGGAAGACCGGGTTCAGCGCCGAGGTTGGGTCCTGGAAGATCATCGTGACCCGGTGGCCGCGGATGCGCGCGATCTCGGCGGGGCTGCGGGTGGCGTCATGGCCCACGACCTCCACCAGCCCCTCGACGAGCGTGCCCTTTTCCTGCTGCAGCCGCGCCAGCGCGAGCTGCGCCGTCACCGACTTGCCCGAGCCGCTTTCGCCCACGAGCGCCACCTTCTCGCCCGCGTTCACGTGGAGCGAGATGCCGTGCAGCACCTCGGTCGCGTGGCGCCCCTTGCGGAAGGCCAGGTGCAGGTCGCGGACTTTGAGAACGGGATCTGCCATCGTCACACCTCCGCGTCGAAGGCTTCGCGCAGCCCGTCGCCCAGCAGGTTGAAGCCGAGCACGAGCACCATGATCGCGAGCGCGGGGAAAATGGACAGCCACCAGGCGTCAGGCATGTACTTGGCACCGTCGGCCACCATGGACCCGAGGTCCGGGGTGGGCGGCTGCACGCCGAGGCCGAGGAAGCTGAGCGAGGACACCATGAGCACCACGAAGCCCACGTCGAGCGTCAGCTTGGTCAGGATCGCCGGGACGCAGTTTGGCAGGATCTCGCGGAACATGGTGTGGAGGGGCGAGGCGCCGATGACCTCGGCGGCAAGCACGTAGCCCTCGCGCGCCTCGGAGCGCACCACGTTGTAGACAAGCCGCGTGTACCAGGGCCACCACATGACCGTGACGGCGAGCATGGCGTTGGTCAGCGTCGCGGGCAGGAAGCCCATGATCGCCATGGCCAGCACCAGCGGCGGGATGGCCAGGAAGATGTCCGTGAGGCGCATCAGCACGAATTCGACCCAGCCGCCGAGGTAGCCCGCCAGCAGGCCCAGCACGACGCCGATGGGCATCGAGATCGACAGCACCATGACCGCCATGATCAGCGACAGGCGGAAGCCGTAAATGATCCGCGTCAGCAGGTCCCGCCCGATGGTGTCAGTGCCGAACCAGTGCGCCGCCGAGGGGGCCTGGTTGATGGCCGTGAAATCGCCGATGGGCCCGACGTGCGCCGGATAAGGCGTGATGAAATCCGCCAGCAGCGCAAGCGCGATGCAGAAACAGACCAGCGTCAGGCCGATGATCGAGATCGGGTTCGACTTGAACTCGGTCCAGGCGACAGAGGGTGTCTTGGAGCTCATGACTTGGCCCTCCTTTCGGCAAGGCGGATGCGCGGATTGATGATCGACACGATGAGGTCGACGATCACGTTGGTGACGAGGAACATGGCCGCGATCACGAGGACCACGCCGACGATGGCGTCGAGGTCCTTGCGCAGGATCACCTCCACCCCGTAGCGGCTGAGGCCCGGCCAGACGAAGACGCGCTCGACCAGGAAGGCGTTGGCCAGCATCGCCGCGAAATCGAGCCCGAGGATCGTCAGCGTCGGGATCAGCGCGGGCCGGAAGGCGTAGCGGCGGGCGATGCGGTCCTCGCGAAAGCCGTAGGCGCGCGACATCTCGATGAAGGGCTTGCGGTAGGTTTCGATCATGGACGACCGCGTGAGGCGCGCGGACTGGCCGATCCCCGAGAGCGCCAGCGCCGTCGCGGGCAGGATCAGGTGATAGAGCGCGTCGAAGAAGGTCGAGAGCTGCCCCGCCATGAGGGAATCCAGCGTGTAGAAGCCGGTGATCCCCGGCGGCGCATCGACCCCGTTGGAAAGCCGCCCTTCAAGCGGAAAGATCGGCCAGATGTAGGCGAGCAGGAGCTGCAGGATCACGCCCCAGACAAAGGCCGGCGTGCATACCGCGACCACGGCGGCAAAGCGCGCGGCATGGTCGGGGCCCCGCTTGGCGTAGCGCGCGGCCAGCCGCCCCAGCGGCAGGCCCAGCAGGATCATCATGGCACCCGCCACGAAGACAAGCTCCAGCGTCGCCGGCAGGTAGGCGGCGATATCCGTCGTCACGGGCCGGCGGGTGTAGAGCGAGGTGCCGAGGTCGCCCTGCGCGAGGTCGCGCAGGAACCAGCCGTACTGGATGATGAGCGGATCGTTGAGGTGGCGCGCCTCGCGCATGGCATCGACGGCGGCCTGGCTGGCGTTCGGGCCCAGCGCGATGCGCGCGGGATCGCCCGGGACCACGCGGGCCACGAAGAAGATCAGGATCGACACGCCCACGAGCACGAGGAGCGATATGGCGAGCCGCTGAAGGAGGAGTCGGAGGACAGGGTTCATCAGAAATCCACTCGGTTCGCGATGTCGGAAGGTGCCCGGGCACCTGCGGTCTCGGCAGCGGCGGGCGCGATGGCGCGGCGGACGGACAGGAGCCGGTCATGCGGCCGGAGCCGGTCTGGTCGCCCTCGGGAACGCGCTATCGGCGGCCTCCGCTCGGGGTGGTCAGGAAGTCGAGGAAAAGACCGGGGCGGACCAGGCCGCCCCGGCAGACAGGGATCAGTCGTTGACCTGGATGTCCTTGAACAGCATCGAGAACCCGGAAATCGGGTAGAGCTTGCCCTCTTCCTGCAGGTTCGGGACCTCGACGCCGTTGCGCACGCCGTAGACGCCTGTGAACTCGTAGGCCCAGATCGCGGGGGCGAGGTCACGCAGACGTTCGGCCATGGACGTGTAGATCTCGGCCCGCGCCTCGGGGTCGGTTTCGGTCCGGCCCTCGTTCAGCAGGCTGTCGACCTCGTCATCGGCAAGATAGGTCGCCGACATCCAGGTGTGCGGCACGCTGGAGCTGAACATGTTGAAGGCAAGCGAGTCGGTGTCCGGCGTGCGGGCCGACACGGCGATCTCGATGGCGTGGGGCGCGGTCTCGGGCTCGGTCACCTGCTGGGTGATGAGCGCCCAGGGCGTCCGCGTCACCTTCACGTCGAAGCCGAGCTGCGTGAAGGTCGCCTGCATGAGCAGGGCCAGACGTTCGCGCGCGGGCACCTCGGCGATCCAGGCGATGTCGAGCGGATAGTCATCGACCGAATACTGGCACTGTTCCAGTTCGGCCTTGGCCGCCTCCATGTCCTGTTCGAGCGCCGGGCGGTCGGGGTTCGACCCGAAGAAGCCCTGCGGCATGGGACCGTTCATGGCCACGCCCTGCGCCATGTCGTCCGTCACCGACAAAAGCTGCAGCGTCGTCGCGTAGTCGTAGGCGTAGGTCAGCGCCAGACGGCAGTGCACGTCATCGAGCGGCGCGCGCTGGGTGTTGAGCATGATGTACTCGCCGGTCCCGCCGGGCTCGGCCTCGAGGTGCACGGTGCCCTCGTCCGCCATGGCCTTGAGAACCTCGGGCGGCAGCCAGAGCGAGGAGATGTCGTGCTCGCCACGCGCCATGAGGGCACGCACGGTCGAAGCTTCGAGCGAGTAGCGGTAGGTGACCTCGTCCGGGGCGGCGGCGTCCATGGCCTGGCCGTTGTAGTTCTCGTTCGGCACCATGACGGTTTCGACCTGCGGGTCGTGCTCGGTCACGACGTAGGCGCCGGAGCCTGCGCTGTTGGCCGAGAGCCAGTCCGATGCGTAGTCGTCGCCGCTGGCATTTTCCTTCACCAGCGCGCTGTCGACGATGGAAAGCTGCACAAGCGCGGCAAGGAAGGGTGCGAACTCATCGGTGAGCGTGAAGGTGACGGTCTTGTCATCCACCGCCTCGACCGAGGCCACGCGGCCTTCGAAAAGCGAGGACGGCCCCTGCCCCAGCGCCATCAGGCGTTCGAAGGAATAGACGACGTCCTCGGCCGTGACCGGGTTGCCCGAGGCGAATGTCGCGCCGTCACGCAGCGTGAAGGTGTAGTCGAGCCCGTCGATGGTCCAGTCGCTGGCGAGCCACGGCTGCACGCCCGGCGCGCCCTGGTTGGGGTAGACGAGCGGCTCGTAAAGGTTCACGGCCAGCACGGTATCCGCGTAGTCGCTGCCCTTGGCGGGGTCGATTTCGCCGATGGCGGCCTCATCAAGGCGCAGTGGCCGGTCCTGTGCGAACGCCCCGGTGGCAAGCATCAGGGCCGTCGAGCAGGCCAGTAGGCCCGTCCCTGTCAGTTTCCTCATGATCCTGTTTCCTCTGTTGGAAGGTCGCTTTGGTCTTTGTTGGTCTTTTTGCGGGGCGTCTGGGCGCCCCATCCCCCGCCGTTCGCGGTCTCGATCAGCAGCGCGTCGCCGGGATCGATCCGGATACCCGAGGCGAAGGTGAAATCCTCCTCCGCCCCGTCGCGGCGGCGGACCGCGATCCTGTTGAGCCCCCCGGCCCCGCCCCCGGCCGCGCCCCAGACGGGCACGCGGGTGTGCGAGTAGCCGGCGGAAAGCGTGGCGCTGGCGCGGGGGCGATAGCAGGTGGAAAGCCCCCGCCCGCCGCTGTGGCGCCCCTGCCCCGCGGTGCTCTCCGACAGCCTGCGCCAGCCGACCTCGATGCCGTAGCGGGCCTCGCAGATCTCGACCGGGCAGTTGAACGTGTCGCCGTGGTTGGTGGAGTACATCGCGTCGAGCCCGTCGCGCGTGGCTGTGGCGCCCCAGCCGCCCATCTGCGGCTCGACCATGGTGTAGCGCCGCCCGGTTTCGGGATGCGCGCCCGCGATCACCGTCCCGCAGATCGAGCTGAAGTGCCCGGCGGGCAGCGCCTCTGGCATGACCTGCGACATGGCCTGCCACAGCATGTCCGACAGGCGGATGCGGGTTTCGGAGTAGTATCCGTGCGGCGCGGGCGCCTCGGCCTCGAAGATCGAGCCGGGCCGCGTCAGCACCTCCAGCGGGCGGAAGGAGCCCGCGTTGGCAAAGAGCGTCGGGTCGGTCAGCACCTTGAAGATCAGCTGGCAGGCGATGCGCGCGCCGTCGTGCGAGGTGTTGAAGGGGCCGGGCTTCTGGTCGGGGGCGTCACGCAGATCGACGGTAAAGCCCGCGTCGGTGATGCGGATCTCGGCGTGCCAGGTGTCGCCCTCGTCCTGTTCGCAGGCGACGGGGAAGGTCCCGCGCGGAAGCCTGGCAAGGCCCGCACGCGCTCGTGCCTCACCCTCGGCAAAGGCGCTTTCGATGGCGTCCTCCACCGCGGCGATGCCGTAGCTTTCCGCCATCTTCAGGATCGGCGTCGCCGCGCGCCGCCCGGCCGAGATCTGCGCCCAGAGATCGCCGGTCACGAATTCCGGCAGGCGCGAGTTGACCGCGATGATGTCGAAGACCGGCTGCACCTTGCGCCCGGCATCGAAGAGCCGCACGCAGGGCAGCCGCAGGCCTTCCTGGAAGATCTCGGTGGCATCCGCCGGCATCGACCCGGGCGTCATGCCGCCCACGTCGTTCCAGTGCGCGATCGAGGCGGTCCACGCGAGCAGGTGGCCCTCCGCAAAGACCGGCTGCGCCACCACCACGTCGTTGAGATGCGTGACCCCGCCCCAGTAGGGATCGTTGGTCACAAAGACATCGCCGTCCTTCACGCTGTCGCCGTGCAGTGCCACGATCCGCTTCACCGCCTTGTCGAGCACGCCGACGAAGCCGGGGATGCCCGCGCCCGAGGACACGATCTCGCCCCGGGCGTCCGTGACGCCGGTGCCCACGTCGAGCACCTCGTAGATGATCGGGCTCATGGCGGTCTTCTTCAGCACCGCGAACATCTCGGTCGCGGCCGAGGCGAGCCCGGCCTGGATCACGGAGCGGGTGAAGGGATCGAACGCCATGGCCCGGCCTCAGCCCCCGACCACGGCCACGTCGCGCGGCAGCTCGGAAAAGCGCACCGGGCCGTCGGCGGTCAGATAGACGATGTCCTCGAGCCGCAGGCCGAACTTGCCCTGCTGGTAGATGCCCGGCTCGATCGAGAAGACCATGCCCTCTTCCAGCACCGTCTGGGAGGAGCCGTTCATGTAGGGCGGTTCGTGCACCTCGATGCCCATGCCGTGGCCGGTGCGGTGCAGGAACATCTCGCCATAGCCGTGCTCGGCGATGTAGTTGCGCGCCGCTTCGTCGATCTCGTGCGCCTTCACGCCGGGCTTTGCCACGGCCATGGCGGCCTGCACGGCGCCTTCCACGATGGCGTGGATCTCGTCGTAGCCTTCGGGCTTTTGGCCCACCACCGCCATGCGCGTGATGTCCGAGGGCATGCCGTTCAGCCGCGCGCCGATGTCGATGACGATGGCATCGCCGGTCTTGATCTTCGTGTCGCCGGTCTGGTGGTGCGGGAAGGCGCCATTGGCGGCGGTGCCGACGATGCAGAATTGGATCGCGGCGCCATGCTCGGCGAAGGCGTCCTTAATCACCTGGCCCACCTCGGCCTCGGTCATGCCGGGGCGTATCGCGGCGAAGGCGCGGGTCATGGCCGTGTCGGCGACAAGCGCGCTGGCCTTGAGCGCGGCACGCTCGTCGGCGTCCTTCATCATGCGCAGACGGCCGACCGTGGTCTCGGTAAAGACGTGGCGAGCGCCCGGCAGGCGGTCGAGCAGCGCCAGCGAGAAGTCGGTGCGCGCCGTTTCATCCAGTGCGACGACCTTCGCATCCTTGCCCCCGACGGCGGCAAGCGCCGCGTCAAGCGCCGCGCCCGGCCCCTCGGCATCGCTCCAGCGGTGCATGGGCAGGTCGGTGTGCTGGCCTGCGCTGTCGGCCTCGAGCGCGGGCATGGCGAATTCCGCGCCCTGCTGCGTGACGAGAAGCAGCAGCAGCCGTTCATCCCCGTGCGGGTGGAACCCCAGCAGCCATTCGAGATGCGCGCTGGGACCGAGGGCCAGCAGGTCCACGCCTTCGTCCTTCATCGCCGCGCGCAGCCGCGCCAGCCGTTCCTCAACCTTGCTCGTCATTCCCTGTCCTTCATTCGTTCGTGTGGCGCGTGCGATCGCTCTCATCCGTCGTAGCCATAGACCTCGCGCGCCCGTTCGACGGAGAGCAGCCCGTCGCGGATATCGGCGGCAACCTTCTCGCGCGGGCGGTCCTTGGGGTCGCCCATGCCGCCGCCGTTGCCGGTGATGACGCGGATCACGTCGCCGGGCTTCGTCGGCATGGCCGAGACAAAGGCGAACTCCGACGGCTCGCCTTCCTTCGGCAGGAAGCGCACGTAGTTGGGGCTGCCGTCGCGCCCGCCGTGAAGCCCCCAGGCGGGGAACCTGGAGCGGGTGTAACCGGCGGTGAGATAGCCGTTCTCGGCGCGCGTGCGGTAGTCGATGACCACCCCGCGCCCGCCGGTTTCGCGGCCCTCGCCGCCCGGTTCGCAGTTCAGCTCCATACGGTCGATGATCACTCCATTGCGGGCTTCGTTGATCTCGGCCGGGCAATTGTAGGTCTCGCCATGGAAGCTCGAGAAGATGGCAGAGTTGCCGTCCTTGCCCGCCGCGGCGCCCCAGCCGCCCACCTGCGGCTCGATGATGGTGTACTGCCGCCCGGTGTCGGGATGCGTGCCGCCGATGAAGGTGCCGCAGACGCTGGCGAAGTGGCCAGCGCCAAGGCGCTCGGGCATGTGCGGCGCGAGGCAGCGCCACATGAGGTCGTAGGCGCGCAGCTCGATCTCGTAGTAGAAGCCCATGGCCGCGGGCTCCTGCGCGTCAAAGGTCGACCCCGGCCGCGTCAGCAGCTCGATGGGGCGGAAGGACCCGGCATTGGCCAGCCCGCGCGGATCGGTGAGCGACTTGAATAGCATCTGCGCCGCCACCATGACCCCGTCGCGGCACGAGTTGACCGGCCCGGTGGACTGGTCGGGATTGTCGCGCAGGTCGACGCTGAAGGCGTCGTCGGTGATCTCGATCCTGACGTTGAATGTGCGGCCGTCGTCCTGTTCCTCGGACAGCTCGAAGCTGCCCTTCGGCAGCTCGCGCAGGGCCTTGCGCGACACCGCCTCGCCGTAGTCCATGAACTCGCCCAGCGCCTGTTCGAAGGCCCCGGCGCCGTATTTGCCTGCGATCTGCTCCAGCCGGGCCGCGCCCACGCGGACCGAGGAAATCGCCGCCCAGACGTCGCCTTCGAGCACGTCGGGCATGCGGCTATTGACCTTGAGGATGTCGAAGACTGGCCGGATCGGTTCGCCCGCCTCGATGAGCTGGATCGCCGGAAGGCGCAGGCCCTCCTGAAAGATCTCGGTCGCCTCGCCGGTCAGGGATCCCGGCGCCATGCCGCCCACGTCCGAGTTGTGGGCGATGTTCGCGGTCCAGGCGATCAGCTTGCCATCGGCAAAGACCGGCATCGCCACGATGATGTCGTTGAGGTGCGTCACGCCCCCGTAGAAGGGATCGTTGGTGGCGTAGACGTCGCCGGGCTTCAGGCCGTCTTCGGGGAACTTGGCGGCGATGACCTTCACCGCCTTGTCGAGCACGCCGACGAAGGCCGGGATGCCCGCCCCGGACGAGGCGATCTCGCCCCGCGCGTCCATGATCCCGGTGCCCATGTCGAGCACCTCGTAGATGATCGAGGACATGGCCGTCTTCTTCATCGCGACAAACATCTCGTCCGCCGCCGCCTGAAGCGAGTTCTGGATGATCTCGCTTGTGATCGGGTCGAGCGCCATCAGACCGCCTCCAGCTCTTTCGTCCCGGCCAAAGCCGCGATCAGGATGTGCAGGTTGCCCCAGCGGTCCATCTCGACCCGGTTGCCGGGGTTCACGACGATGGTGGTGCCGGGGTCCTCGATCACGGCGGGACCGTCGAAGGACATGCCCGGGCGCAGCGCCTCGCCGTCGTAGATGTCGGCCTCGTGCCGGCCCTCGGTCGCGAAATCGACCGCGCGGCGGCCCTTGAGGGCTTCGCTCGCCGGGGCATCTGTCAACTCGCTTTCCACGGGCTTGAGCTTGCCCACCTCGGCCGAGGCGATGAGGTGCAGGCCCACCATCTCGACCGGTGCATCAAGGCGATAGGTGTATTCCTTCTCATAGGCCTCGTGGAAATCCGCCACGATCCGCGCCAGCGCGTCCTCGGTCACGGTGCCGTCGAGCGGCACCTCGACCGTGTGCTCCTGGTTCTGGTAGCGGAACTTGCCGAAGCGCTTGAGCTCGACCTTCTCGGAGGGCACGCCTTCCTCGGCGAACTGCGCGCGGGCGCGCTCTTCGGTTTCGGCAAAGCGGGCCTCGATGCCATCGGCGGCCCCCTCGCCCACATCGGCCAGCGCGGTCAGGAAGAAGTCGCGCCGCAGGTCGGACATCATCATGCCCCAGGCGGAAAAGACCGAGGCGCCCGCCGGGACCACGACCTTCTTCACGCCCAGCTCCTGCCCCAGCGCCACGGCGTGCATCGCGCCGCCCCCGCCGAAGGCCACCAGCACGAAGTCGCGCGGGTCGTGGCCGCGGTTGAGCGAGACGAGCTTGAGCGCGTTGACCATGTTATTGTTGGCGATCCGCACGATGCCGCGCGCCGCCTCGTCCCGGTCGACGCCGAGCTTGTCGGCCACCGCCTGAAGCGCCGCGCCGGCACTTTCCATGTCGGCCTCGACCGCGCCACCACAGAAATAGTCGCGGTTGATCCGGCCCAGCCAGAGGTTGGCGTCCGTGGTTGTCGCCTCGGTGCCACCCTTGCCGTAGGCCGCGGGCCCCGGCATGGCGCCCGCCGACTGCGGCCCCACGTGCAGCTTGCCGAAGTCGTCCACCCAGGCGATCGAACCGCCGCCGTTGCCGATCTCGACGAGGTCCACCACCGGCACCATGATCGGATACCCGGCCGAGGTGCGGTCCCGCTCGATCCAGTAGTCGGTCATGATGGTGACTTCGCCGTCCTCGATCAGCGAGCATTTCGCCGTGGTTCCACCGATGTCGAGCGCCAGCACGTTGGGCTCTCCGATCAGCTTGCCCAGCTCCGCCGCGCCCCAGAAGCCCGAGGCCGGGCCGCTTTCAACCATGGTGATCGGGATGCGCGCCGTCGCCTCGAGGCTGTCGACGCCGCAGTTCGACTGCATGACGTAGAGCTGCCCCTCGAAGCCGTCGGCCTTGAGCCCCTCCTCGAGCCGCCCGAGGTAGCGCTCGGCCACCGGCTGCACGTAGGCCGACAGAACCGCCGAGTTGCCGCGTTCGTATTCGCGCCATTCGCGGCTGATCTGGTGCGACCCCACGCCCGCGACCTCGGGCCAGAGTTCGCGCAGCTTCTCCAGCACCGCCAGTTCATGCGCGGGATTGGCGTAGGAATGGAGCAGCGATACCGCCACTGCCTCGACCCCGTCGGCCTTGAAGTCGGCGACAATACCTTCGAGCGGCGAGAGATCCAGCGGCTGGGTTTCCTCGCCAAGGTAGTTCATCCGGCCCGGCACCTCGCGGCGCAGGTAGCGCGGCACGAAGGGCTTGGGCTTTTCGTAGTGCAGGTTGAAGAAATCCGGCCGGTTGCCGCGTGCGATTTCCAGCGTGTCCCGGAAGCCTTCGGTGGTGATGAGCCCGACCTTCACGCCCTTGCGCTCGGTCAGGGCGTTGATGACCACCGTGGTGCCATGCGCCATGAAGTCGACCGTCGCAGCGTCCACGCCGCCCTTCTTCAGCACATCCAGAACGCCCTGTTCGAAGTTCGGCGGCGTCGTGTCGGACTTGGCCGTGGTGATCTTGCTCTCGCCCGTGGCGAGGTCCGTCTCGAAGCAGACCATGTCGGTGAAGGTCCCGCCCACGTCCGTCGCGACGCGGATGGTCCGCCCCTTGTCCTGCGTTCCACTCATTGTGCTTTCCCCCCTTCCTCGGCCCGCTTGCGCAGCAGGCACATGGCGCCGGGCGCCACCAGCCGCGCGGCATGGGCCACGCGGTCTTCCGTGTAATGATGCGCCGCGTCGAGGCAGTTGAGCGTGCCCAGCACCTCACCGCCGACGACCACGGGCAGGTTCATGCAGCTCTCGCAGCCAAGGCTTTCGATCAGCTCGTGGTCCGCGAAATGCTCGGCAATGACGCCGATGGTGTTCGCGACGAAAACCTCGTGACGGTCGAGCACGATCTGCCCCCAGTCGCTTTGTGGTGCGGGCTTGGTGCCCTGCGGCGGGTAGGCTTCGGGCATGTTCGACCATGTTCGGCTGGCCATGCGCGTTTCGGGATCGAAAGTCATGACGGTGAAGAGCCGTGCGCCGACCTCTTCCTGCGCGAGCTTGCAGAGCGCGGCGAAAAGCGGCTCGGTTTCTTCCCCGGCCAGGGCCGCGGCGTAATCGTTCCAGGCGCTCACTTGCTGTCCTCCGCGGCTGCCAGTCGTGCTTCCTCGTGGCCGGCGTGGACGCCGGGCACATCCACCTCGGCGGCGATGCGGTCGCCGAAGACATCCATCGTGCAGGTGTGCATGATGGTCGCGATGCGGTCGGTGTGGTTCCAGCTCGAGTGCCGCCGCAGCGACGAGAAATGCAGGCTGTCGCCCGCCTCCAGCACGAACTGCTCGCCCTCGAGCTCCACCGTCACGCCGCCTTCGAGCACGAAGAAGATTTCCTCTCCCTCATGGCACTGCGGCTCGCTGCGATAGCCCGGCGCCTCGTGGATGATGACGCTGGACAGGGTCGAGCCCGGAAAGGTGGTGGACACTCTTTCGTAGCCCATGGCCGGGGTGTCGGCCTTCATCTCCAGCAGGCGCCGTTCGGTCCTGCGCGAGGCTTCGGGGGCGTGCAGCGCCTCCGGCAACACTGCATGCAGCGGGACCTGAAGGACCTGGCAGATGTTGCGCAGCGAGGTCAGCGACGGCGCCGCGATGTCCCGCTCGGCCTGGCTGATGAAGCCCGTCGAAAGCCCTGCCCCCTCGGCCACGTCGCGCAGCGTCAGCTTCAGCTCGCGCCGCCTCGCGCGCAGCTTCGCGCCGATGGCCGGCCGCTCCGCCCTGTCCTTGTCCTGATCGCTCTCCGTCACGCGTATCCGCCCCAATTTTTAGTATTACTTAAATTTCTCACTCACCCGAACCGCCTGACGCAAGGATTTTCTTGTGTCTCACGCGGCATTCCCGGACCGGGCGGTAGATTTGTAGGCGTCGCGCGCCGCGGCTTCTCTGACGCGGCCCAGCCGGATATCCTGTGCGATCATCGCGGCAGGGCGGTCCGCCGGATCGCCGAATCCGGACCCCGCCGAAAGCACCAGCTCGACCTCTTCCGTGGTGTCGGCCAGCGTGAGGATCGCCCCCGTGCCGCAGTCGACATCCTGGCCACCCTTGCGGTGCACGGCATAGGAGCTGAGCCCCGGCAGACCGCCGTGCAGCCCGTCCACGGGCAGATCCACGCCCTCGGGCGCCACCTGGCAGGTCATTGTGCCCGTGGCCTCGCGCCGCCGCACGCGCACCCGCGTGGCCATGCCGCCGCGCGCCGCCCCCGGCCCGCCGCTGTCGTTGACAAGGCCCTTTTCCAGCACCACCACCGGCAGCCGCTGTTCCATCAGCTCGATCGAGGACGAGGCCGCCGAGGTCGGCCAGAGCAGCGCGCCGCGTCCGTCCGATCCCTGCCCGGCCCCCTGGCCGCCGCCCAGCAGCAGCATTTCCGAGAAATCGCGCCCCTCTTCGTCTGTGCCCCAGAAGGTCAGCACGCTCGGCAGGCCGGAATAGGCCCGCACAGCACCCGGCAGGACCTCGGACATGGCCCGGAAGATGTTGGGCGAGGAATACCAGCCCGTCCGCGTGCGCAGCGACACTGCCGCGGGCTTGCGGCAGTTGAGGATGCTGCCCTCGGGCGCCGTCACCTCGAAGGCGCGGTAGCAGCCGGCGTTGCCCCGCACGCCCGGGGTCAGCATGCATTTCAGCGGGTAGGTCGCATGCGCCTGCGTGTAGCTCATGGTGCAGTTGATGCCGCCGCGTGCGACCTGCGGCGGCGCCCCCGCGAAGTCGACCGTGATCCGCTCGCCAGCCACGGTGAGCGACATGGGGATCGTCATGCGGGTGCCCATCGGGTTGAAATCGACCTCGGAGGTGTAGGTGCCGTCCGGCAGCGCCGTGATCGCCGCGCGCATGGCCCCCTCGGAGCGGTCCTGCACCACCGCGGCGAGCCCGCGCAGGTCGCGCAGCCCGTATTCCGTGAGGAACCGCCGGACCTGCGCCGCGCCCCGCGCGTTCGCCGTCACCAGAGAGCGCACGTCGCCCAGCACCTGCACCGCCTCGCGGACGTTCTCTTCCATCAGGCGGAAGAGATCCTCGTTCTCCTCGCCCTCGCGCACCAGTCGCATGGGCGGGATCTGCAGCCCTTCCTCGTAAACCTCCGAGGCCGAAAGCCCGTCCCGCGTGCCGCCGATGTCGCCCACGTGCCCCACTGTCGCCGAAAGGGCGACGACGCGCCCCTCGGCAAAGACCGGGGTGACGACGGCGATGTCGAAAAGGTGCCCCGCGCATTCCCAGGGGTCGTTCGTCACGTAGACGTCGCCCTCGCGCATGGTCTCGGCGGGGTAGCGTTTCAGGATGTGCCGCACCGCGCGCGGCAGGGTGATGTTGAAGACCGGCATGACGCGGGCCGAATGGGCGATGGTCTCGCCATCGGGGTCGAGCAGCGCGCAGCCGAAGTCCTGGCTTTCCGAGATGATGAGCGAGAACGCCGTGCGGCAGACCGTCTGCCACATGTCCTCGGTGATGGTGACAAGCCGCGCCCACATGATCTCGAGCGCGATGGGATCGTCCTCGAGCCGGGCCTTGGCCTCGGCCAGCGGCAGGTCGGCGGGGATCTTCACCGCCGCCTCGTGCGCCACCTTCACCTTGATGCGCAGATTGCCTGCGGCATCAGCGCTGACACTGTCGCCGAGCGGCACCACGGTGGTGGATTCCGGCTCCTCGATGATCGCCGGACCGGTGATCTCGACGCCCGGCACCAGCGCGGCACGGTCGTGCACGCTGGCCACCTGCCAGCCTTCGCCGGTCCAGACCTTGCGCGCGCGGGCCTCGGCGCCATCGGCGGCGCGCTGCCCCGTGCCCACTTCGAGCGTGGGCGCCGGGCCTTGCGCGCGCAGGCGCAACGACAGGATTTCGAGCGGCGCCTCGGCGGGACGGCGCGAATAGCGATCAAGGTAGACCGTCTCGAAGGCGGCGCGCAGTCCTGCCTCTGTCGGGGCGTCGGGCAGCGGGACGCCCACCACGTGAAGCTGCCCCTTCAGGCGGATGTCGAGCACCGGGAAAAGCTTCGCGTCCTTCTCCGCGACACCAGCGTCGCCCAGTTCCGCCAGCGCCTCGGCCGTCATCTCGCCCAGCAGCGCGTCGATGCCGCCGCCCAGCGCCGTGTCGATATCCATCGGGCGGGAACGCACGAGGTCCACGGTCAGCGGCGCCGAGAGAAAGCCGAAGGCCGAGGCCGCGCCCGAGGCAGGCGGGATGATGACCTCGGCGATGCCCAGCACCCGCGCCACCCGCGCGGCAAAGGCCGGCCCCGCGCCACCGAAACCGATCATGGCGTAGCGCCGGGGATCGCGCCCCTTTTCCACCATGTGGATCTGCGCCGCCGAGGCCATGGATTCGGCCACCGTCTGGTGCACGCCCCAGGCCGCCTGCACCGGGTCGAGCCCCAGCGGCCCGGCCACCTGCGCCATGGCCGTTTCGGCGGCCGAGCGGTCCAGCGTCATCCGCCCGCCAAGGAACCGGTCCGGATCGTAGTAGCCCAGCAGGACCGAGGCATCGGTCACCGTCGGCTCGCTCCCGCCCTTGCCGTAACAGGCGGGCCCCGGCGCCGCCCCGGCCGAGCGCGGACCGACCTTGAGCAGCCCGATGTCATCGACCGCCGCGACCGACCCGCCGCCTGCGCCAATCTCGATCATGTCGACGGTCGGCGCCCGCATCGGCAGGCCCGACCCGTTCTTGAAGCGATGCTCGCGACCGGCTTCGAGCACCGGCGCGATATGCGGTGAGCCCCCTTCGATCAGGCAGGCCTTTGCGGTGGTCCCGCCCATGTCGAAGCTCAGCACATCGGGCAGGCCGGCGGCCTTGCCGAACCAGGCCGTGGCCAGAGCACCGCCCGCAGGACCGGACTCCAGAAGCCGGATCGGCAGCGCGCGGGCGGTCTCTATCGGCACCAGCCCGCCCGCCGAGGTCATCAGCCGCAGCTCGCCCGCGAAGCCCCGCGCCGTCAGTTCGCTTGCGAGCCGTGTCAGGTAGCGCGCCATCAGCGGCTGCACGAAGGCGTTGGCGCAGGTGGTGACGAAGCGCGGATACTCGGAAATCTCGCCCACCACAGCGGACGAGACCGAGACCGCCATGTCGGGCCACTCGGTCGTTATCAGCTCGGCCGCCCGCAGCTCGTGGTCCGGGTTGCGGTAGGAGTGCATGAAGCAGATCGCCAGCGCCTCGCAGCCGGCCTCGCGCAGGGCGCGGGCCTCGGCCATGAGGCCGGCCTCGTCGAGCGGCACCACCTCGCGACCCAGCGCATCGAGACGCCCCGCCACCTCGCGCCGCAGATCACGCGAGACGAGCGGCTCCGGAAACGACAGGTCGAGATCGTAGATGTCGTAGCGCTGCTCGTTACCCATTTCGAGGATGTCGCGGAACCCTTGGGTGGTCAGCATGCCGACCTGCGCGCCCCTGCGTTCGATTACCGCGTTGGTGACCAGCGTGGTGCCGTGCACGATCTCGGCCAGGTCCGACGCCGCCAGCCCTTCGCGGGCCAGCAGCTCGTCGAGGCCGGTCAGCGCACCGACAGAGGGATCGGCGGGCGTGGTCAGCATCTTGTGCAGCGCCGTGCACCCGCTTGCCCCGCTGCTCAGTACGAAGTCCGTGAAGGTCCCCCCGATATCGATCCCGACCCGGCGCTCTGACATGCGATCGCTCCACTGCGTCCCGTTACCGACAGCGAACGAAAAATTTAGTATTAGTGCAATTATAGTGTGACTAAAATTTCACAAATCTCGATCTTCCGCCTGCATTTTGGGCGAATGGCGCCCCCGCGCGAGCACCACATCTGGCGTCGCGGCGTGCGACGAGCTGAGAATCGGCCTCGGGAATGGCGAGGCCGGTCAGCGTGCCTCGGTCTCGGGAAGGCGGATCGTGGCGTGCCACACCAGCCCTTCGGGTTCAAAGGTGCTTTCGGCGTGCGAGCCCGACGGAAAGTTCATGCCCTCGATCAGCTGTGAGCCGAGCCCCTTGCGCGAGGGCGTCTCGATCGGCGGACCGTCGCATTCGCGCCAGGTGATTGCGACCACCCCGGCATCGATGGTCCAGTGGACGCGGATGAAGCCCTGCGCGACAGAAAGCGCGCCATACTTGGCCGCGTTGGTCGCAAGTTCGTGCAGAACCACCGCCAGGTCAAAGCTCAGCTTGCCCGGCAGTCGGATCTCCTCGCCCTCCATTTCAAGCTGCGCATTATTGATCGTGTAGGGCTCCACCTGCTCGCGGATGATGTCGCCCAGCACGCCGCCCGGCTGATCCCCGGACAGCGTGTCGTGGGCCTGCGCCATGGAGCTTAGCCGTCGCGAGAAGGCCTCGCTCAGCTCCTCGACCGACTGCGCTCGCCGCGCGGTCAGGCGGAAAACACCCTGCAGCACTGCCATCGCGTTGCGTGTCCGGTGCCGCAGCTCGCTCAGAAGGAAGCGCTGCCGCTCTTCGGCTTCGGTTAGCTGCTTCAGCAGGTCACGGGTCTCGAACTGGCGCGCCCGGGTCTGACGGTAGTTCACGGCCACGGCCCGCAAGAGATCCGCCCGCACCGGACGCTTCAGCATGATGTAGTGCACCGCGGGATCGGCCCGGTCCAGCGCGCGGCAGGCCGGGGGCGGGCTCTCGGGATCGGTCACGAGGAAGAGCACCGGGACATTGGCCCAGGAGGGTTCCTCGCTCTTGAGCGCGATCAGCGCCTCGGCCGTCTCGGGGCCCGCCCCTTCCTGCGAGATGATGATGGACTGGAACGGTTGCACCGCCGCGTTCGACAGCGCACGCCAGAGGCTGGTGCCGTCATCACAGATCCGCGTCGCGATCTCGGCCACGGCCAGTTCCGCCGCGATATTCTCGGCGTCACGCCCCAGCGGCGCATGGATGATGGCAGGAAGTTCCATACCGTCCTGCTCCGGCTCAGGCACCGGTCATCTGCTGCGCAGCCTGGGCGCTTTCCGCCGCTTCGGGCGAGAGCTCGATCACTTCGACGGCACCGGGCCGGATCACAAGCTCCTGAATGCCCCGTTCATGGACGCTGTGGCGCTTCTTCAGCACCGCGATCGAGCGGCGGATCTGGCTGCGGTGCGCGTACTGGCGCAGGATGATCACCGAATCCGCCAGATAGCTGGTTTCGAGCTCCGAAACCGGCGGTTCGCCCAGCAGCCCCTTCTGCGCCAGCGTCACCAGCACAAGACACCCCTGCCGCGCGAGATACTGCAGGAGCGTGTGCAGGTGCGTCAGCACGTTGTCCCGGTCGGGCAGCGCGTTGAGATAGCCCGTCAGGCTGTCGATCACCACCACGCGCGCGCCATGCTCGACGGCAGCCACCACGTCGCGGCAGAACTCGCCCGGCGAGACCTCGGTCGGATCGTAGTGGCGCAGCGAGAGCTTTCCGGCCTTCATCGACTCCTCGAGCGGCATGCCAAGGCTCGAGGACCGCGCCTGGAAGATCTCGGGCCGTTCCTCGAAGAGGAAGAGCGCGGCCTCCTTTCCCTGCAGCGCGGCCTGGCGCGCAAACAGCGTCGAAAGCGTCGACTTCCCGCTGCCCGCCTGCCCGGCGATCAGCGCAGTGGTTCCGAACTCCAGCCCGCCGCCCAGCATGCGAGACAGGGTCTCGTCCTCGATCCCGAGCTGTTCCAGCGTGACCGAGCCCGGGTCGTTCTCGGAGGGGACGATCCGGGGAAATACCGAGACGCCGCCGGAGCGGATGCGAAAGTCGTGGTAGCCCTCGCGGAACTTCGACCCGCGCATCTTCACCACGCTCAGGCGCCGATGCATGCTGCCGATCGGCGGCAGGATGGCTTCCAGCTTGAGCACACCATGCAGGATCCCCTGCTCGTGACCCGATGCCGGATCGTCTGCCACGTGATCCAGCAGAAGCGCCGTGACCTCGGCATGGCGGATCTTCTGGCGCAGCGCGAGAAGGTTCTGACGATAGGCCACGCTGCCGGAAGACAGCAGGCGAAGCTCCAGCAGCGAGTCGAAGACCATGACGTCGGGCTTCACGGTGTTGATCGCCTCGGTCACGTCATGCACGAGCTGTGCCAGCGAACTCTCGCTGCTGTCGACCGAGATGGCGCTGTCTTCGGGGCGCTCGTCGATTTCCGAGGACCGGACCCAGATCTTCGACAAGTCCATGCCGTGGGACTCGGCGATCATGCGAAGCTCGCCCTCGGACTGTGCGACGCTGAAGAAGAGCGCACGCTCGCCACGTTCGGCCGCGGCCAGCATGAACTGCAGCCCCACCGTCGTCTTACCCGTACCCGGCGCGCCCTCGACCAATGTGATCCTGTTGCGGGGGAATCCACCATCGAGCACCTGATCCAGCCCGGCAATTCCGCTCGCGACCTTGTCGCCTGACATGCACGCGTCCTCCAAATACCATTGAACGACACCTGACATGACGTGAAGCGTACGTTCAGCAACCCTGAACCTATGTGCCCTGCGCAAGGATCGTCAATCCGATGACGCCCCTGCCGCGTCTTCGGGCGTGTCGCGCACCTTGGTTCGTCATGGCAATAATTGCAGCTCCCGCGCCGATAAACCCGCGCAATCGGGACCCGGAAGCGCGATTTGCCATTGTCTTACATCATATTGGCATATGCCGCGATCCGCTTTCGCATGTCGAAATCTATGAATGCGACGTGAATACATCTGGCGCAACCGAAAAACGACTTTCCCACGTGGGGCGGGCTGGATTAGAAATGGCTCACTGGTTCAGGGCTTCAATGTGACGGGTTTGTAATTTCCGGGCATCTCGGGTCCCAAAGGTCAAAGAGTAAGAAATTTGTAGGAGCCCCGGCGGGGGTGCAGCGCTGGGTCGAAACCCGGCCTGCCTGCCGCAGGGCTCATGTCGGGGCCGGACGAGTTTGCCCACGGGCTTGTGCCCAGGGGCAAGATCGGTCCGCGTTTCCAATGGGTTCTGCAACCAGTGAACGAAAGACGCCTGGGTCGAAGTGCGGCCCTCCGGATGACCATGACCCCCATCAGGTCGTTGCAGGGGACACAGACAACCGCATTCCGGGCTGTCCGGTCGTCTTGCCCGTGACCGGCACACGGCAGGATCTGACCGGTTGGTACTAGAAGGGCCGCGCCCCACACGCGGCCCTTTTTCCGTTTTGGAAACGAATTGGCGCAATCGAACGGAATGATCGCAATTGACCTCGCCTGAGTTATTATAGATTGCCCAGTCCCGGCTCAGACAAAGAAGAAATCAGAAACAATCCCTCGCTATTACGCTACGTAAACTTCAGAGCCTGAATCTCTTGCGTCGGCCTTATTTACGCCTCAATTCGGCAATCTCCCCTCGCGACGTGAAATGCGCGCCTCCGTCTTTCAGCCACGCATGCGTTCACCTTTCGGATCAAAAAACGGCTTGATCGACGCCTCTGCAGGCACCCGCGTGCCCGTCACGTCGATCTCGTAGCGCGAGGCCAGCACCGCCTCGGCGCTTTCGCCCTCGCAGGGCACATAGGCCATGCCCACCGCCGCCCCCAAGTAGTGCCCGTAGGCGCCCGAGGTCAGGTAGCCGACGATCTCGCCATCCCGCAGAAGCGGTTCATGGTGATAGAGCAGCGGCTCGGGATCGGTCAGGCGGAACTGCACCAGCCGCTTGCGCAGCGCCCCGCGCCGCTCGGCGACGGCGCGTTCCCCGATGAAGCCGGTCTTGGTCTTCGACACGGCAAAACCCAGGCCCGCCTCCAGCACGTGATCCTCGCAGGTGATGTCGTGGCCGAAGTGGCGGAACCCCTTTTCCAGCCGCGCGCAGTCCATCATGTGCAGCCCGCAAAGCGTCAGGCCAAGGTCCGTGCCCGCCTCTTCCAGAACCTCGAAGACATGCGCGGCCATGTCGGCGCTGACGTAGATCTCCCAGCCCAGCTCACCCACGTAGGACACCCGGTGCGCGCGGGCGAGTCCCATGCCGATCTCCACCTCGCGCGCCGTGCCGAAGGGAAAGGCGCCGGTCGAAAAATCGTCGGGGGACACGCGCGACAGAAGCTTCCGCGACAGCGGCCCCATGACGGCCAGCACCGCCTCGCCCGAGGTTACGTCGGTCACGACGCAGCGCGCCTCGCCCATGTGCGCCCTGATCCACGTGGCCTCGGCCCGGACCGTCGCTGCCGGGGTCACGACAAGGTAGCAGGTCTCGGACAGCCGGGAGACGGTCACGTCGGCCTCGATCCCGCCTGCCTCGTTCAGGAACTGGGTGTAGACGATCTTGCCCTCGGCCACGTCCATCTCCGCGCCGCAGATGCGGTTCAGCACCGCCGCGGCGTCCGGACCCTCGACCCGCAGCTTGCCGAAGCTCGACATGTCGTAAAGCCCCACGCGCTCGCGCACGGCGCGCAGCTCGTCGCCCACGTTGTCGAAGAAGCTCTGCCGCTTCCAGGAATAGGCGTATTCCGCCGCCTGCCCCGGCTTCGCGAACCAGTTGGCCCGCTCCCAGCCCGCGACCTCGCCGAAGACCGCGCCGCGCTCTGCCAGATGCGCGTGCAGCGGCGACCGGCGCACACCCCGTGCCGTGGCCTTCTGACGGTAGGGATAGTGGTCGGCGTAGAGCAGCCCCAGCGTCTCGGTCGCGCGTTCGGCCAGGTAGCGCCGGTTGTTCTGGAAGGGCATCATCCGCGCGATGTCCACGTCGCCCAGATCGAAGGGCTTGCGCCCCGTGGTCATCCATTCCGCCAGCGCCTTGCCCGCGCCGCCCGCCGACTGGATGCCGATCGAGTTGAAACCCGCTGCCACCCAGACGTTATCCATCTCGGGCGCAAGCCCGAGGTGATAGGCGTCGTCGGGGGTAAAGCTCTCGGGTCCGTTGAAGAAGGTATGGATGCCGGTTTGTGCCAGCACCGGCATGCGGTTCACCGCGTCCATCAGGATCGGCTCGAAATGATCCACGTCGTCGGGCAGCTGGTCGAACTCGAAATCCTCGGGGATGCCGTCCAGCGCCCAGGGCTTGGCCACCGGCTCGAAGGCGCCCAGCAGGATCTTTCCGGCGTCCTCCTTGTAGTAGGCGCATTCGTCCGGCACCCGCAGCACCGGCAGCGCACCGAGGTCGGGGATGCTCTCGGTCAGCATGTAGAAATGCTCGCAGGCCTGCAGCGGCACGTTCACGCCGGCCATCTTGCCCACCTCGCGCGCCCACATGCCCGCGCAGTTCACCACCAGCCCGCAGACCAGATGGCCGGTGCTGCCGTCCTCGGCCTGCCAGTCCACGCCGGCCACACGCCGCCCGTCGCGGGCCACGCCCGTGACCTTCACACCCTCGCAGATCAGCGCCCCGCCATCGCGCGCACCGCGTGCCAGAGCCAGGGCGATGTTGGCCGGATCGCCCTGCCCGTCCTTCGGCAGCCAGACACCGCCCAGAACACCCTCGGTGTTCAGATGCGGGTACTTCTGCGCCACCTCCTCCGGCGTGATCTCGTCGACCTCGACCCCGAAGGCGCGGGCCATGGCGGCCTGGCGCCGGATTTCCTCGTGGCGCGCCTCGGTCAGCGCCACGGTGATCGAGCCGGTGTGCCGGAACCCCGTGGCGATGCCCGTCTCGGCCTCGAGCCGCCCGTAAAGCTCCTGCGAATAGCGCGCGAGCCGGGTCATGTTCTTGCTGGCCCGAAGCTGCGCGATCAGCCCCGCCGCGTGCCAGGTCGTGCCCGAGGTCAACCGCTTGCGTTCCAGCAGCACCACCTCGTCCCAGCCCTCCTGCACCAGGTGGTAGGCGACCGAACAGCCGATCACGCCGCCGCCGATGATGACGGCGCGGGCCTGCGAGGGGGGCTTGGGCATGGCGGAACTCCTTTGGTCCGGCGGGGGCGACGGGCAAAGCATTGCATCCGCCCCGTTGCCGCGGCCAGTGCGGCGGTCCAGAATGGCGCAAGAAATGAGCCGTCTGGTCTCAACGCGGCGCGAAAAGCGAAACCAGATTGACCCGCGCGGGTCCGCTCCCTATCCCGCCGGAAACCAAGCAGAGGTGACCCGAATGTCCTATGCCACGCAGCCCGAGGCCAGCCACTACGTCGCCGGTGCCTACATCGAAGACAGCGCGGGCGACGCGCTGCCGGTGATCTATCCCGCCACGGGCGAGGTGATCGCCAATCTCCATGCCGCCACGCAGGAAGTGATCGACCGCGCGCTCGACGCCGCGACCGAGGCGCAGAAGGAATGGGCGAAGCTGTCGCCCCGCGAACGCGGCCGCGTGCTGACCCGCGCCGCCCAGATCCTGCGCGAACGCAACCATGACCTGTCGGTGCTGGAAACCTACGACACCGGCAAGCCGCTGCAGGAAACGCTCGTGGCCGACGCCACCAGCGCCGCCGACGCGCTGGAATACTTCGGCGGCATCGCGTGTGGGCTTACCGGCGAACACATCCCGCTGGGCGAGGACTGGGCCTATACCGTGCGTGAACCCCTCGGCGTCTGCGTCGGCATCGGCGCCTGGAACTACCCCACCCAGATCGCCGCCTGGAAAGCCGCCCCGGCGCTGGCCTGCGGCAACGCCATGGTCTTCAAGCCCTCCGAGGTCACGCCGCTCTGCGCGCTGAAGCTGGCCGAGATCCTCGAAGAGGCGGGTGCCCCCAAAGGGCTCTTCAACGTCGTGCAGGGCTACGGCGCGGTGGGCCACGCGCTCATCACCGATCCCCGCGTGGCCAAGGTCTCGCTCACCGGCTCGGTGCCCACGGGCCGCAAGGTCTATTCCACCGCGGCCGAGCAGATGAAGCACGTGACCATGGAGCTTGGCGGCAAGTCGCCGCTGGTCATCTTCGACGATGCCGACCTCGACAATGCGGTGGGTGGCGCGATCCTCGCCAACTTCTATTCCTCCGGCCAGATCTGCTCCAACGGCACCCGCGTCTTCGTGCAGAAGGGCATCAAGGAGGCCTTCCTGAAGCGCCTCTCCGAACGCCTGTCGCAGGCGGTGATCGGCGACCCGATGGACGAAGAGACGAACTTCGGCCCCATGGTCAGCGCACGCCAGATGGAGATCGTTAAGGGCTACCTTGCCAAGGGCCTGGCCGAGGGCGCGCGCCTCGTCACCGGCGGCGACCAGATCGACCGGCCCGGCTATTACCTGACGCCCGCCATCTTCGCCGACGTCACCGACAACATGACCATCGCGCGCGAGGAGATCTTCGGCCCGGTCATGGCGGTGCTCGACTTCGAGGAAGAGGATGAGGTCGTGACCCGCGCCAACGACACCGAATTCGGCCTCTCCGCCGGGGTCTTCACCCGCGACATCAGCCGCGCCCACCGCGTCATCGGCCAGCTTCGCGCCGGCACCTGCTTCGTGAACTCCTACAACGACGCGCCCGTCGAAATGCCCTTCGGCGGCGTGAAGATGTCCGGCGTAGGCCGCGAGAACGCCAAGGCCGCGATCGAGCATTACAGCCAGCTCAAATCCGTCTATGTACGCATGGGGGACGTCGAAGCCCCGTTCTGACGCGGGAAAAGACATGATCACCATCTACGGGCGCGCCACCTCATCCAACGTCCAGCTCGTGATGTGGCTGGTGGGTGAGCTCGGGCTGAAGCATCGGCGCCTGGACTACGGGCACGATCACGGCGGGCTCGACGATCCCAAGTTCGCCGAGATGACGCCCCACCGGCTGATCCCGGTGGTCAAGGAGGGTAAGACGGTCGTGTGGGAAAGCGCAGCCATCAACCGCTATATCGCCGCCCGCCACGGCGCGGGCGGCCCCTTCTGGCCCGAGGACCCTGCCCTGCGCGCGCAGTCCGACATGTGGGCCGAATGGGGCAAGACCACCTTCCTGCCGGCCTTCACCGCGCCGATCTTCTGGCGGCAGGTCCGCACCCCCGCGGCCGAGCGCGACCAGGCCGCCCTGCTCGAGGCCATCGACCGCTTCGAAGGCCTGCTCCAGGTCATCGCCAAGCCGCTTTCCGACAGCCCCTACATGGCGGGCGAAGAACCCGGCCTTGCCGATCTCACCCTCGGCCACGTCTTCTATCGCTGGTTCGACATGGAAATCGAGCGCAAGAAGAACCCGGTGATCGAGGACTACTACCAGCGCCTTGCCGATCGCCCCGCCTATCGCAAACACGTCATGGTCGACTATAGCCCGCTTCGCGCCGAGGAGGTCTGAGCCGGGATTTCACCCAGATGTCACCCGCCTGACATCGGTGCGTCGCAGATCGGCGGAACACACCTGCGGACATCAGCCCGAAGGAACTCCCCCATGACCCCGCTTCGCATCGGCGCCTGCCTGATGACAGGTGACATCGCCGACTTTCGCGACTGGCTCTTCGACGACGACCGCGACATCGAAATCCAGGACTTCATCGACCCCGCCGCCCTGCTCGGCGACTGGCGCGAGCACGCCGAGCGGACGCGCAAGGCCCTCGACGGCCACAAGGGCCGCCGCGGCATCCACGGCCCCTTCCTCGGCCTCGACATGGACACCCCCGACCCCGAGATCGCACCCCTTGTCACGGCGCGCTTCGTGACCGCGATCGAGGCCGCAGCCACCCTGGGCGCCCGGCAGATGGTGCTGCATTCGCCCTTCACGCCCTGGGACCGCGCCAACATGCCGAACCACCCCGGCGCTGCCGAAAGCCACCGCGCCCGCATCCACGACACCATGCGCCCGGTCGTCGACAAGGCCGCGCAGGAAGGCGTGACGCTGGTGATCGAGAACATCGTCGATCCCGATCCGGCCACCCGCCGCGCGCTGGTCGAGAGCTTCGCCTCGGAGGCCATCGCGCTCTCGGTCGACACGGGCCACGCGCATCTCGCGCACCACACCTCGGGCGCGCCGCCGGTCGACTACTTCCTGCGCGACGCGGGCGAAAAGCTCGCGCATGTGCACATCCAGGACCTCGACGGCTACGCCGACCGCCACTGGCCCCCGGGTGAAGGCACGATCCTCTGGCCCTCGGTCTTCAAGGCGCTGGCGGACTGCCCCGCACAGCCGCACCTCGTGCTTGAGATGCGCTATGCCGCCGACATCCCCAAGGGCTTCGCCCACCTGCGCGATCTCGGCCTCGCCTGCTGAGCGCTCAGGCCGACAGCAGCCCGCCCAGCGCCGCGATGGCCAGCGGCACGGGCCAGCTGACCGCCACTCGCAGCAGCACCGCCCGCTTGCCCAGAAGCGGCGACTCGTAGGCGAGGATCTTGGTCAGCGAGAAGAGCGACCAGGACGAGACGTAGGAGAGCACCGCCACCGGGGCGGCCCCGGCCTTGAGCGCCGCCGCCCCGATGGCAAAGCTGACAAAGGCCCCGCCCGGCGTCAGCGGACCAAGCCCTGCCGCCAGCAGCGCGCCCGTGACGCGCGCATCCGCCCCGAAAAGCACCTGCACGTGCTCTCGCGGCAGCAGTTCGGCAAAGAAGCCCGCGCCCAGCAGCGCCACGACCATCCGCGGCGCGGTGAACCGGACCATCTCCCAGGTCGAAAGCCAGGCCGCCCGGCGCCATTCGGAGTTGGGCAGACCCAGGTACAGCCAGACCGCCACGCCGCCGATCAGCAGGGTTCCGATCAGAATGTTCATGCCGTCTGCCTCCGCACCAGCACGCGGACGCCCCAGCCGATCAGCAGCGGGAAGGGCAGGCTTGCCAGCACCCGCAGCGCCACAAGATCATGCGGCAGGAAGGACAGCTCCCAGATCAGCAGCCGGTTGAGGCTCAGAAGGCTCCAGCCCGACACGAAGGCGATCACCGCCCCGAGGTCGGCCCCCGCCGCGGCAAACCCTGCCGCCAGCGAAAAGGTGATCATCGGCCCGCCGGGGATGGCCGCCCCGGCGACACTGCCCAGCACCAGCCCGCGCCAGCCACTCTCGCCGCCGATCCAGGCGGCCACCCGGTCGCGCGGCAGCACCATGGGCAGTGTCCCGGCAATGAAGAGACCCGCCGCGATCTTGGGCGACAGCACCGCGATGAAGGCCCCAGTCTCCAACACGATCTCCCAGGCCCGCCCCGCGCCGAAGCGCCAGGCGACACCCAGGCCACTCGCCAGCGTGAAGGCCGCAAGGAACAGCAGGCCGCCGTCGACGATCTTCTTGGGCTTCGGCTCGGGCGGCCGGGCGGCGGGCTCTTCCTTCACGACAAACGGCGTCCACTGGTCCTTCACGACGCGGCAGGTATAGGCGCGCCCGCCCGGAGCCTCAAGCGAGGCCGCCTTCCCTCTGGACAAGCGCGCGCCCGGGCGCAACGCTGGCGGCGAAAAGACGACCACAGGGACACATGCCATGAACCGCCTCCTTCCCGTCGCGCTTGCCTGTCTCGCCGCCGGCCCCGCGCTCGCCCAGAACGACTGCGCCGCGGGCCAGACGATTTCCGAGGGCACGCTCACCATCGCCACCGGCAATCCAGCCTACAGCCCTTGGGTGCTGAACGACGACCCCGCCTCGGGCGAGGGGTTCGAGGCCGCCGTGGCCTATGCCGTCGCCGCCGAGATGGGCTTCGCCCCCGAAGACGTCACCTGGGTCCGCACCTCCTTCGACCAGGCGATCCAGCCCGGCGCCAAGGACTTCGACCTCAACATGCAGCAGTTCTCCATCACGCCCGAGCGCGACCGCATGGTGGACTTTTCCGAGCCCTACTACAGCTCCGCCATGGCGGTCCTGACCCGCGCCCCCGTGGTCGAGGCCGAGAATCTCAACCCCGACCTCGACAGCCTCAAGGGCCTGCTCTGGGGGGCCGATGCCAACACGACCGCCCTCCCTGTGCTCATGGCGCTGATCTCGCCCGAACGCGACCCGCGCCTCTACGGCGACAACACCGACGTGACCGCCGCCATGAAGGCGGGCCAGATCGACGCCGCCCTCTTCGACCTGCCCACCGCGCTCTACCTCGCCGCGGTGGCCCTCGACGACGGCGTGATCCTCGGCCAGTTCCCGTCCGAGCGCAGCGAGAACCCCGACCGCTTCGGCATGCTCATGCCCGAGGGCAGCGCGCTGAAACCCTGCGTCGACGCGGCCATCACCACCCTGCGCGACAATGGCACCCTCACCGAGCTCGAGGCCGAATGGCTGCAGGACGCGACCGGGGTGCCGGTCATCGACTGACCCCGCCGCTTCTTCTTGGCCCAAATACTCCCGGGGGAGTCCCGACGGGACGGGGGCAGAGCCCCCTCCCCGCCCGCAAGCCTTCTCCGCCGCCAGGTCCCAAATGCCCCATCCCACCCAGACCCGCCGCGAGATCTTCGAGGCCCGGCAACGCCGCCGCGCCAACCTGATCGCCGCCGGCTCCACCGCCGCGGTCCTGCTGGCCCTCGTGCTGCTGATCCCCCGCGCCCCCGGCTGGGACGCGGTACAGCGCGCCTTCTTCGACGGGCAGATCTTCCTCGAGACCCTCCCCGGGCTGGCGCGTGCCTTCCTGCTGGACGTGGCCATCTTCGCCTGGTGCGCGCCCCTCATCGCCCTTCTGGGGCTTGCCGCCGCCATCGCCCGCGGTATCCGCCGCCCCGCGCTCACGCCCCTGCGCCTCGCCGCCATCGCCTATATCGACATCTTCCGCGGCTTGCCGGTGATCCTCGTGATCTACCTCGTGGGCTTCGGCATTCCCGGCCTCGGCCTGCCCCGGCCCTGGAACTCGCCCTACCTCTGGGGCAGCGTCGCGCTGGTGCTGGTCTACTCCGCCTACGTGGCCGAGGTGATCCGCTCCGGCATCGAATCGATCCACGAAAGCCAGCGCGCCGCCGCCCTCTCGCTGGGCCTTTCGGAGGCTCATGTCATGCGCGACGTGATCCTGCCGCAGGCCGTGCGCCGCGTGGTACCCGCGAACATGAACCTGCTCATCGCCCTGCAGAAGGACGTGGCCCTGCTGAGCTTCATCGGCCCGGTCGAGATCTTCCGGCAGGCGGGCGTCTACAAGTCGCTGCTGGCCAACTTCACCCCCTACGTGGGCGCGGCGCTGATCTTCCTTGCCGTCACCATCCCCGCCACGCGCTACGCCGACCACCTGCTCGCGCGCCAGCAGAAGGCGCGCAGCTGATGGCCCTGCTCGATCTCCAGGGCGTCACGAAGAGCTTCGGCGCCACCCCCGTCATCCGCGGCATCGACCTCGCCATCGAGGAGGGCAGCCTCACCTGCCTGATCGGCGCCTCGGGTTCGGGCAAGTCCACGCTCCTGCGCATCATGAACCTGCTCGAACCCATCGACGAGGGTGCGGTGCTGCTCGACGGGCAGGACATCTCGCAACCGGGCCTCGACCCGCAGCCCATCCGCCAGCGCATCGGCATCGTCTTCCAGTCCTACAACCTCTTCCCGCACATGACCGCGGCGGAAAACGTCATGCTCGCGCCCCGGCGGGTGAAACATCTCTCCCGGGCCGAGCTTCAGGCCCCCGTCACCGCGCTCTTCGACCGCTTCGGCCTTGCCGACCGCATGGACCGCTACCCAGACCAGCTCTCGGGCGGTCAGCAGCAGCGCGTCGCCATCCTGCGCGCGCTCGCCATGCAGCCGCAGATCATGCTCTTCGACGAGATCACCAGCGCGCTCGACCCGGAACTCGTGGGCGAGGTGCTCGACGTGCTGCGCCAGCTCCGCGACGATGGCATGACCATGGTGCTCGCCACGCATGAGATGGGCTTCGCCCGCGATCTGGCCGACCGGGTCTGCTTCCTCGACCAGGGCCGCATCGCCGAGGAAGGCCCGCCGGCCGACCTCTTCGGCAATCCGCGCCACGAGCGCACCCGCGCCTTCCTGCGCCGCGTGCTCTGACGCGCCATCCCGCCTGCCGGGACAAGGCATGCATCTTGTGCATACCGGATCCCCGGCGCGCATATCTCCGCCTTTCAGACCCTTTCCGGTTTGAACGGAGGGACATTTTCCATCAAGCCTCGGCGCGAAACGCGCCAGCCAGACCGGAGTGCCCCCATGTCCCGCATCGCAAACGAAAAACTTCGCGCAAAGGTCACCGACGCCGAGACCGCCGCCGGGTTCATCCACCACGGCGACACCATCGGCATGAGCGGTTTCACCGGATCGGGCTATCCCAAGGCCGTCCCCGGTGCGCTCGCCGCCCGGATCGAGGCCGGGCACGCCGCGGGCGATCCCTTCAAGGTGCGCGTCTGGAGTGGCGCCTCCACCGGCCCCGAGCTCGACGGCGCGCTGGCCAAGGCCGACGGGATCGAGTTCCGCATGCCCTACAATTCCGACCCCATCGCGCGGCAAAAGATCAACGCGGGCGAGATGGACTACTTCGACATGCACCTCAGCCAGGTCGCGCCCATGGCCTGGGAGGGCTTCCTCGGCCCCCTCGACACCGCGGTGATCGAAATCTCTGGCATCACGCCCGAGGGCGATCTCATCCCCTCCTCCTCGGTCGGCAACAACAAGACCTGGCTCGACATCGCCGACAAGGTGATCCTCGAGGTCAACGCCTGGCAGACCCCCATGCTCGACGGCATGCACGACATCTACTACGGCACAGCCCTGCCGCCGAACCGCGTGCCGATCCCGCTGCTGAAATCCGACGATCGCATCGGCCAGCCGCATTTCCGCGTCGATCCCGACAAGGTGGTCGCCGTGGTCGAAACCGAGGCGCCGGACCGCAACGCGCCCTTCAGCCCGCCCGATGCCACCGCCGAGGCCATCGCCGGCCACATCCTCGAGTTCCTGAAGTGGGAGGCCCGCCGCGCCGGCCTGCCGCCAAGCCTCCTGCCCCTGCAGTCGGGCGTCGGCAACGTGCCCAACGCCGTCATGGCAGGTCTCATCGCGGCCCCCTTCGAGCAGATGACCGCCTTCACCGAGGTGATCCAGGACGGCATGCTCGACATGATCGAAAGCGGCACGCTGCGCATGGCCTCCGCCACCGCCTTCTCGCTCTCGCCCGAACGCGCGGCCTGGTTCAACGACAACGCCGCATACTTCCGCGACAAGCTGATCCTGCGCCCGCAGGACATCTCCAACAACCCCGAGCTCGTCCGCCGCCTCGGCTGCATCGCCATGAACGGCCTGATCGAGGCCGACATCTACGGCAACGTGAACTCCACCCACATCATGGGCAGTAAGATCCAGAACGGCATCGGCGGCTCGGGCGATTTCGCCCGCAACGGCTATCTCTCGATCTTCATGACCCCCTCGACCGCCAAGGGCGGCGCCATCTCGGCCATCGTGCCGCAGGTCAGCCACGTGGACCACATCAGCCAGGACGTGCAGGTGATCGTCACCGAACAGGGCCTCGCCGACCTGCGCGGCCTTCCCCCACGCAAGCGCGCCGACCTCATCGTCGAGAACTGCGCCCACCCCGCCTACCGTCCCATGCTGCAGGACTACCGCGCCCGCGCCGCCACGGCCTCCTTCGGCCGCCACGCCCCCTCGATCCCGGGCGAGGCGCTCTCCTGGCACCAGCGCTTCATGGACACCGGCGACATGAAGGCCTGACCGGGGCCGCACCGCGCCGCGCGCCCCGCTTCTTCTTGGCACAAATATTCCGGGGGAGTCGCGGCACAGCCGCGACGGGGGCAGAGCCCCCTCCACGGGACCAACACCACCCAACGATAAAGGGGCCGC
>CAYNKL010000011.1:0-15152 GCA_964397775.1 uncultured Rhodobacterales bacterium | reverse complement strand
TTCCTCGTTCCGGTCTGTCAGCCGCGCTCAGGACATGCCCAGCGCGCTCATGTAGAGATCTAGCACGGCTTCCTGCTCGGCCAGCTTGTCGGGGTCCTGCTTGCGCCGTTTCAGTATGGAACGGATCGCCGCCGTATCGTAGCCCTCGCCCTTGATCTCGGCGAAGACCTCCTTGATCTGGTCGGCCACCTCCTGCTTTTCTTCCTCGAGCCGTTCGACACGCTCGACAAAAGAGCGCAGGCGTTCGGCGCCGACGGCGTCGTTCGACGTTTCCTGGGGGTCCATCGCGTGCTCCTCGATCCTCGCGCCCGCATGCCTCTGGCGCTCCTTGTGTCCCTGGATGCGGTTGAGTAGCGCCCCGCCCGCCGCCCATCAAGGGGTTGCGGCGCCGCCCCCGCTCGGCTACCGCCCCCGGGAACGCCGCAAGAGGAAACCCCGCATGGAATGGCTGATCTGGATCGGTGCCGTGCTGTCCGTCCTGGGACTGGCCGGCCTGCTTTGGTCTATCGCGAAAGTCTGGGGGGCGCGTCGCGCGCAGCTCGACGACGAGGCCCTGCGCGCGGTCCTCAAGCGCATGATGCCCGTGAACATGGGCGCTCTCATGCTCTCCACGCTCGGCCTCATGCTGGTGATCGTCGGTATCTTCCTGGCCTGACCGGCCGGGGCCGGTCAGGCGGTTGTCTTGCCGGCAACAAAGTGCCGGTCAGATCGGCATGTTGTCGAAACGGTCCTCGACGCTGTCATCCTCGTAATCACGCAGGGTGTCGCGCGCCCAGGCGGGCGGGCGCTTCCCCTTCGCATTGAGCATGTCGACCATCTGTTCCAGCCGCGTGATGAGAACCGCACGCTTGCCGGCGTCGGCGGCTTCGATCTCTGTCCGAAGCGTCTCGATCCTGTCGAATAGTCTTTCGGTCATGGCGTCCTCCCATTGCCGTAGTGAACGCGGTGCGAGTGCCACCGCGACTGTATTCCCCCTTGAGAGCGGCAAATCGCCAGCCCGGCCTCCCAACCGGACCTCGTGTCGCCAAGACTGCCCGCGGGGTGCGAGTCGCACAAGACCTGATCCGGGAAAAGGAATCGGCCTGCGGCGAACCCTATGGAAAAAAGACTAGCGCGAACCCGCCCGAACCACCTTGCGGCAGGTCAAATCCGGGTCTTGAAACATATTCTTTTTTTGTTATATGAAACCTGCAACCGGAGGACACCGCCATGAACGCACCGCAGGTCACAGCCTTTTTCGACGAAGCCACCAACACCGTTTCCTACGTCGTGCGCGACCCCGCGGGCACGGCCTGCGCCGTCGTCGACAGCGTGCTCGACTTCGACTACGCCTCGGGCCGCACCGACACCCGCTCGGCGGACGCCATCGTCGACTTCGTGCGCGACAACGGGCTCGAGGTGCAGTGGCTGCTCGAAACCCACGTCCACGCCGACCACCTGAGCGCGGCGCCCTACCTGCAGGAGCGTCTGGGTGGCAAGATCGGCATCGGCGACCGCATCCGCATCGTGCAGGACACCTTCGGCAAGGTCTTCAACGAGGGCACCGAGTTCCAACGCGACGGCTCGCAGTTCGACCGCCTCTTCGAGGAGGGCGACAGCTTCCACATCGGCCAGCTGCGCGGCGACGTGCTGCACACGCCGGGCCACACGCCCGCCTGCCTCACCTACGTCATCGGAGACGCCGCCTTTGTCGGCGACACGCTCTTCATGCCCGATTTCGGCACCGCGCGCTGCGACTTCCCCGGGGGCTCATCCGAGACCATGTACGGCTCGATCCAGAAGATCCTCGCCCTGCCGGACGAGACCCGCATCTTCGTCGGCCACGACTACAAGGCGCCGGGCCGCGACGACTATGCCTGGGAGACCACGGTGGGTGAGCAGAAGGCGCAGAACGTCCACGTGGGCGGCGGCCGCTCGCAGGAGGACTTCGTGAAGATGCGCGACACCCGCGACGCCTCGCTCGACATGCCGCGGCTCATCATCCCCTCGCTGCAGGTGAACATGCGCGCAGGCCAGATGCCGCCCGCCGACGAGAAGGGCGACGTTTTCCTCAAGGTCCCCGTCAACAAGCTCTGAGCACGACACACTCATTCACGCAGGGAACGCGGCGCGCATCCTCTCGGGATGCGGGCTGCGCCCGAACGGACAAGGAAACGCAAGAATGCCAATGGATTGGATCTGGGGTCTGATCGGCGGGCTGCTGATCGGCACGGGCGGGGCGATCTACCTGCTCGGCAACGGGCGCATCATGGGCGCCTCGGGCATCATCGGCGGACTGATCGACGGCTCGGGCCGCAGCACGGCGGGCGAACGCCTGATCTTCCTCGCCGGGGTCGTGTTGCTGCCGGTGCTGCTCATGCCCTTCTACGGCGTGGTCGACACCCACATCACCGACAACTGGCCCGTCCTGGCCATCGCAGGCGTGCTCGTCGGTACCGGCACGCGGCTCGCCAATGGCTGCACTTCCGGTCACGGCGTCTGCGGGATGTCGCGGCTTTCGCTGCGCGGCTTCGTCGCCACGGGCTGCTACATCCTCGCCGGCGGCGTCGGCGTTCTGGTCTTCCGTCACCTCCTGGGGGTCATCTGATGCTCCGCCTCTTCATCGCGCTCCTCTCCGGCAGTTTCTTCGGCGCCGGTCTCTTCATCTCGGGCATGACCGACACCGCAAAGGTGCAGGGCTGGCTCGACGTCTTCGGCGACTGGGACCCGACGCTCGCCTTCGTCATGGGCGGAGCCATGATCCCCATGGGGCTCGCCTGGGCGCTGAGCCGCCGCCACGTGACCGCTCTCACCGGACAGCCGCTGCCGCCGCCGCCCTCGCGCAAGATCGACACCAAGCTGATCCTCGGCTCGGTGCTCTTCGGGATCGGCTGGGGGCTGGTCGGGCTCTGCCCCGGCCCCGCCATCGCCTCGCTCACCTACGGCGGCCCGGGGCTCTATATTTTCGTCGCTGCCATGCTCGGAGGCATGTTGATGGCCCCCGCAGCGCGCAGGCAACTGGACAGGGCGGTTCCCGCTGAATAACCGTAGAGCCATGGACATTCGCCAGATCACCCCCCGCTATTCCGTATCGCCCCAGATCTCCGTGGAGGACGTGCCCGCAATCAAGGCCGCCGGCATCACCACGGTGATCTGCAACCGCCCCGACGCAGAAGTGCCCCCGAGCCACCAGGCCGAGGCACTGCGCAAGGCGGTCGAGGCAGAGGGCCTCACCTTCAAGGTGCTGCCCCTGACCCACCAGACCATGACGCCCGACAACGTCGCGGCACAGAACGACATGGTGACCGAGGCCGAGGGCCCAGTGCTTGCCTACTGCGCCTCGGGCACCCGCTGTACCGTCATCTGGGCGCTGTCGCAGGCCCGCGAGATGCCGGTCGACGACATCCTCGCCACCGCGCAGAAGGCCGGCTACGACCTGTCCGGCATGCGTCCCACGCTCGAGGCCGCCGGCGGGCGCTAGGCCCGCAGGTTACGAGTCGTCGGTGTCTTCGAAGTCGAAGTCCATCGACCCGCCCGCGAAGTCTCCGAGGTCGGGGAGCTCTTCCCCGCCCTCGCCCGCGGCATCCACCGACGAGAAGTCGAAATCCCCGCCGCCGTCGAAATCGAGCGACGGCAGGTCGGGAAGCTCCTCGGGTTCATCCCCGCCGAAGCCGCCGAAATCGGGCGTTTCCTCGGCCTCGAAACCGCTGTCCATGCCGCCGAAATCGAAGTCGCTGCCCGCGTCCTCCGGCGCCGACAGGGCGGCAAGCCCGCCCGCGGCATCCTCCGCATCGAACCCCTCGCCATCGAGCAGGTCACCGGGCCCCTCGCCCCCGCCCGCCATCTCGGGCCAGGTCAGGCGCACCGCGCGCATCCCGTTGAGCTGGCCCAGCCTGCCGCGCGCCACGATCTTGCCCTCACCCGCCAGCAGCTCGACCCCGTCGAGCACCTCGGGCGGCAACGGGATCAGCTCGCCCGGCTTCAGCCCCCGGACCTTGCGCAGGGGAATGCGCACCCGCGCCAGCACCGCGTCCAGCTTCGCCGGCAGCAGCTTCACCCGCTTCTCGTAGGGGCCCAGCGCATCGGGCGCGCCGAAGCTGCTGTTGCGCAGGTCGCGCTCGGGGAAGATGAGCTGCATCTCGCCCCGCCGCCGCCCGAGCGCGAGATCCATGGACACGCGGAACAGCCGATAGCTCGACGCGTCAAGCAGCAGGCTGGCACCGCGCGAATCCTCGATCATGGCGCCGAAACGGTAGCCGTCGAGCTGCGGACAGATCGGATGCCCCTCGAGATTCTCGACAAGGCGCCCCAGCGTGCCGTCGATCAGTGGCGCCATCATGGCCGCGTCTGTGGGGGTCAGCGGACGATTCTCGACCGGGATCTGCGTGACCTGCTGGATCGTCTGCACCTCGATCAGGCCGGTCATCAGTTCCCGGTCGATCGAGACCAGGCCCACGGCGCCGTCGGGCCCGTCGAGCAGCAACAGCAGCTCGCCGGGGCGCAGCGCCTCGATCACGCCGTCCTGGTCCAGCATCTCCTGCGAGACGCCCTGCGTGACCAATGCCAGGTCCCACAGCAGGTCGGCAGTGCGCGAAAGCGCCCGTCGCAAAGCTTTTGCAGGCGACATCGCACGGGCCTCGTAGGCCCGGCGGGCCGCCTGAGCCTTCTGACCCAGAACGTCCTGTCGCATCGCTTCTGTCATGAAACCGAATTGCCCGTCATGCACCGCCTCTTCGATCGGTTATGGAGGCGATTTGGTTAAGGCGGACTTTAGCCTTGCCGGGAATTCACTGCGCCGCCATGGCGATATCGAGCGGCAGCTCGATCCGGAAAGCCGCCCCGCCCTCGTCCGCAAGGTAGCTGATCTCGCCCCCCAGCCGGGTCACGATCTGGCGCGAGATCGCCAGCCCGAGCCCTGCCCCGCCGGCCTCGCGGTCGCTCACGCGGGCGAACTTCTCGAAGATCACGTCGCGCGCCTCGGCTGCGATGCCCGACCCGTTGTCGATGAAATCCACCCTGATCCGCCCCTCGGCCTGCCCCACGCGGATGCGCAGCTCCGGAACCGGGGCGTCGCAATACTTCCGCGCATTCGAGACAAGGTTGATGAAAACCTGCGCCAGCCGGTCGAGGTCGGTCGAGATCCAGACGCGCTCGGCCGCCGGATCGCGCAGAATCCGCAGCGCCTGCCCGGCCTCGTCCGAGCGCGCGCTCGCGATCGCCCGGTCGAGCAGTTCCGACAGCAAGCCGCTGCGCACGTTGAGGCTGACCTGCCCGTTTTCCAGCACGCTCAGGTCCAGCAGGTCGTCGAGCAGCCGCGTCAGCCGCAGCGCCTCGTCGTGGATGATCGAGGCATATTTGCTCGCCGCCTCCGCGCTCAGCCCCTCACCATCCCTCAGGATCTCGGAAAACGCCCGGATTGATGTCATGGGCGTGCGCAGCTCGTGGCTGATCTGCGACAGGAAGGCATCCTTCTGCACCGAGAGCCGGGTCAGCTTGTCGTTAGCGCTACGCAGCTGCGCCGCGGTCCGCGCCAGCTCCTTGCTCTGTGCCTCGAGGCGTGCGGAATACTCCATCATCTGCGCCGTCTCGTCGGCCACGGCCATCAGATCCTCGACCGAGACCGACATGCCGCCCACGATCTGCCCCACCATGGCATGCGCCGTCGCCGCCCCGACCGAGCCTGATAGCTTCCGCTCCAGCGTCTCGAGGAAATCGGGGCTGGGATCGGGCAGGTTGCCCTCCACGCCCTGCCGCCGCGCCTCAGCTGCAAAAAGAGCCTGCGCCTCGCCCGCGCCAAGAATGCGCTGCGTCATGATCATCAGGTCCTCGACCTCTGCCGGCCCGCCGCTCCAGCTTCGGGTCGGGCCGGGCGTCAGCTCGATGCTCACGAACTGCGCGCCCTGCAGCCGCTCCAGCGGCGAGGGGAAGCTCACCAGCGAGGCCGCGAAGAAAGTCACGGTATTCAGCGCGATGCTCCACATCAGCGCGTGCATCAGCGGGTCCATCCCCTCCAACCCGAAAAGCGCATGCGGCCGCAGCCAGCCCAGCCCGAACAGTCCGGCGTCGAAGACGGCGCGCGGCAGGATCACCCCCTCACCGAAGCTCGGAAGGAACAGCGTGTAGAGCCACAGAACGAAACCCACCGTCAGGCCCGTCAGCGCACCGACGCGTGTCGCCCCGCGCCAGAACAGCCCGCCCAGCATCGCCGGCAACACCTGCGAGATCCCCACGAAGGACACCAGCCCGATGGTGGCCAGCGCCTCGCCCCCGCCCGAGGTGCGGTAGTAGAGATAGCCCAGCGGCAGCACGCCGATGATCGACAGCCGCCGCGACAGCATCACCACGTCGCGCACGTCCCCCGACACGCTTGCCCCCGGACCGCGGGTGCGCAGCCAGAGGGGCATGACGATGTGGTTCGACACCATGGTCGACACGGCAATGGCCGCCACGATCACCATCGAGGTGGCTGAACTGAACCCGCCCAGGAAGGACAGCACCGCCAGCGCGTCCTGCCCCTGCGACAGCGGCACGGTCAGCACGAAAAGGTCGGGGTTCGCACCCGCGGGCAGCAGTTCCAGCCCCGCCACCGCGATCGGCACGATGAAGAGGCTCATGAGCATGAGGTAAAGCGGGAAGGCCCAGGACGCGACGCGCAGCTGCGCATCGCTGTCGTTCTCGACCACCATGACCTGGAACATGCGGGGCAGGCACAGGAGCGCCATGCCAGACAACAGGGTGAGCCCCACCCAGCGGCCGCCGTCCATGCGCACCTGCCCCAGCTCGGATGCGTCGATCCGCTCCAGCGTGCCGCCGATCCCGCCCATGACACCCCAGGTAACGAAGACCCCGACCGCCAGCAGCGCGGTCAGCTTCACCACCGATTCCACCGCAATCGCCATGACGACGCCGTGGTGCCGCTCGTTCGCGTCGAGGTTCCGGGTCCCGAAGATCACCGTGAAAAGCGCAAGCCCCATGGCCACGTAAAGCGCCGTGGCGTCCCCGGCCTCGCGCGCCGCGCCGGGGTGGGCAAAGACCCCGACGCTCAGCGTCACGGACTGAAGCTGCAGGGCGATGTAGGGCGTCGTGCCCACCAGCGCGAGGATCGTGACCCCCACGCCCAGCAGGTTCGACTTGCCGTAGCGCGACGAGATCAGGTCCGCGACCGAGGTGATCCTCTGACTGCGCCCCACCAGCACCAGCTTGCGAAGGACCCACCACCAGCCGATCATGACAAGGCTCGGGCCGAGGTAGATGGTCAGGTACTCGAACCCCGTGCGAACGGCCGACCCGACAGCGCCGTAGAAGGTCCAGGCCGTGCAGTAGATCGACAGCGACAGAGTGTAGACCAGCGGCGCCCGCAGCCATCGGCCCCGCCCCCGCCGCGCGGCCCGCTCGGCGACGAAGGCCACGCCGAAGAGCAGCCCCACGTAGGCCAGCGCAAAGGCCGCGAGCGTGTTGAGCGTCACCACGGCGGGCGCTCCTCCTCGGCCGCCGTCTCGGGATCGATCTGGCGCGGGGTCTCGGAGCTCCGGCCCAGCGTGACTGCAAAGACCGCCGCCGCCAGGATCAGCAGGACCCAGATCGCGAAGATGTAAATGCCCGCGCCCGAGGCGCTGACCGTCCGTCCGCCGATCCCCCAGAGCAGCGGCACAAGCCAGAGCATCAGCCCCAGCACCGGCAGCAGGCGGGCGGCGTCGATCAGGCGGCGGCGGCGGTAGCTGCGACGCTCCAGAAACAGCGGAGGCCGCGCCCGGCGCGGGCCGCCGGTCTCGCTCATGCCTCCGACAGCGCCCTGACGGCGTCCAGCACCTCGGCGTTGGAGAAGGGCTTGGTCATGAAGCGGCTCACGCCCGCGCGTTCGGCCTGCTCGCGGTCCTTGCTCTGGCCGCGGGCGGTCAGCATCAGGATCGGCAGGGCCGACATCTGGGGATCGTCCCGCAGGTCGCGCAGGATGTCGAAGCCGGACCGCCCCGGCAGCATGGCATCCAGGATCAGCACGTCCGGGCCGGTCCGGCGCACGTGCTCTACGGCATCACTGCCCTGCGAATGGGTATCCACGCGCCACCCCTCCCGCGACAGGATGAAGCTGATCGCCTCGATGATGTTCGGTTCGTCCTCGATAAGCAGCACATGGCCGTTCATCCCTCTCCCCCCATTGTCCGCGCCGCGCCGTTTTTTCAGTGCGTGTCATACGAACATGGCATTTATGTCCAATCCCCGCGCCCCTGTCAAAAGCGCGATGGCGCTACCCCTCCAAGGATCGACGGCTCCCGGCGCGCCGGGCAGTTCTCGCGCGGGCAGATGCGGCAGTCGACGCCCACCTCCTGCGCGGCATCCGCCGTCGGCGGCTCGGACGGGATGGGCCGGATCAGCATGTGCGCCTGCCAGACCGGATCGCGCCCGCGCCCTGGCCCGTCGCGCGGCACGGCCACCGCATCGGCCCATAGCGTTGGCGCCCGGCCCGGCTGCGCCAGCGGGGCCGAGACCACCACCATGGGGCGCGCCAGCGCCCGGTAGAGCGGCCAGAGCGGACAGGCCGCCCCGAAGCGCGGCATCGGGAAATCCGGCAGCGGCCGGCGGAAGATCAGCACACCCGAGGCATCGCAGATCGCGAGCCCCAGCCGGTCGGCCATGACCTCGGGCGGCAAGGCCGCCAGCCGCCGCATCACCAGCGCCGGATCTGCGCCCAGCGCCTCGGCCAGCGCCGCCGGGTCCGGGCCCTGCGCCTCCACTTCCGCCACCAGGCGCGACATCGGCAGCGCCGCCGCATCAGCAGCATAGCGGCGGCACCAGTCTTCCAGCAGTGCCCGCGCCGTGACCGACAGCCCCTCGCCAAGCGTGGCCGCCACCTCCTCCGGTGCGCAGCCCGCCTCGAGCTGCGGCAGATGGTGGTCCACTGCGTCGAGCGCCGCATCCACCTCTTCCTGCGGCGCGCCGGTTTCGGCGGCCGCATCGCCGCTCGCCTCGAGGTAGGCAACGAGCCCCCGGCTCGCCTCGGCCAGCCGCGTGCTGTCCTCGCGGATGTTGCGGTGGAACCGTTCGCGCCACTCGCGGTCGAGATCCCCCGGCTCGGCCAGGATCGAGGCACTCGACCGGATCGAGGTCACGGTCGAGATCATCTCGTGCAGCGAGGCCGCCAGGTGCGGATCGTGCGCCATACGGTCTGTCAGCGTCTCGACGCTGCGCTCCAGCGCGGCGATGCGCCCGTGGGATTCGGCCAGCAGCCGCGCCCAGCCGGGGAAACGCCCGGCGAACTCGTCCGCGCGGTCCGTCTCGGCGCCGGCCTTGGGCCGGTCGGAGGCCGCTTCGCGCAGGGTGGCGATCAGGGTGGCCTCGGCGCCCTCTGTCAGAAGTGCCGGCTCGACCCCGAGGATGCCTGCGATATCGAGCAGCAGCTTTCCGCCGATTCTCCGGCGATTGTGCTCAATAAGGTTGAGGTACGAAGCAGAGATTCCCGCAGAGCGTGCAAGATCGGCCTGCTTCATGCCCGTCATGGTGCGCCGCTCGCGGATCCGCGAGCCTGTCAGCGTGTCACGCGGCACCCGGCATTTCCCTTCCCGTTCAAGACCTTTCTGCGCCGCGACATAAAGTCATTGACCACATTCCGGCGAGACCTGTTCAGTCTTTGACAAAAAAATCCCGCCTGTAAAGGGAGTTGTTGCCAGCTTTTCTATGCACTGCCCATACTGACTTTGCACGATGGTGCATCTGGTCCCGACGAAGAGGAGCGTGGGGACCGCCTTACACCAAGGGAGGAATTCCATGACCAAGAGCAATCTGACGCGTCGTGGCGTGCTGCGCAGCGGGGCCATCGCCGGCGCCGCGCTCGGTGTGCCCACCTATCTGCGCGCCCAGGACAGCGGCTTCACCAACGCCCCGGGCGATTCCAGCGTCACGCTGGGCTTCAACGTTCCCCAGACCGGCCCCTATGCTGACGAGGGCGCCGACGAGCTGCGCGCCTACGAGCTTGCCGTCGAACACCTGAACGGCGGCGGCGACGGCGGCATGCTGCCCACCTTCAGCTCGCAGGAACTCGACGGGTCGGGTATTCTCGGCCGCAAGGTCGAATACGTCACCGGCGACACCCAGACGAAATCCGACGCCGCCCGCGCCTCCGCCCGCTCGATGATCGAGAAGGACGGCGCCATCATGATCACCGGCGGCTCCTCCTCTGGCGTGGCCGTGGCCGTGCAGGCGCTCTGCCAGGAAGCCGGCGTGATCTTCATGGCCGGCCTCACCCACTCCAACGACACCACCGGCAAGGATAAGCGGGCCAACGGCTTCCGCCACTTCTTCAACTCCTACATGTCGGGCGCGGCCCTCGCTCCGGTGCTCAAGAACGCCTATGGCACCGACCGCAAGGCCTATCACCTGACCGCCGACTACAACTGGGGCTATACCACCGAGGAAGCGATCCGATCCTCGACCGAGGCCATGGGCTGGGAAACCGTCGCCGCGGTGAAGACCCCGCTGACGCAGACCGACTTTTCCTCCTATATCGCCCCCGTGCTCCAGTCCGGCGCCGACGTGCTGGTCCTGAACCACTACGGCGGCAACATGGTGAACTCGCTCACCAACGCGGTGCAGTTCGGCCTGCGCGAGGCCACCGCCAACGGCAAGCAGTTCGAGATCGTCGTGCCGCTCTACTCGCGCCTGATGGCACGCGGCGCGGGCGAGAACGTGAAGGGCATCTTCGGCTCGACCAACTGGCACTGGTCGCTGCAGGATGAGGGCAGCCAGGCCTTCGTCAAGAGCTTCGGCACCAAGTACGGCTTCCCGCCGTCTCAGGCCGCCCACACCTGCTACGTGCAGACCCTGCTCTACGCGGACGCCGTCCAGCGCGCCGGCAGCTTCCAGCCCTGCGCCGTGGTCGAGGCTCTCGAGGGTTTCGAGTTCGACGGGCTCGGCAACGGGCCGACGCTCTACCGCGCCGAAGACCACCAGTGCTTCAAGGACGTGCTCGTGGTGCGCGGGAAGGAAAACCCGACCTCGGAATTCGACCTTCTCGAGGTCGTCGAGGTCACTCCGGCGGACCAGGTCACCTACTCGCCCGATCACCCGCAGTTCGCGGGCGGCGCCCTGGGCGACTGCAACAACGGCGCCTGACCCCCATCGGGTGCCGGGGGCGGGACCATGTGCCCCGCCCCACCTACCTTTCCTCCGACAAGCCCGCCCGCGGGCCTTGCTCTTTTCCTTCCATCCGACCGCAAGGGGTAGGATCATGGATGCCATCATCCTCCAAATCCTGAACGGGCTCGACAAGGGCTCGGCCTACGCGCTGATCGCGCTCGGGCTCACTCTCATCTTCGGGACGCTGGGCGTGGTGAACTTCGCGCACGGCGCGCTTTTCATGATCGGTGCCTTCTGCGCCGTCACGCTGTCGCGCATCCTGACCTTCAGCCACACCGTCATCGACGAGACCAAGACCGACTTCCTCGGCAACCCGCTCAAGGTGCAGGTGCCCTACGTGCAGGACTTCTTCGGAGAAGCCGCCGGGGCCACCATCATCGACTGGGCGGTGCCGCTGTCGATCCTCTTCGCGATCCCGGTCATGATCCTCGTGGGCGTGGTGATGGAGCGCGGACTAATCAAGCACTTCTACAAGCGCCCCCACGCCGACCAGATCCTCGTGACCTTCGGCCTCGCCATCGTGCTGCAGGAGATCATCAAGTACTTCTTCGGCGCCAACCCGATCCCGACGCCCGCGCCCGACGCCTTTCGCGGCAGCTTCGACTTCGGCGTGCTGCTGGGCTTCGAGGCCAACCACATCATCTACCCCTACTGGCGGCTCGTCTACTTCGCCTTCGCCGCCGTCATCATCGGCGGGGTCTTCGCCTTCCTGCAGTTCACCACCTTCGGGATGGTCGTCCGCGCCGGCATGGCCGACCGCGAGACGGTGCAGCTGCTCGGCATCAACATCGACAAGCGTTTCACCATAATGTTCGGCGTGGCCGCCGCGGTCGCGGGGCTTGCCGGCGTGATGTACGTGCCGATCAACCCGCCCAACTACCACATGGGCATGGACTTCCTCGTCCTGAGCTTCGTCGTGGTGGTGGTCGGCGGCATGGGCAGCCTGCCCGGCGCCGTGCTGGCGGGCTTCCTGCTCGGCATCCTCGAAAGCTTCGCTTCGATGAAAGAGGTCATCGACCTCATCCCCGGCATCAACCAGATCATCATCTACCTGGTCGCCATCCTCATTCTGCTGACACGTCCGCGGGGCCTCATGGGCCGCAAGGGCGTGATGGAGGACTGATCCATGTTCGGTCTTGGTAAGAAAGACACCACCCTTCTGCTGATCGTCGCGGGCCTCGTGATCTTCGCGCCCTTCATCCTGAACCCCTTCCCGGGCGGCTCCGGCATGGCGCAATTCAACGCGGGCTATCCCGACCTGATGCAGCGCTTCGTGATCTTCGGGATCTTCGCGATCGGCTTCAACATCCTCTTCGGGCTCACCGGCTACCTCTCCTTCGGGCACGCGGCCTTCCTCGGCGTGGGCAGCTACTCGGCCGTCTGGATGTTCAAGCTGCTGAGCATGAACGTCCTGCCCGCGATCCTGCTGGCGGTGGTCTTCTCGGGGCTTTTCGCCCTGCTGATCGGCTACATCTCGCTCCGGCGCTCGGGGATCTACTTCTCGATCCTGACGCTCGCCTTCGCGCAGATGTGCTACGCGCTGGCCTACTCGGTCCTCACGCCCATCACCGGCGGCGAAACGGGCCTGCAGCTCGCGCAGGACGACCCGCGCATCCTCGACGCGGCCCGCGACAGCGGCAACCTGCCGGTCCCCGGGCTCTTCGGGCTCGAGATGCGCAGCACCGCCGACCTTGTCCTCGGCGACTGGGTCTTCACCTTCTCGGCGGGCTACTACTTCTGCGCGGTGGTGATGCTGATCTCCTTCTACATGGCGATCCGCATCTTCCGCTCGCCCTTCGGCATGATGCTGCGCGCGATCAAGTCGAACCAGCACCGGCTCAACTACACCGGCCTCAACGCCCGCCCCTACACGCTCGCGGCCTTCGTGATCTCGGGCATGTACGCGGGCCTCGCCGGGGGGCTGATGGCCTCCATGGACCCGCTCGCGGGCGCCGAGCGCATGTTCTGGACCGCCTCGGGCGAGGTCGTGCTCATGACCATCCTCGGCGGCGTCGGCACGCTCATCGGCCCCGTCCTCGGCGCCGGGCTGATCAAGTACATGGAAAACATCCTGTCCAAGATCAACGGCGACATCCTGCACAGCTGGTTCGCTTTCCTGCCCGACGGGCTCGAGGATTTCATCGTCACCATCGTCTACCCCTTCATCGGCAAGGGCTGGCACCTGACGCTCGGCCTCATGTTCATGGCCGTGGTGATCTTCCTGCCGGGCGGCCTGGTCGAGGCGGGCCAGCGCATCGCGCGCGCCGTCCGCGGCCGCCGCAGCGCGGACCGCAAGTCCGCCACCACCGAACCCGCCGAGTAAAGGAGCGCATCCATGGGCATTCTCGAAGTCAAGGACGTCAACAAGCGCTTCGGCGGCCTCAAGGCCCTGAGCGACGTGAACCTCTCGGTCAAGGAAAACTCCGTCCACGCCATCATCGGGCCGAACGGGGCGGGCAAGTCCACCCTGCTCAACTGCCTGGTGGGCAAGCTCATCCCCGACACCGGCTCGGTCATGTTCGACGGCCAGTCGGTGCTGGGGCGCAAGCCCTACCAGATCAACCAGATGGGCATCTCGCGCGTGTTCCAGACGCCCGAGATCTTCGGCGATCTCACCGTCATGGAAAACGTCATGATCCCGCTCTTTGCCAAGCGCGACGGCGCCTTCCGCCTGCACGCCTTCGAAAGCGTTCAGGACGAATCCGCCCTGCGCGAAGAGGCCGAGACCATGCTTGAAGAGGTCAAGATGCTCGACAAGCGCAACATGCACACGGCCTCCATGTCGCGCGGCGACAAGCGGCGGCTCGAGATGGCCATGTGCCTGATCCAGAAGCCAAAGCTATTGCTGCTCGACGAGCCCACCGCCGGCATGGCGCGCGCCGACACCAACAACACCATCGACCTGCTCCGCGAGATCCGGGAAAAGCGCAACATCACCATGTGCATCATCGAACACGACATGCACGTGGTCTTCTCGCTCGCCGACCGGATCACCGTGCTCGCCCAGGGCACGCCGCTGGTCGAGGACGAGCCGCAGAAGATCAAGGGCCACCCCAAGGTGAAGGAAGCCTACCTCGGCGAAGCCGCCTGAGGCGGGCAAGACAAGGATCACGACATGAACGTCCGTCCCGATTTCTCCAAGAACGCCAACATGGCGGAAACCGCCCCGGCCTTCCTCTCCGTGTGGGACATGCATTCCTACTACGGCGAAAGCTACATCATCCAGGGCATCTCGTTTAACGTCCACGAGGGCGAGATCCTCGCCCTGCTGGGCCGCAACGGCGCGGGCAAGACCACCACGCTGCGCTCCATCGCCCGCATCGGCGTGCCCGAAGTACAGAAGGGCGAAATCTGGCTCGACCACCAGCCGCTGCACCGCATGTCCTCGCACCAGGCCGCCTGCGCGGGGCTCGGCCTCGTGCCCGAGGATCGCCGCATCATCCCCGGCCTCACCGTCGAGGAGAACCTCAAGCTCGCCCAGATCGCGCCGCCCATCGGCTGGTCCATCGAGCGGCTCTACGAGCTTTTCCCCCGCCTCGGCGAGCGCCGCAACCAGGAGGGCGTGACCCTCTCGGGCGGCGAACAGCAGATGCTCTCGATCGCCCGGGCTCTGGCGCGCGACATCAAGGTGCTGCTGCTGGACGAACCCTACGAGGGGCTTGCCCCCGTGATCGTGGACGAGATCGAAAAGACGCTCCGCCACATCAAGGAACAGGGCATGACGACGATTCTCGTCGAACAGAACGCCGTGCGCGCCCTGCAGCTCGCCGACCGCGCCATCATCCTCGACACCGGTTCAATCGTCTACGACGGCACTGCCGCCGAGGTGCTTGAAAACGAACAGTTGCGCGCGGAATACCTCGCCATCTGATCCTCCTCCGCGGTCGTTCCGTGCGGCCGCGGGCTTGAAATCGGGGGCGCCGCGGTCTCTCTTGTAAAGGAAGCGCCACCTTGGGCGCCAGGAGGAGGACAAGATGAAAGATACATTCGCACCGTCCGACGAGATTGTTCGCAACGCGCATGTGGATGCGGCGCGGTATGAG
>CAYNKL010000010.1:0-53141 GCA_964397775.1 uncultured Rhodobacterales bacterium | reverse complement strand
CCTTCTTGCAGATCCAGTACTCGATGTCGGCGATGTCGAAGCTGTCGGGCTGGGTGGCTGCGCGCTGCGTGACGCTGTCGGAATCGAGCGCCGTCATCTCGAGCGTGAAGCCGAGGTCTTCCTTCACCTTCTGCCCCACCTCGTTGAGGTTCGACACGCCGGTGCCGAACTGCCGCAGCGTGATGTCCTTGGTTTCCTGACCCCAGACCATGGGGGCGGGCAGGGTAGAGGCGGCAATTGCGGCGCCCCCGGTCTTGAGAAGCGAACGGCGCGAGTAGCGCACCTTGGAGATCGTGGTCATCGTGTTTCCCTGTCGGTTTGTTTCTTGTTGTGTTTCAGGCGCGCAGCGGGTGCGCGGCCTGACCGTCCCAGTCGAGGCCCACGGCCTCGCCCGGGTTCCTCGGCGTGCCGAAGAAATCCTTGTCGGTGAGAAGGGCAGTGACCTCCTGGTCGCCTGAAACGGCGGCGGTCAGCGCAACATGCGTGCCCTGGTATTCGACCGCGGTGACCTGGCCCTGCAGCTTTGCGCCATCGGGCGCCGTGATCCTGAGTTCGTCGGAGCGCACCGCCACCTTGCCCTCGGGCAGCGAGATGACGTTGTGCGCGCCGATGAAACGGGCGACGAAGGCCGTGGCCGGCGCGTCAAAAACCTCGCGCGTGGGGCCCGCCTGTTCGACGACCGCGTTGTTCATCACGACGATCTGGTCGGCGAGCGCCAGCGCCTCGTCCTGGCCGTGGGTCACGTGCACGAAGCTGATGCCCAGCTCGCGCTGGATGCGGCGCAGCTCGCCGCGCATGCGCACCCGCAGGAACGGGTCGAGCGCCGAGAGCGGCTCGTCGAGCAGCAGCACCTGCGGTTCGGTGATGAGCGCGCGCGCCAGCGCCACCCGCTGCTGCTGGCCGCCGGACAGCTGCGAGGGCAGGCGGTCGGCAAGGCGCGTCATGTCCACGAGTTCGAGCATCTCCATGGCCCGTTTGCGCCGTGTCGCCTTGTCGACGCCCTTCATCTTCAGGCTGAAGCCCACGTTCTCGGCCACGGAAAGGTGCGGGAACAGCGCGTAGCTCTGGAACATCATCGCCGTGCCGCGCTTGGCCGGTGGCAGGTGCGAGATGTCGCGCCCGCCCAGCAGGATGGATCCGTCGCTGACGCTTTCGTGCCCGGCGATCATCCGGAGGGTCGAGGACTTGCCACACCCCGAGGGGCCGAGCAGGCAGGCATAGGTGCCCGCCGGAAAGAGGTGGTCGATGCCGTCGACCGCCAGGGCATCGCCGTAGCGCTTGGTCAGCTTCACCAGTTCGAGATCGAGATCGCTTCGCATCATGTCCTCGCGTCTTTCAGAGAGCATTTGCCGCAGCGGCGTCATTCGCGAAGCAACTTCGGTGCCGGGGTGGTCGCGAAACATGAACTGCCCGCATTTTGAGCGGAGATTTCCGTTTTCTGTCGAAGATGAGGCGCAAGATTGCATACAATCTTGGAATCAGACGTGCGCAATGTCCGGCCCGCTTGTTCCCGGAAACCTGCCTTCGTATGTATGTCGCAAGGCAAGAGCGGGGTAACTGGCGTGGACGGAACAACCCGGGCGCCGCAGACAGCGGAAGAAATTGCGACCCACCTGACCGAGGCCGTGCACGAGCATCGCGTGCTTCCGGGCATGAAACTGTCGGAAGACGAGGTGGGCGATATCTACGGCGTCGGGCGCACGGTCGTGCGCCAGGCGCTGCGCCATCTCGCGCATGACGGATTGCTGCGGATCGAGCGGAACCGGGGGGCCTTCGTTGCCAAGCCCACCGTCAAGGAGGCGCGCGAGGTCTTCGAGGCGCGCGCGCTGCTGGAACCGAGCATCGCCCGGGCGGCCGCGGAGCGGGCCACCTCCGCAGACATTGCGACACTCGAGCGTCATATCCGGGAGGAACACGCGGCACTCGATGCCGGTGAGCCCGGGCTTGCGCTGAAGCTGTCGGGGCACTTCCATGTCGAGATCGCCCGCATTGCCGATCAGGCGACGATCGAGGGCTTCATCCGCCAGCTCGTCTCGCGTTCGTCGCTGGTGATCGCGCTCTACTGGCGGCGGCGCAACGCGATGTGCGAAAGCCATGCACACCACGCACTTATCAACGCCTTGCGACAGCACGACGGGCAGGCGGCCGAGGATCTCATGAAGGGCCACCTTCTCGATCTGCTGAGCCAGCTCGACCTTCGCGATCACGCCGAGGAAGTTCTGTCGCTCCGGGAGGCGCTTGCGCGCTGACTTCGGGACGCAGGGCGGCGGGTGCAGAACGACGGCACGGCAGGCATTTGCTGCCCCGGACGCTCGCCGCTTGTAGTGCTTTTCGACCTGATGCTATTTGTGCGGGTCAACGATATTCGAGCTGGCGCTACGACCAGGTCCTTCCCGGAAAGAAGTTACAGTGATGCCCGTGCCGCACATCCACACGATTCTCGACACGCAACGCGATTCCCTGCTGAGGGAATGGGCCTCCACGCAGGCGGAAGAGGGCCTGATCCGGAAGGATCTCTTCACCGAGGCGGAGGCCAAGGCGCAGATCGAGACACTCTACGATCCGCTGGCCAAGGGTGTCGCGGCAAGTGTCGAGCAGGACTTTCTCGACCCCGAGGACGACATCTGGGAAGATCTGCGCGCGGCGCTTGCCGAGGTCACGCGGGAACGGACCAAGCGCGGGGTGTCCACGGGCGACATGGCGAACTTTGTGCTTGCGCTGAAATACCCGCTTTTCGAACGCCTGCGCCAGAGCGTGACCGACAGCAACGGCACGGTCCTGATGGAGGCGATCGCGCAATTCACCCGCCTGATCGACTCCGTCGCGCTCTACTGCACCGAGATCTGCATCGCCGAGCGCGACAAGATCATCCAGCGCCAGCATGACGAGATGATGGAGCTGGCGACCCCGGTGGTCGAGCTCTGGGACCGGATCGTCGCCGTGCCGCTGGTGGGCACGCTGGATTCCATGCGCGCCCAGGAGGTGATGGAGAGCACGCTGTCCGCCATCGTCGAGAAGAAGGCCGATATCGTCATCATCGACATCACCGGCGTGATGACCGTCGATACGCAGGTGGCGCAGCACCTCATCCGCACTGCCGCGGCGGTCCGGCTCATGGGGGCCGAGGCGATCATCAGTGGGATCAGCCCGCGCATCGCGCAGACCATGGTGCAACTCGGCGTCGACACTGGCGAGATCCGCACCCGCGGGTCGCTGCGCATGGCGCTGGCCGACGCGTTCCGACAGCTCGATACCGACGTGGTGATCCGCTCGGTCCGGGGCAACTGAGGGGCCGGGGGCAAGCGAAATGAGCCAGTCAGCCGGTTTATACCTCGTAGACGAGATCATGCTTGTCGCCATCGACGAGGACATCAACGACAGCGACATCGTCGACTTGCAGGACCGGCTTGCGCAGCGCGTCCATGACACGGGCGCCCGCGGGATCGTCATCGACGTCAGCGCGCTCGAGATCGTCGATACCTTTGTCGGACGCATCATCGCGCAGCTTGCCGGGATCGGGACGCTGCTGGATTCCACGACCTATCTGGTGGGGATCCGACCCGCGGTGGCCATGACGCTCGTGGAACTGGGTATGACGCTGCCGACGGTACGCACAGCCCGCAACCTGCAACACGCGCTTGAACGTCTCCGAGCGACCCGGTGAAGACGCTCTCCCCGCCGCCGGGGAAGCCCTTCGACCGGCTGGTGATCGCGGTCGAGGCCGATGTCTTCCGCTCGCGTCAGGCGGTGGGGCGGGCCATGGACCGGCTTGGCGCCAAGGTCATCCGCAAGACGCGGCTGGTGACGGCCGTCAGCGAGGTCTTCCGTAACGGTCTGATCTACGGCGGCGGCGCCGAGGTTGTCATTACCCTCGACGAGAGCGACCGCATGGTCTGGGTCGACTGCACGGACCAGGGGCCGGGTATTGCCGACCTCGAACTGGCGATGAAAGACGGATACACCTCTGGAAAGGGGCTGGGACGGGGGCTTGGCGGCGCCAAGCGCCTTTCAGACCACTTCGAGATACACAGTGTCCTTGGCGAGGGCACACAAGTCAGACTGGCCGGGCGCGCCTGAGCGGCCTGCGGCGATAGGAAAGACCCTCAATGCTGGAATGGCTCGACATCTCAACGCGCGCCGACGTGGCCGTCGCGCGCCAGCAGGCCCGCGCCGAGGCCCGGCTTACGAGGCTACCGGCCGACCGGATCGAGAACGTGGCCATCGTCGCGACGGAGCTTGTCACCAACATCGTCAAGTATGCGGGGTCGGGGCGCTTTCTCGCGCAGACCATGAACCTGCCCCGTGGTCCGCGCCTTGCGCTCATCGCCTGCGACGCGGGCCCGGGCATTCCCGACATCGACCGCATGCGGCGCGACCTTGTCAGCAGCGCGGATTCTGCCGGGATCGGCCTTGGCGCCATCGAGCGGCTGTCCGACCGCGCCGAGATCCTGACATCGCCCGAACTGGGCACCCTCTGGGCCTGCGCCTTCGAAGGGCCGGGGCGCGAGCAGGACGAGTCCCTCGACGTGGCCGCGCTGAGGCTCTGCCACCCGACCGAGACGGTCTGCGGGGACGACTGGCGCGTGGTAGAGGGGCGCAGCGGCCTCCGGCTCGTGCTTGCCGATGGCATGGGTCACGGCGAGCAGGCCGCCGAAGCGGGCACGGCCATGGCCGAGGGCGCAGTCCGGCCGCCGCTTGCGCCGCCGAAGCAGCAGCTTGCCCGACTTGCCGAGGACCTCAAGCGCACACGGGGCGGCGTGGTCTCGATCCTCGATTTCGATACGGAGGCGGCAAGCTGCGATTATGCCAATCTTGGCAACATCAGCGGCTTCCGCCTGCGCGGCGTTGAGCAGACCCGCTTTGCCATGCGCGACGGCTACATCGGCAGCGCCGTGGCCCGCCCGATGGGCGAGACCTTCGACATGGAGCCCGGCGATTTCTTTGTCCTGCACAGCGACGGTCTGCGCACCATCGGGGCCGAGCTGCTGTCGGTCTTGCAGGGGCGCAGCTGCCTTCTGGCCGCGGCGTTCCTGCTGTCGCGGACCGACCTCAGCAGGCGCGACGACATCAGCGTGGCGGTGGCCCGCTGGCGCCCGACCGATTGACCCGCACGGACACGAGTTCCCTTCTGGAGAGACGGATGGCTCACACGATCACCTTCCTTTCGCTGACGACCTCCGAAGACATCAAGATGCTTCGGGAGCTGTTCAGGGCCATCACCGGTGTCATCGGGTTCAAGCCGTTCCTGGCCACGCGGCTGACGACCTGTGCGCTCGAACTCGCGCGCAACGTCATCGAGCACGGAAAGGGCGGTCACGCGCAGGTCAGCCTTGTCGAGCCGAAGGGCGGCAGCGTGATGCTCCGCATGGTCTTCACCGATCAGGGGCCGGGTATTCCGGATCTGCCGCCGCTGCCCGGCGATGACCGGGCCCTGTCGGGCGGGCAGGGGCTGGGGCTTGGTCTCGACGGTGTCCGGCACATGGCCGATGACTTCGACCTTCAGACGGGACGGGGCGGCACGCGGGTTAGGGCGGACTTCGCAGCACCCCTCGACCGGGCCGAGATGGGGGCCTGTGCCTCGTCGGCCGCTGATCAGTGTGACGAGATCCTGATGCGCCAGAGCAGCGCCGAACGCCGCATCCGCCAGCTCGAGGCGGATCTCGATGAGCGCGAACTCATGATAGGCGAGGTCCATCACCGGACCGCCAACAACCTCACCATGATCTCGTCGCTGCTGCGGATGGAGCAGCGACGTGCCAAGACCCCCGAGACCCAGGACGTCCTGTCGAGCCTGAGCATCAGGGTCGAATCCATGGCGCGGATGCACAAGCTGCTGCAGACGGGCAGGGCCGAGACGGTCGGGGCCAGGGCCTACCTCTCCCAGATCTCGGCGCTTGCCGAGACCTTCAATCGCCCGGGCCTCGACGTGAAGATCGAGGTCGAGGCCGACGAAACTGCGGTGCCGGGACGGCTTGCGCTCGATCTCGGCCTGATCACGGGCGAGCTTATCACCAACGCCTACAAGCATGCCTTCGTAGGGCGAAAGACCGGGGCGATACGGATTTCGCTTGTCACCGAAGGCGACATGATCCGCTACGCCTTCACCGACGACGGCAACGGCCTTTCCGAGGGGGAGATGCCTGAGCGGTCGGGTTCGCTCGGGTGGCGGATGATCCGCGGCTCGGTGGCCGGAAACATGGGGCACATGACGGTCGACGGGACCGACGGCCTCTCGATCCAGATATCATTCCCCACCGAGTTGGCGTGACGGACGAACCGGCCGGATCTGGCGAGGTCGCTTTCTACGCTGAGCCTTTGGGTTGAGCGACCAGAGGGCCGAAGGTGTTCGAGCGGTGTGGGGGATGGCGGATGCCGTGGTTTTGCCCCATTTCGAAGGGGCACACTCGCTTCGTCCTCCTTTGATTCCAATCATACCAATATGAAGCGACCGTTCGGACACCGGTCTCGGTTCCAAGTGTCAAAAAAAGAGAAGAGCGCCATCAACGAGAGACGCAGGCATTTTTGATGCTGGGTCGGCCGGCACGACGCCGCTCGGTGTCCTGAGGGTTGAGCTGGCATCGCCAAAAGGTTGCTGATTCTTAAGAGGATTTTTCAACTAAGGGTGGCGAAGTCACAGGTCCCTCCCGTCCGAGACGTCACGCGAAATCTTGTCTCCTCTTCCATGCAGCGGCACTCCCAGCCCTCGGTCCTTTCGAAAGTTCCCGGAATCTTCCAAGAAAATTGGTAAATGATTCAATTCGAAATTTTTCTGCACGGATCGCCCTTAAAAAGTCTCAATGTGGGTTGCGAAGAACAAATTTTCGCCTAGAACATTCCATGTTTGGACGAAGGAGGGATAATATCCATGTTTCGAATTTTGACAGCTGCGGCTCTTTCCGCCGCGGCGCTCGCCGCCCCCGTTTCCGCGGCAACCACGGTTAACGGCTCCCAGATCGAGCTGGGCTCCGGCGAACTGACCCAGACCAACGGCTTCGGCTTCGACTGGGACACGACACCGTTCTCGGCGTTCTTCGATTTCACGGTTGACCGTGACTTCAACCTGTCGCTCGTGAACTACTCCGCGGACAACGTGGGCGTGACGAACGAGCGCAGCGGTTTCACGCTGGACTTCTTCAACGGCGGGTCGTCCACGCGTCTGACGACGGACACTGCCAACTGCGATAATGCAGGTGCCGGGATCGCGGGCCGATGCAACATGGTAAGCCAGAACGGCAACAACGCCGCTCAACCCGGTGACAGGCTGTTTGCCAACCTCACCGCAGGCAGCTACCGCCTCGGCTTCTACGATTCCGAGACGCCGTCTTCCGGCTACGCGGAATTCAACGTGTCGCCCGTACCGCTTCCGGCGGCCGGCTTCATGCTGATGGGTGCCTTCGGCGGTTTCGCATTCCTGCGTCGCCGCAAAGCAGCAGCCTGATAGGGCGAGCTGAAAGAAGCGAAATCGGGCCGCCTTGCGGCCCGGCTTTCGCCATTCGGGCGCATCGGTCCGGGCAAGGCAGATCGTTGGCAGCCGGCGAGATAAGGTCTGGCTCCAAGTAGTCGCCTGTACACCCCCCACGAACAGAATTGAGCGCTTGCGCCCTCGGTGCACCATGGTCTGCACGCGGACGATGACGCCGAACGCGCCGACGTGCTGGCAGGAAGTCATTGGCCCTTCCGAGCCTCACCGTTGTCGAGAAAGAAGCCGCCTCTCGAGGAAGAAACGGCGAGTCTGGATCAGGCTTCTGCCGGGCCGCTGCAGGACAAAGAAAGACCCGCCGCCCTCGCAGGCAGCGGGTTCATCTTTTGGCCAGTCGGGGCCAGCGTCAGCCCGGCGACACGACCGAGGCCGAGGCCACTTCGCTCAAGCAACTCGGAACACCATTGGTGAAGAAGTCCTCGGGCACATGGCGGACCTCGGTCACGATGACGTTCATGTCCGCGTCCCACTTCATGTGACGCTCCCAGACAAGCTCTCCGTCGGGATCCACCTCGAGCAGCCGGCCGTGTTCGGCCTCGGTCAGCAGCAGGTTGCCGTTGGGAAGGATCTGGTGCTTGCCGCGACGCCAGGAATAGAAGGGCTGGTCCTCGGTTCCGGCGAAATCCTCGGTCACCTCGTCGGTTGCGGGGTCGATGCGCATGATGCGCGAGCGCATGGTGCCGGTGTTGTTGTCGTAGACTGTGATGGTCCCGTCCGGCTGGAAATCCGGATCGTGCTGCTTGAACCAGGGCCCGTGGTGCCACCACTTCATCCGGCCGGTTTCGGGATCGACGACGGTGACGAGGTTCAGCTCGCGCAGGCTCAGCAGCACATCGCCCGCCTCGAACATCGGGAAGGCCGCGGCCATGTCGGCGCGCAGCGGCTCGGCGTCGTTGGGGTGGAAGGGATCGAGCCCGTAGTCCACCTTGCCCTCCGGCGATTCCGGCGTGACCGTACGGATGTCGAGATAGCCCTGCTGCGCACGGTCGTTGCCGTGGGCGATCTCTTCGCGCAGGTCCAGTTTGCGCAGCACCTCACCGGTCTCTTCGTCAACCCAGACCACGGCCTCACCCAGCCAGCTCACGAGCGCGCCCTCGCCGTCGCGGGTCAGAGAATGGTGATACCCGCCGATGTTGCTCCACATCGGTTCGCCGCAGGCATCGAGCCGCGCCAGCGCCTGTCCGCTGTCGAAGGTCACCGCGATGGAGCCGTCCTCGAAGACCTCCATTCCGTGCAGCATGGTGTTCTGCGGCTGGACCTCACTGTCCAGCGCGTCATAGCGCACGGGCCAGTGGTGGACCTCGGCGCCGGAGGCATCGTACAGCCTGACCACGTGGAAGGGGCCCTCGGGATCCGCGTTCAGCCCCGCCACCAGCGTGTAGCCCGGTTCGATCTTGTCGGGCTGGAAGGCGGTGTAGCCGCGGTCGGGGTCGGGCGCCTCGCCGCTGTCGTCGGGCGCCACGATGTGGCGGGTGGGCTCGAGGCCGATGTCGTTGCGCCAGTTGGCCTTCACGTCGAGATAGGTCCGATGCGCCAGCCCCAGCTGCGGGGCAGGGAACCAGCCCCACCAGGACGAGACGGTGCCGTAGACCACCCCGAGGGTTCCGACGGAGACCGCGAAGATCACCGGGGCGAGCCGGTCGGAAAGCGGCGGTTTACTCATGCAAGTGCTTCCTTGACTGTGTAGGACGCAGCGGGCGCGAGCGCCCGCTGGCAGAGCGTGTCGTGAAGGTCCCGTGCCTGTGCCACCAGGCGCGGATCGGCGCCCTCAAGCTGCGGCGGCGCGGACGGGGCGCGGAACATCGGCGCAAGCGCTGACAGGTCACGCGCATCCCGGGCGCCGACGGCCTCGGCCAGCAGCGGCAGGTGATCCTCCGGCGCGGTGCAGAAAGCGTCGTGATCGACGAAGACCGCGCTTGCTCCGGCGGTGCTCAGGACGTGCTCGTAGGCATTGATCCAGTAGCGCAGCCAGAAATCGGCGTGGCCCGCATTGGCCGGGTCGGCTTCATGACCGCCGAAGGCGATCGGGCGCAGCGCCGCCCCGAATTCGAAGTGGCCGACGCCCTCCATGTAGCGGCGCCCGAAGGGTTCGCGCGCGTGAAGGTCCAGGAACCGCGCGTGCTGCCGCATGAGCGAAGCCACCTGCGCACGCGGATCACGCACGGGGATCACCACGGTGGCATCCGGACAGATCGCGTCGATCAGCGGCAGCCGGGCGATGTTGGCGTTGTTCTTCGACACGTAGCGCGTGGCGCCGGGTTTCGTCGCCACGACCTTGGCCATGTGCGTCCGGAAATACTCGGCAAAGGCGGGGTCGAAATCCGCGGCGTCCCAGGTGTCGATCCGGTCCTTGCGGTAGCGCTCGGGCCAGAAGGCCATCCAGAGCATTTCCTCGAAGGCCTCTGGGCTTTCGCCCGACACCTGCAGCCCGTCGCCGTGGGCGCGCTCGCCGGAGGCGGCCGTCTTCTGGAAAAGCGGCCCGAGCTTGCTCCAGAGCAGCGGTGAGAGCGTGAACGGCATGTGCTTGTAGGTGGCCGAGGCGAACTCGGGCACCTCGGCCAGCGCGTTGAGTATGATCGTCGTGCCGGCCCTGGGGAGCGAGGTGATGAACACCGGGCGCGATGCGGCCTCGGGGTCGATGCGCTTTCGGAAAAGCCGCGTCTCGAGCGATCCGAGCCGCTTCTGGCGGGCGGGCGAGGCGAAGGCGAAGTTGTGCAGCGCCTGTTCCATCGGGCCGTAGGGGACCTCGCCGGTGGTCTCGACCGCAGGTTCCTTGCCGCCCATGCGGTCGAGGACGATCCAGAGCGCGATTGCGGCGACTGTCGAGCCCAGAAGGAACGGCCAGCTCACCGCGACAGCCATGGCCGCGTCGAGCGTATAAAGCCCCGCCTCGGCGCCGCCCCAGAGGATCGCGGCGGTCGCGGCGACCGAGACCACGCCGATGCCCGCGATCTTCAGGAAGCTGCCGAAGAGCGACAGCGAGGCGCGGCGCACGTGCCGTTCCTTGTCGAGATCGGACAGGTCGGGGTTGGTGATGACCTGGATGGACTGCTGGGCCGTGGAGACGATGTTCCGGGCGACGGCCTCGGCCCGCAGGACGCGCAGGACGAGGACAAAGGCGAGAAGCCCAAGCGCCAGCGCCGCGATGATCACTTGCCCCGCTCCTGCGAGGCGGTTCCGGCGTTCGACGCGCCGGAGCGGTTTCGCATCATGCGCTTGAGCGGGTACCAGACGAAGCCCACCAGGGCGAGCACCACGGCCGCAACCAGTGCGATCATGGTGCCGATGGCAGTGAGGCCCGCGCCGGGGCCGACATAGGCATGTGCGGTGGCCGGAAGCGCCATCATTGCGGCGGCGACAAGCAGGGCGAAGGCGGTTTTCGGGGGGGAGACGACTCGAGTCACAGCGACCTCACGATTGGTTTGAGAACAGCATCTTAATCGCGAAACCGACGGGGGGTTCCCCCAATCTGCGCGGGTCGTGCGCCAAGGCGCGCTTTTGCCACTCGGCGGCGCCGGGATCGGCGGCTTTTCTCTCAAACCGGCAAGCCGGCGGGGTGCTGCATCACTCGCGCAGGTTGTCGATGACCTGTCCCAGCATGTCGATCAGTCGCGCGCGATCCTCGGGGGGAATGCCGCGAGTGAGCTCCTCCTCGTGGTTGCTTGCCGCGCGGCTGAGCGACGCCACCACCGCCTCGCCATGGTCTGTCAGCCAGACGCCCTTGGCGCGGCGATCCTCGGGCACGGGGCGGCGTTCGAGGATGCCGTCCTTCTCCAGCCGGTCGAGGATCGTCACGAGGCTGGATTTCTGCAAGCCCACGGCTTCGGCCAGGCGGTTCTGCAATTGGCCCGGGTTCGCCGCGACAAGCCCGAGCAGACCGAGGTATCGGGGCGCCACGCCCTGATCCGTGATCTTCTCCTCGAAGTTCCGATAGGCAAGGATTTGGGCCAGTCGCAGCCGATAGCCCAGAGACCGTTCCATGTCGCCGCCGTGCAGGATTGCGCGGGCAGGCTCTTCCGAGGCGACGGGCGTTTCGCTGGGCATTCGTTACATTCCTTCAGTTGACAGGTCGCGTGCGGCCTATATAGTTCGAAGTCGAACAATACGTTTTCGAGTGATACGACCTCAAACGTATTCTGCCCCGGAGGAGGACCCGGGGCAAGACAACAGGGGGGAGGAGCGCGATGACGACGCGCGGAAAGGCTTGGTGGTCCGCCACCGCCGAGGGCGAGCTTGTGGACATGACGCTGGGCGCCTTGCTGGCCGATCAGGCCGGCCGTCACGGGGCGCGCCCGGCTGCCATCGCCGTCGATACCGAGCGCGGGACCGAAACCCGCTGGACCTATGCCGAGCTGCATGCCGCGACCGGGCGGCTGGCACGCGGTCTGATGGGGTGGGGTGTCCAGCGTGGCGATCATGTCGCGGTCATGGCCGCGAACCGTGCCGAATGGATCGAGCTTGAACTGGCGCTGGCGCGGATCGGCGCCGTTCTCGTCACGGTCAATCCGGCGCTGAAGGCCGGAGAGCTGACTTACCTGCTGACCCAGGGCCGCGTCACGCATCTGATCCATGCCAGCCACTTCCGGAAGCAGGATCTGGCCGCGATGGTGGCCGAACTCTTGGCCAGCGGAGCCTTTCCGGATCTGCGCGGGGTCTGTGCCCTGGACGGCGCCGCGGATTTCACCTTTGCCGATCTTTTGCAGGGCGCCGACGCCATCGACCAGGGCGACCTCTCGGCCCGCGAGGCGCAGGTGCGCCCCGAAGATACGATGCAGATCCAGTATACGTCAGGGACGACCGGCAAGCCCAAGGGCGCGATGCTCTCGCACCATTCGACGGTCAACAACGCCCGGCTGATGGGGCAGCGCGGCGGTTTCGGTGCGGAGGATGTGCTGCTGAGCGCCATGCCGCTGTTCCACACCGCGGGCTGCGTCTGCAACCTCATCGGAATGCTGGCCTGCGGCGGCTGCGCGGTTGTGCTGGATGCCTTTGACGCCGACGCGATGCTCCGGGCCTGGGAACGCTACGGCGCGACGATCATCAACGGGGTGCCGACCATGTACGCCCGGATGTTCGATCATCCGGAGTTCGCCAACTACCGCACCGACAGCCTGCGCATCGCCTTCACCGGCGGCACCTCGATCCCGCCGAGCCTGATGCGCCGCATCCAGGAAACCGTGGGCGCCGAACCGATGATCATCATGGGCATGACCGAATGCAGCCCGATCATCACCCAGACCGACCCCTCCGATCCGTTCGAGACGCGCCTCTCCACCGCCGGCATCCCGCTGCCGCATACCGAGCTGCGGATCGTCGACCCCGAGACCGGCACGACCGTCGGATGGGGCGAGAAGGGCGAGCTTTGCATTCGCGGCTATCTTTTGACGCAGGGCTATTTCGACATGCCCGAGAAGACCGCCGAGACCATCGACGCCGAAGGCTGGCTGCACAGCGGCGACCTGGCGGTGCTCGAAGAGAGCGGCCACCTCTCCATCGTCGGGCGGCTGAAGGACATGATCATCCGCGGCGGCGAAAACGTCTTTCCGGTCGAGATCGAGGATTATTTGCTGGAACATCCCGCCATCGCCCAGGCGCAGGTGGTGGGCGTGCCGGATGCCGATCTCGGCGAAGAGATCTTTGCCTTCGTGATGCCGGTGCGCGACAGCGCGCTCGCCCCGGACGAGGTGCAGGGCTACTGCCGCGAGGGACTCGCCCGTCACAAGATGCCCAAATACGTCCACGCGCTGGATGCCTTCCCGATGACGCCGAATGGCAAGGTGCAGAAGTTCACGCTGCGGGACATGGCGCTGGACCTCATGAAAAAGGACGCCCCCGCATGACCTCAGAGTTGCCGCTGCTGTTTGAAAAGACCGAGGGGATCGCGGCGCTGACGTTCAACCGCCCGGAAGCCCGCAACGCGATCAGCCCCGAGGTCGCCTGCCGGCTTGCCGATGCCTTTGCCGATGTGGCCGAGGATCCGGAGGTCCGGGTTCTGATCCTGACGGGGGCGGGCGATCGGGCCTTCTGTTCAGGCGGCGATCTTGCGCTGACGCTGCCGCTGATGACCGGCGCGCGGCAGCCCGAGACGGAATGGGATCACCGTTTGCTGGACGATCCCGAGGTCATGTCGCGCTCGGCCCTGCGCGGGTTCGAGCTGAACAAGCCGATCATCGCCGCCATCAACGGACCCTGCATGGCCGGTGGCATGGAAACCGTACTGGCCACGGACATCCGGATTGCCGCGGATCACGCGACCTTTGCCCTGCCGGAGGTGCGGCGCGGGCTCATCCCCTTTGCCGGATCTCTGGTGCGGCTGCCGCGCCAGATCCCGCAGTGCCTAGCCATGGAGATGCTGCTGACCGGCGATCCAATCGGCGCCGAACAGGCGCTGGCGGCGGGCATGATCAACCGGATCGTGCCGCATGCCGACCTGATGGAGACCGCCTGGACGCTGGCGCGGCGCATCGCGGGCAACGGTCCGGTCGCGGTGCAGGAGGTGAAGCGCACGGTGCTGGCCGCCAGCGGCGTGACGCTCGAGGAAGGCTACCGCATGGAAGACGCGGCCAAGGACCGGGTCATGGCCTCGGAGGATGCGCGCGAGGGCCCGCGCGCCTTCATGGAAAAACGGCCTGCCGTGTTCCGGGGGTGCTGATGATGCTGGCGGGACAAGTCCACGTCGTCACCGGCGCAGGCCGCGGCATCGGGCGCGCCATCGCCGAGGCGTTGGCCGGGGCAGGGGCCTCGGTCGTGGTGAACGATATCGACGAGGACACCGCCGGCGAGGCGGTCGAGGCGATCCGCGGGGCCGGCGGGCAGGCGGTCGCCGCCGTCGCGGCGGTGGGCGAGGCTGAGGCCGCCGATCTTTGCATCGCGACTGCTGTGGAAAGCTTCGGCCGCATGGACGGCTTCGTCGCCAACGCGGGCGTGCTGCGCGACGCGATCCTGTGGAAGGCCACGGACGAGGATTTCGACCTGGTGATCCGCACTCACCTGCGCGGTGCCTTCACCTGTGGCCGCGCCTGTGCCCGGCATTTCCGCGAGACGGGGCAGGGCGGCGTGCTGACGCTGGTGTCCTCGGTCGCGGGGCAGCGCGGCAACGTGGGCCAGACTGCCTATTCCGCCGCCAAGGCGGGCGTGGCGGCCCTGGCGCGCACCTGGTCGATGGAGCTGGCCCGCGCGGGCGTCAGCGTCAACGCCATCGTGCCCACGGCGCTGACCCGGATGGTGGCCACGATCCCCGGCCTGGGCGAGGCGGTTGAGGCCGCCGAGCGCGGCGAGGAGATTCCGCGAGAGCTCCGCGGCGAGCTTGGCCTCGGCACGCCGCAGGACGTGGCGCCGCTGGCGGTCTTTCTGGCCTCGGATCGCGGCCGCCAGATCACCGGCCAGTGCATCGGCATCGGGGGCGACAGGCTGTCGCTCTGGTCCCATCCGCAGGAGGTGGCGCTGGCGATGCAGACCGGCGGCTGGCGCGCCGAGGATATTGCCCGCGCCTGGGACGACAGCCTGTCCGCGCACCTGCAGACGGTCGGTATCGACAAGAAAACATGAGCCTTTGCTTCATCGGGAGGAGAAACCAATGAACATCAAGACCACGGCGACCATTCTGGCGTCATCATCGCTGATCGCGCTTGCCGGCGCGGCACAGGCCGACACGAGCCTTCGGCTTGCGCACTGGCTGCCGCCCGGCCACACGCTCCACACCACCGGGTTCGAGCCCTGGGCGAATTCCATCGCCGAGGCCTCGGACGGCAAGATCAGCTTCACGATCTTTCCGGCCCAGCAGCTCGGGTCGGCCACCGACCACTACGACATGGCCCGTGACGGCATCGCCGACATCAGCTTTGTCGCGCCCAGCTATCAGCCCGGCCGTTTCCCGATCATCTCGCTGGCCGAGCATCCCTTCATGGTGACGAACGGCATCGAGGGATCGGCCGCTTTCAACGACTGGTATCAGGAGTACGCCGCCGAAGAGATGCCGGACGTGCATGTCTGCATGGCCTTCATGCAGGATCCCGGCACGCTGCACACGGTCGATGAGGTCATCCTGCCGGACGAAATCCAGGGCATGAGCATCCGGCCCGCCAATGCGGTCATGGGCTCCATGATCTCGCTTCTGGGCGGTGCCAGCATCCAGGTGCCGGCACCCGAAGCGCGCGAGGTGATCGCCCGGGGCGCGGCCGAGGGCATCACCTTCCCCTGGGACAGCGTCTTCCTGTTCGGGATCGACAAGGAAACCAAGTACCACATCGATTTCCCGCTCTACACGACGGTCTTCGTGATGGCGATGAACAAGGGCTCCTACGAGGGCATGCCCGAGGACGAGCGCGCCGTGCTCGACGAACACTGCACCTCGGAATGGGCACAGGAGATCGCGACAGGCTGGGGCGAACAGGAGAAATCCGGTCGGGTCCGTGCGATCGAAGATCCCGCGCATACCGTGCACGAGCCCACGGACGAGGAAGTCGCCGCCTGGCGCGAGGCGACCGCGCCGCTGATGGATGACTGGCGCGAAGACGTCTCGGCAAAGGGGCAGGACCCCGAGGCGATCGAGGCCCGCTTCCGCGAGATCATGGGCGAGGCCGGTGCCCTTTTCCAATGACGCTTTCTGCGCCGCAGGTGATCCTGCGGCGCGGCAACCTTCGGGAGCTTCGTGATGCGTGCAGTCGGTGTCCTCATGCGCCGCACGGCGAGGGCCGTGGAAACCGTGGCGGCGCTCTGCCTTGCCGTTGTGACGGTCGTGGTCTTTGCCTCGGCCCTCGGGCGGTATCTCTTTGCCGCCCCGATCCCCGATGCCTTCGATATCTCGCGACTGCTGCTCGGGCTTGCCGTCGCCTGGGGCTACGCGGTGCTGGGCTTTCGCGGCGGCCACATCTGCGTCGACCTCCTGGTCGAAGCGCTGCCGCGCCGCCCGCGCCAGGTGGTCGAGATCGTCGCGCAGGCGGTTCTTCTGGTCTTTACCACGGCGCTCGCCTGGAAGGTCTTTGGCCGGGTGGCAAGCGCCTATGCCTCGCAGGAGGCCACCTTCGATCTGCGCATCCCGACCTGGCCGCTGATCGGCGGCATCTGGCTGGGGATCGCGGTCGCCGTGCTGACGACCTTCGTCGGTCTGCTGCGCCTGCTGGCCGGGCGGCGGCTGGATGAGCTCGACCCCGAGGAGGTGACCTATGAGTGAAGCCGACCTCATCGCCATCGGCGGCTTCGTCGTGCTTTTCGGCCTCATGGCGCTGCGCGTGCCGGTGGGCATTGCCATGGGCATTGTCGGTGTCGGGGGATTTGCCCAGATCGCGGGCTGGGGCCCGGCGCTGAACCAGCTGGCGATTTCGCCGCTGCGCACGGTGACCGACTACAACACCTCGCTCATTCCGATGTTCATCCTGATGGGCGTCTTCGCGACGCGGTCGGGGATCTCGGGCGAACTTTTCGGCGCGGCCCGCGCCTGGGTCGGCCATCTGCGCGGCGGGCTGGGGCTGGCCACCATCACCGCCTGTTCGGGCTTCGCGGCCATCTCGGGCTCGTCGGTGGCCACGGCGGCCACCATGTCCAAGGTGGCACTGCCGGAAATGCGCAGGGCGGGCTATCGCGATGAGCTCGCCACCGGGGTCATCGCCTCGGGCGGAACGCTGGGCATCCTGATCCCGCCCTCGGTCGTTCTGGCGATCTACGGCTATATCACCGAGCAGGACATCGGCACGCTGTTCATCGCGGGCGTCGTACCCGGGATCCTTGCGGTCTTCATGTACCTTGGCCTCGTCTGGCTGATCGCGGGCAAACAGGCGCAGGCCGCCGCGCGGGTTGGAATGCGCGAGCGTCTTACGTCGCTCAAGGGGATCTGGGCCGTGCTGCTGCTCTTCGTGGCGGTGGTGGGGGGCATCTATGCCGGTGTGGTCACGCCGACCGAGGCCGCCGCCGCGGGGGCCTTCCTGACCGGCCTGATCGGGGTGCTGCGGGGGCGCCTCGGGCTGCGCGAACTGCGTCTCAGCCTGGTCGAGGCGCTGCGCACCGCCGTCGCGATCTACACGATCCTGATCGGCGCGATGCTGTTCAGCTATTTCCTCGCCATCACGCAGACACCGCAGAAGATCACCGCCTGGCTCACCGGGCTCGACCTCGGCGCCTATCCGACGCTGGCGCTGATCCTGCTGTTCTTCCTGCTCATGGGCTGCATCCTCGACGCGATGGCGATGATCATCCTTCTGGTGCCCATCGTCTTTCCCGTGGTCACGGCGCTTGGCTTCGATCCGATCTGGTTCGGGATCATCATCGTCATGACGGTGGAGCTTGGCATGATCACCCCACCGATCGGGATGAACGTCTATGTCATCAACGCGGTGATCCGCGACGCCAAGCTTACCACGATCTTCCGCGGTGTGATGCCCTTCGTGGCGCTCGACATCCTGCGGCTCGTCCTGCTGGCGGCCATCCCGGCGATCACGCTGTGGCTGCCCAACACCATGGGATAGGCTCGCACCGCGCCGTCCCGCCATCCATCACATCTGGCTTAGGGAGGAGAGCGTGATGTCACTGCACACCTGTATTCGGAGGACGGCCCTGCCGGTCCTTCTGGCCACCGCCGCGGTCCCCGCACTCGCGCAGGAAACACCCTGTGCGCAGCTTGCCGGGGTTGCGGCGTTCGACACCATCGTCAGCCGGGCCGAGGACATGCCGGCCGCCGACGGTCTGCCCGCCCATTGCCTCGTGCAGGGCGTGATCGAGCCGCGTGTCGGCGCCGAGGGGCGCACGTTTGGCACCGGCTTCGAGTTGCGTTTGCCCGCGGACTGGTCCGGGCGCTTCCTGTTCCAGGGCGGCGGCGGCTGGGATGGCAGCGTCGATCCCTCCATCGGGGTCATCGACCGCACCAAACCCGAGGACACAGCCCTTGGCCGCGGCTTTGCCGTGGTCAACACCGACGCGGGCCACACGGGCGAGAGCGCCACCGACGGCTGGTTCGGGATCGACATGAAGGCGCGCGAGGACAACGGCTACAACTCCGTCCGTCTGGTGACGGAACGGGCCAAGTCCCTGATCGAACGCCATTACGGGCAGGAGGCCGAGCATTCCTATTTCTTCGGCTGCTCGAATGGCGGCCGGCAGGGCATGGTCGCAGCCGTCCGGGAACCCGGTGATTTCGATGGCATCGTCTCGGGTGCGCCGGCCTTTGATCTGACGCCGTCGATCATTGCCTGGAACTGGAACACGCGCGCCCTGATGGAAGCCGCGCCCAAAGGGCCCGACGGTGCGCCGATCGTGGCCGAGGCATTCTCCGACGCGGAGCTCGAGCTTGTCTCGCAGGCTGCCGTTGCGGCCTGCGACGCGAACGACGGCGCCGAGGACGGTCATGTCTTTCGCCCCGCCGAGTGCAGTTTCGACCCGGCGGTTCTGCAGTGCGAGGGGGACAAGACTGACCAGTGCCTGAGCGCCGAACAGGTCACGGCCCTGCAGAAGATCCAGCAGGGGCCGAAGGACAGCAGTGGAGAGGTGCTCTACACCGGCTGGCCGCTGGCGGACATGGCGGGTCCCTCGGGCATGCGCGCCTGGATGCTCGGCTCTTCCCCGACGGCCGAGCCGAACGCGGTGGGCTTCAGCTTTTCCCAAGGCTGGATGCGCACCGTCGGGTCGACCCCGCCTCGGCCCGAATTCGACGCCATGGATTTCGACATCGACGACCGCGACTTCCTGATGGAAAACGCCCCGGTCTTTGCGGCGACCTCGACCGATTATCAGGCCTTCCGGGATCACGGTGGCAAGATCATCTGGTGGCACGGCAACGCGGACCCGGCGTTTTCGGTCAGGCATTTCCTGAACTGGTACGCGGCATTCCGGCAGGACAACGCCGAGGCCGAGGACTTCTCGCGGGCCTTCCTTGTCCCGGGGATGCACCATTGTGGCGGCGGCCCCGGCCTCGTCAGCTTTGACGCGCTGTCGCCCATCGTGGACTGGGTCGAAAACGGCACCGCGCCAGAGCAGATCATGGCCAGCGTCCCGGGCGAGGAGGCCTCGGCCGACCGCCCGCTCTGCGCCTTCCCGCAATACGCGCAGCCCGACGAGAGCGGCGACGGCTTCGTCTGCCGCCCGTGATTGATTGGGCAGGGGCTTCAGGGATCTGCCTGAAGCCCCGCCAGGCCTGCGGATGCGCGCGCCCGACCGTGTGGCGCGGCATGGACCCGGGCGTTGACAGGTGGCCTCGAGGGCTCCTGACGCCTAGGTCCGGGCCTCTGCCGGAGTGACACGGACCTCACCAGCGTCCGCATCGACGGAAACGAAGTCGCCGGTCCGGATGGTGTCGAACACGTCCTGATCGAAGTCGGTCATGGAGGGCACGCGCGTCACCACGGCGCCGAGCGCCATCTTCGTCGTCATCCGCGTGAACAGCATCGCGGCCGGAGCCACGCCGTTGATGCGCGTCATGTGGAAGAAGGCCGACCATCCGGACGAGCCCTTGGCGCCGGGAAAGATCAGGATCTTGCCCGCAAAGCTCTGGCCGACCAGCTCGTGCCGCCGCTCGATGATCGAGCCGTCGCGCTCGTTGATGCCGCCCCAGCCCGAGATGGTCTGGGTGGTGACCAGGGCCTCGCCCTCGGCGCGGCCGGCGACAACACAGCGGCCCCGGATCAGTGTGGGAGTCGTCAGGAGGCTCATCAGAAATCTCCGGTCCAGGTGCCGGTCAGGCCGGCGTCGATACAGGCCTCGAGGCTGCCGAACCAGCCTTGCACGTTGGCGATCGCCGGCAGGTAGTGCGCCTGTTTGGCGCTGTCTGTGGCGATCACGCGCACGCCCGGCGGCAGGCGGCGCGAGATGGCGGGGCAGGTGTCGGACATGACCTTGCCGCCCGCCGCCTCGATCCGGGCGACGTAGCCCGAGCGTTCCGCCACCGTGCGGATGGCGCGGGGGGTGTGGACCCAGAGCACGACATCCGGGTGCAGCCGCTTGCCGTCCAGCAGATGGGCGATGCGCGCGACCTGCTCGATGGAGTTGTGCGGGCAGCCCAGCATGATGAAGTCGACCTTGCGGTCCTCGGCGCTTTGCAGGGTGTCGTACATCTTCTTCCGGGCGGCGGCGTCGTAGACGTGATGGTCCTCGGCGCGCTGCGGCCCGAACGCCTCGTCGACGCTGCGGGCCTCGGGGGTGTGGCCGGGGATATGGTACATCTCGACCCCGCCGGAGGAGGCTGCGGCGGCGCCGAAATGCTTCAGCTTGACCAGATCAACGCCCGAGAGATCGCCTTCGAGCACGGGGATATTCTCTTCCACCATCTCGCCGGTGAAATAGCCCAGCAGGCCCCAGTCCAGCATCGACTTCACCGGCACGTCGACGCGGATATGCCGGTTGCCATAGCGGTTTTCGGTCAGATGATAGCCCCAGTAGGGGATCCGCGCGGTCAGTGCGGCGGCACCTGTGCTTTCCTTGCCCTCGACATTGGTCCGTCCGCCGAGCGCACCGTTGCAGTAGACCACCGCGGAGCTTTCCATCCAGGCGCAGTGCTCGCCGAAGGTGGGCACATTGCCGACCTGATAGGGGGTGCAGGTGGCCATCAGGTTCACGCCCCGCTGGCCGACGAAGGCCTCGCCGTCGCGTTGCATCTGAAGCATCTGCGGATCGGCGCCCTGCAGCGCCCAGTTCTGGTCGTCGATCCCAGTGATCAACTGGCAGGTGCGCGCCGCCATCTGCGGGATCTCCACCGTCTTGTCGCTGTCGAGATTGAGCCGCGAGAAGACCTCGGCCATGCCGTTCTCGGCGATCTTGCGCACGGAGGGGGTGGAGGCGTTGAAGGCGCCTGCCACGTTGTCGGTTTCGACCAGGCGCTCGGCGCCCAGCGCCTCGCCATAGCGGATCAGAAGGTCCATCGCCGCGGCGACAGCCTCGCCTCCGCTGCCGTCCCGCATGGCCTTTTCAGTATCGGTAAGTTGCATGTTTTCCTCCTCCGGTCCGGCTCACGAATTGGTCACGACCGAGGCCAGTTCCTTCTCGTCCCAGCGGTAGTGCTGGCGCTCGACGTTATCCGACACCCGCGCGCGCATCTCGTCCATGTCGATCTGATGGGTGCTGCCGGTACCGGCGAGGTCAAGCGCATGGGCCGCGGCCATGCCCATGGCGATGCAGGGGCCCATGACGCGCACGCTCGAGAGCGCGGCGCTGTCGGCGTCGATGCAGCGCCCGGCGGCGACGACATTGTGGCAGGCCTCGGGCACAAGACTGCCGAGGGGCACGTAATGCACGTGGTCCTTGTCGAAGACGATCCAGTGATGGCCATCGTCGTGGTCGTGCAGCTCGATCGGCCAGGCCGTGCGGCCGATGGCATCGTCGAACTTCCGGCCTTCGCGGATCTCTTCCACGGTCAGGTGATGGCGGCCCTTGATCCAGCGGGTCTGGCGGATGCCGGGCAGCCCGAACGACCGGATGCGGGCCTCGCCGAAGCAGTCGGGGAACTCTGCGCGCAGGAAATCCACGGCGCGCATCGCCTGGTCCTTGCCTTCCAGAGCGGCGGCAGAGGCGGCGACGGGTTCCAGCGGTGTTTCCACGTGGGTCATGTTCATGGCCGCGATGCCGCGTCCCGGGATGGTAAAGCCCAGCCCCTCGCGGCGGCGCAGGCCGTAGGTGTCGCCCACTTCCTTCATCCGCGCGCCGATCAGGTCGCGGGTCGGTTGGGCGTCCTCGTTGATGTTCTCCATCACCACCATCTGGGTGCCGTAGACGCCGTTCTGATCCGGTTCGCGACAGTCGAAGCCCGATTGCCAGACCAGCGCGGCATCGCCCGAGGCATCGACCCAGCCGGTGGCATCCACGTCCAGCGCGCCGTAGCGGGTGAGGAAATGGCCGCGCGTCACGCGGCCGCCCTCGACTTCGGTGCCGTTCAGCATCGCGCCCAGGACGACGGTAATCCCCGCGGCAAGGATGCTTTCCTCGACCCAGCGGCCCAGGGCGACCTCGTCGTAATAGACCACCGTGGTGTTGGGCCCGTGGCGATAGAAAAGACCTTTGTCCTGACGCTCCAGAGAGCTCAGCATGTCGTCGGCGATGCCATGGGTGAACTGGTAGCCATGGGTGCCGTTGGAGAAGAGACCGCAGAATGTGGCGATGATCGAATTCACCGCCTGGCCCCCAAGGGCCGGCTGGCTGTCGAGCAGTACCACCTTGCGACCCAGCTTCGCGGCCTCGAGCGCCGCGGTGACGCCCGAAATCCCGGCGCCGACGACGCAGATATCGGTCGTCAGGCGCTCGACGGGGCGCCCTTGGTCGCGGCGCACGATACGGGTGGCCGTGTTGAATTGATCGCTCATGGCGTTTGCTCCTCCCTCAGCAGTCGGGGCAAAACTCGCACCCGGTTACCCCCGGAAACAGAACAGATTTACGCCTTTACCTTTTGCGCATCGCGAAAGACATTCGGGGTGGGAGAGGAGACCCCATGGATACCATCGACAACATGCGCGCCTTCCTGGCGGTGGTGCGCGCGGGCAGCTTCTCGGCGGCGGCCCGCAATCTCGACACCGTGCCCTCGGTGATCTCGAAAAAGGTCAACCGGCTGGAGGATCAGATCGGCACGCCGCTGTTCATCCGGTCGACCCGCAAGCTGCAGCTGACGGAGACGGGCGAGCAGGTTCATCCGCGGTTCCTGGCGATCGTGGCGGATGTGACCGACGCCTTTGCCGACCTGCGCGACCACAGCTCGCCCATGGCCGGTACGCTGCGCATCAAGTGCCCGACGACGCTGTGCGTGCTGCATTTCGGGCGGATCATCACCGAATTCCAGGCGGTGCATCCGGAGGCGCGTATCGACCTGGTCCTGATGGACCGTTCGGTCAATCCTCTGGAAGAGGGGTTCGACATCGCCATCGGCGCGATCCCGAGCTCCTATCCAAATGTCGAGGCGATGCCGCTTTGTCCCTATCCGCGCTCGACCGTGGCCTCGCCGGCCTATCTCGCCCGGGCGGGAGAGCTGAGCCACCCCCGGCACCTGCTCAACCATGACTGCCTGACCTTCCATCCCATCGGGTCGAACTGGGTCTTCGAGGGACGGCAGGGGCCGGTCAGCGTCGAGATCAATCCCCACTTCTCGGTCAACGACAGTCAGGTTCTGGTCGAGGCGGCCCTGGCCAATCTGGGTGTGGCGGTCGTCGCCGACTACCTCGCACGGCCCTTCGTGGCGCGCGGAGAGCTGTGCCGGGTTCTGGAGGAGTACAAGATTCCGGATCTCTGGGTCTCGGCCTGGATCCCGGTGTCGCGTTCCCAGGACCGGTTGGTCGTTGCCATGTGCGGCTGGCTGCGCGATGCGGTGCAGCCTGTGGCGCCCTGGGATCGCGGGGCGGCGGACGAGGGGGCGACCGGCGATGCGGCCGCCCCGCTTCTTACATCCCGTTCGGCAGGAACAGCGAGATCTGCGGGAAAACCACCAGAAGGAACATGATGATCGCCTCGCAGAGCAGGAACCAGCCCACGCCGCGGAAGATCCGGCCCAAGGGGATCTCGTCGCCCACCACCGATTTCACCACGTAGACGTTGAAGCCCACGGGCGGTGTCAGCAGGCCGATCTCGATGAACTTCACCACGATCACGCCGACCCAGATCGGATCTGCGCCGACGGCCTCGAACATCGGCTGCATCACCGGCAGCGACAGCAGCAGCACGCCCATCGGATCCAGGAACATGCCGAGGATCAGATAGATCACCGAGGCTGCGAGGATCAGCATGTAGGGCGAGAGTTGCCAGCTTTCGATGGTGTTGCCGAGGAAGACCGGCAAGCCCGAGAGCGCCAGGAACTTGGTGAACATCACCGCGCCATAGGCCACGAAGAGCAGCGAGGCGGTCGTCGTCACGGCTTCCATCACCGAGGTCCACATGACCTGGCGTGTGAGACGGCGCTGGAACAGGGCGATGGCGCAGGCCAGCAGCGCGCCACCGGCGCCGGCCTCGGTGGGGGTGAAGATACCTCCATATAGGCCGCCGATGATCCCGAAGATCAGCACCAGCACCGGCCAGACCGGCAGCAACGCGCGCCAGCGGGCCTGCCACAGGGTGCCTTCCTCGGGGTCCACGGTCACCGGCGGGGCGATCGCGGGGTTCAGCTTGGCCCGGATGATGATCATCGCGGTATAGACCGCCGCGGTCAGGATGCCGGGCAGGACGCCCGCGACCAGAAGCTTGGTGATCGAGACCTCGGCAAAGACGCCGTAGATCACGAACATGATCGAGGGCGGGATCAGGGCGCCCAGCGTGCCGGCCGAGGCCACGACGCCCGCGGCAAGGCCCTTGTCATAACCGGCGCGCAGCATCTCGGGGATGCCGAGGCGGCCCATGGTGGCCGCCGTGGCGACGGAAGACCCCGAGGCCGCAGCGAACCCCGCAGAGGCGAGGTTGGTCGCGACTGCAAGCCCGCCGGGCAGGCGCGACGCCCAGAGCCGGGCTGCGCGGAACAGCGCCACGGAGATGCCCGAGTGATGCGCGATCGCCCCCATGAGGATGAACATCGGAATGGCCGACAGGCTCCAGCTGGCGGCGACTTCGAACGGGGTCTGTTCCATCACGTTCATCGCCACGCGTTCATTGCGCAGGATGGAAAGGCCGACCACGGCGGCGACGCCGAGGGCCACGCCGATGGGAATACGGATGGCAATAAGGACAAGAACGCCCAGAAGGCCGAGGGCGCCGATCAAGGGAGCGCTCATTCTCCGACCTCCATCCGGTCTTCGTCTTCCGGGATCTCGCCGGTGATGGCGGCGCGGGCGTCACGAAGGGTGTGGATCAGCACGTAGATTGCCATGAAGAGAAAGCCGGCCGGCACGATCCAGCGCGACGGCCATATCTCGACGAAACCGGTGGCGGATTCCCAGGCCTCGCGGATGTGGGTCTTTTCGATCGCGATCTCGAAGAGCTTCCAGACAAAAAGGCTCACGTAGGCGAGGGTCACCAGTCCTGCGAAGGCGTCGAGGGCCTTCAGCTTCCGCTTCGGCAGATGCGAGGTGAAGAGTTCCACGATGATATGGCCGCGCTGGCGCGAGATCCATGCAATCGGCAGGAAGGCCAGGGCCACCATGTAATAGGCCGCCACGATCTCTGTGGTGCCGATAAGGGGAGAGTGAAAGAAGGTACGCGCGACGACATCGGCACTGACATGAAGCATCATGATGATGACAAAGATGCAGGCCACGGCGGTCGTCGCTTTCGCAACCCGGTCGAGCTGTTTCATTGTGATGCGCTTTCGGACAGAGATCGGAAGAGGATCACCGGAGGCTCTGAGCGCCCCCGGTGAAAGATGGGCCGGGGACCCTCAAAGATCCTCGGGGTCCAGCTTGGAATAGACCTCGCGGTCGAGGGCCGCGGCGAACTTCTCCACATCGGTCCCGACCTCTTCGGAAATGGCGGACCATTTCTCCAGAAGTTCGGTGTACTTGGTCAGCAGGCCCTCGACATCGTCGACGCCGACCGAGGTCGCCATCTCGATGATGGCCGCTTCCTGTTCGTCCACGCGGCGCTGCATGATATCGGCGAAATCGGCGCCGCCCTCATGGAAGATCACGCCTTCTTCCAGAGCCAGGGCCTTCACCTCGGCGTCGATGTCCATCTGTGCGGTGATGGTGCCGACGGCGACCAGCTCGGCCGCATTGTCGATATGGGCCTTGCGCTGTTCGGGCGTCAGGTCGTTCCAGACATCGCGGTTCATGTACATCAGCAGCGGCGGACCGGCCATGCCGAGGGGGTATTCCATCACGTGTTCGGTGATGTCCATGTAGCCGTAGTTGCGCAGCCAGGCGAGCGATCCCATGACGCAATCCACCACGCCACGCTCCAGCGCCGAGGTCGCCTCGGCCGGGCTCATCGCCACCGGAGTGGCACCGGCCATCTTCATGATCTCGACCCCGCCGCCGGAGGCGCGCACCTTGGTGCCGCTCAGGTCGGCCACGGTTGCGACCTCGGGCTTGCACATCAGCAGGTAGGGGGTGGTGTTGTAGGCGCCGAAGGCCACGGCGTCGTTGCGTTCGTATTCGGCCTTGCATTCGGGGCAGTTGAGCAGGATCAGCTCGTTCATCGCGCCGGCGGTGCCGACCACGTCGTCGCCTGCCACGGTACGGGTGAAGATCGCGTTGGTCGCCGGCAGTTCGCGCGGCGTATAGGGCGCCATGGTGGTGCCCGCGTCGATCAGGTTGCCTGCGACCGCGTCCACGGTGCCCGCGCCGGTGGCCAGCTGCCCGCCGGGCACGAGGGTCCACTCGATCTCCCCTCCGGTGGCCTCCTTCACCTTCTCGAAGTAGTGCGGCAGCGAGATCGCGTTGGTCGAGGCGTTGGCGCCCATCCAGCTGCCGTAGATCAGTTCCTTGGCGTGGGACGGCACGGCCGCCAGCGCCAGAGCCGCGGACAGGGCGGCCCCTTTGATGGTCTGTTTCATGAATTCCTCCCTAGGTGCAGCAGGTCCGAAGACCCCTGACACGTTACAGTCTAGAAGCGCTATTCCTCGCGAAACCATAGAAATTGACGCACAGATGCCTTCGCGATCTGGAAAAGGTGGCGGCGGACTGATGTGTCATGGGCCATTGCAGATGACATCGGATCAGCCGCGCGGCGGGATCAGCACCGCCCCGCGCGACAGGGGTTCGACCTCTCCCTCGTAGATCGACAGCCAGCCGCGCTGGCCGGAGTGGCCCACGGCGGGCAGGGCGGCGCGGCGTGCGTCCATTTCGGCCGCATCCATGTCCACGTCGACCCGGCGGGCCAGCACGTCGATGGTGATCTGGTCGCCATCCTGCACCAATCCCAGCGGGCCGCCGCCATGCGCTTCGGGGGTGACTTCCCCCACCACCAGCCCCTTGTTGACAAGGCCCGAAAGCTGGCCGTCGGTGACCACGGCCACCTCTTCGCCCAGGCCCGCGCCCTCGATGGCAAAGACCACGCGCGAGGCCATGCCCATGCCGGGCCCGCCGCGCACGCCGAGGCCGCGCAGCACGAGAACGTCGCCCGCGGTGACTTTCCCGGCCTTCAGACCCTCGATAGCGTCCACCGGGTTGTCGAAACAGACGGCCGGGCCGGTGACCTTCAGCTTGCGGTCGTAGCGCAGGCCGAGCTTGATGATCCCGGTGTCCGGCGCGAGGTTCCCCCGCACCAGAACGATGGCCGGCTTGTCCGACAGCGGCGCCTCGGCGGTCTTCACCGTATCGGTCGGCGGCTCCCATCCTGCCAGCGTCTCGCCCAGGGTCTGGCCCGCCACTGTCATCGCCTCGGTCCGGGTGAGGGCACCGAGGTTCTTCAGGATCGCCCGCGCGCCGCCGCCATCATCGAACTCTTCGATCGAGCTGTCGCCGTTCGGACGCACCGCCACCAGCACCGGTGAGCTGTCCATCAGGCGTTCATACATGCCGTAGACGTCGATATCGGTGTCGGCCTCGGTGGCCACGGCCTGCAGGTGCTTGATCGTGTTGATCGAACCGCTGACAGCAAAGACCGAGCGCACGGCATTCTCGAAGGCTGCCTCGGTCAGGATCTGTCGAGGGCGCAGGTCTTCCCAGACCACGTCGACGATGCGCTTGCCGGCCTCGGCGGCGTTGTCCAGCATGCCCCCGCCCGCGGCGCGCACCGGTGCGTGGCCGGGCAGGGTCATGCCGAGGGACTCGCAGACCGTGTGCATGGAATTGGCGGTGCCCATGCCGGAACAGACCCCGGAAGAGGTGATGGCCTTTTCGCTCATCTCCTTCAGCCGGTCGAGGGTGATCGCGCCCATGGCGTGATGCCCGGCGCCAAGAAAGACCTCCTCGATATCGACATGCTCCTCGCCGATGTGGCCGCTGCCCTGATAGCCGCAGATCGCGAAGATGGTGGGGATGTCCAGCCGCGCGGCGGCCATGAGCTGGCCCGGCGCCGTCTTGTCACAGGAGGCGAGGCAGACCATCCCGTCGAGCTGCGCGCCCTCCACCTGGACCTCAATGTCATTGGTGATGAGGTCACGCGAGGGCAGGATGTACTTGCCCGCGTTGCCCGCCGAGTGGATGAAATCCGAGGGTGCGGCGGTGCGCACCTCGAAGGGAAGGCCGCCTGCCTCACGGATCGCCTGCTTCACCACCGCGGCCACGTGGTCGAGGTGGTTGAAGCAGATCGCGAGTTCCGACGAGGTATTGATGACGGCGATCTTGGGTTTCTCCATGTCCTCGTCCGTCAGCCCCATGGCCCGCCACTGCGCCCGCCGCACGGCCCAGAACGAACTTCCGATCTCGTAATTGCTGCGCAAAGGGCGCCTGTTGCGTCTGTCTGTCGTGGACATGTCTTTCCTCCTCCCAAGCGTGAACGCTGCGTCGAGTCCGACGTGTCTTTAGTTGACGTAGCCTTTAATGACATGTCAATATAAAGATACTGGCAGAGGACCCGGCGGCGCTCCGGTGCGGATCGCTTTCGGGTGAGGGCGCGGGTAGGCTGTGACGGGTCAGCAGGACCGGGGGGACAGGACCATGGCAGAAAGCGAAGAGGGCATACCGCTGCTGTTCGATCACGGGGTGAGCTTTCGCATCACCGGGGTTGCCAATCGCCTGAACCGCTCTGCCGCCGTCTTCTACCGCGACGCCTTTGGCATCGGCCTGCCGGAATGGCGGATGATGCTCGCGCTTGGGAAAACCCCGGAGATGAAGGTGGGCGATGTCGCGCGCTCTGCCGATCTGGATGCAGCTCAGGCCAGCCGCGCGCTGAAACTGTTGAAGGCGCGGGACCTGGTGACGATGGAGATGACCTCAAGCCGGGGCAGGGCGACCATTGTCCGGCTGACCGAGGCAGGGCGGGCCTTTCACGACCGCCTGCTGGAGGCCGGCGACCGCCGGGCGGAGCGTATCCGCGCGGGTTTCACACCCGAGGAACTGGCGCAGCTCTTCGATCTTCTGGGCCGCATCGGAGCGAATGCCGAGGCGCTGATCGCGCTGCAGCGCGAAACGGGTCAGGATCTCTGATCCGATCGGCAGGGCGTCACCTGCGTGACGCCCCTTCCTGCCCGACGGACGTAGCATTTCGTTTTGCGCGCAGGCCGCCTAGGCGTCCATGCGCGTGATGACCGTGGCACCGACGGCGGAGAAGCGGTCCATGCCCATGAGGGCCTCGGCCGCCTGACCAAGGCTGATCCGGTCCCCGACCAGCTGCGCAGGGTCCAGTTTGCCGGACTGAACCATGGCCAGCATGTCAGTGTAGCGGTGCGCCTGCATGCCGTGGCTGCCCAGCAGTTCCAGCTCGTGCGCGATGACGCGGGCCATGGGCACTTCGGGCGTCGCCTGATCGCCAAGCATGAGCCCCACCTGCACGTGCTTGCCGCGCCGCCGCAGCGAGAGCACCGAGTTGGAGCAGGTCGTCGGGTGGCCCAGCGCGTCGAGCGACACGTGCGCGCCGCCTTGCGTGATCTCGTGGATGGCGTCGGGCACGTCGGCCTCGCGACCGTTGACTGTGGCCACGGCGCCGAATTTCCGCGCCAGCGCCAGTTTCTCGTCCGAGATATCGACCGCCACCACATGCGCGCCGACCGCATTGGCGATCATCACCGCCGAAAGGCCGACGCCCCCGCAGCCATGCACCGCCACCCACTGGCCAGCCGAGGCGCGGCCCTGGTCGACCACCGCGCGGAACGACGTGGCGAACCGGCAGCCGAGCCCGGCGGCGGTGGCAAACTCCATGCTGTCGGGCAGGGCGACGAGGTTCAGATCCGCGTGATGCAGGCCGACATATTCCGCGAAGGACCCCCAATGGGTGAAGCCCGGCTGGAACTGGCTTTCGCAGACCTGCTGGTGCCCCGCGCGGCATTCGGGACAGGCGCCGCAGCCCGCGACGAAGGGCACGGTGACCCGGTCGCCTTCCTTCCAGCGCAGCACATCCTTGCCCACGGCGACGATCCGCCCGGCCAGTTCGTGCCCCGGAACATGGGGCAGTTCGATGTCGGCATCGTGCCCCATCCAGCCGTGCCAATCGCTGCGGCAGACACCGGTGGCCTCGACCTTGACCACCACGCCATGCGGCGCAGGGGTGGGGTCAGGCACCGTCGCCACTTTCGGGGTTTCGCCGAATGTCTCGAACAGCAGGGCTTTCATCGCGGGGTCCTTTCGGGCGGGCGGTTCACTTCGCGGGCTGACGTTTTCCGGTGCATTGCATTCTCGCGCCACCGGTCGCAACGCAAAACGCCGCCCCTCGCGGGACGGCGCTCTGTTGTCACTGATGCGGATTATTCCGGGCAGGACCAGCTCAGCCGCGAGAAGTCGAGATCCCAGCTCTGCATCGGGATCTGCTGGTAGCCCTGCAGGCATTCATGCGCGGCAAGGCGCTTTTCCTGCGTGAGCAGCCAGACCGAGCGCTGATCCTCGACCAGCTTCGAGAAGATGTCCTGATAGATCCCGTTGCGGGCCTCGGCATCGGTTTCCTGGCGCGAGGCCTCGATCATGCCGTCGATCTCCTCGTCCATGACCCAGTCCATCGAGGACCACGTGCCGGTCGCATCGGAGTGATACTGCACGAAGTAGACCGAGTCCGGCGAAGGATAGGTCGGCCCGTAGAACACCTGCGTGGAATCCGGCGTGGTCTCGATCGAGCTGGCAAGATCGGTGATCCGGTTCCACGGCTCGGGCGCGATCGACACGTCGAAGCCGATGCTGTCGAGCGTGGATTTCAGCAGCAGGGCGATTTCCTCTTCGAAGGCCGTGCCCGAGACATAGACATGCTCGAGCGGGATCGGACCGTCGCCGAAGTACTTGCTCTGCTCCAGTTCCGCGCGGGCGGCCTCGAGGTCGAAGACCGGCGCCTCGGCACTTTCGGGGATCGCTTCGGGGAAGACCGGGGCCAGAGGGCCGGTCAGTTCGGCGCCGGGATAGATCACCTCGCGCACGGTGGCATAGTCCATCGCCATGGCGATGGCGCGGCGCACGTGGATGTCGTCGGTCGGCGCCTTCTGGTTGTTGAGCTTGATGTAGAAGCCCGTGGCCGTCGGGACCGAGATCACGCGGTAATTGTCGAGCGCGTCGATACCGGCATAGGTCTCGGTCGACTGGTACTGCGAGGAGAGGCCCAGCTCGCCCCGCTGGGCAAGCGCGCGCACGGTGGCCTCGTCGCGGGTGATCACGATGCGCACCTCGTCCAGCGGCGTGCCGCGGTCCCAGCCGCCGTGGTAACCCTCGAACCGGTTCAGCGTCATCTGCGCGCCACGGTCCCAGTTGCCCAGGCTGTAAGGGCCTGCGCCTGCGGCGTCATTGGCCAGGAACTCCTCGCCCCAGGTGTCGGCATCGCTCGACTGGACAGCCTCCTCGTTCACGGCCAGCAGGATCGGCGTGATGGCGATGAAGGGCGCGTAAACCTTGTTGAGCGTGATCTTGAGCGTGCGCGCATCGACGGCCTCGACCGAGTCCTCGCCGATCAGGTCCGAGAAGAGGTAGGCCGGGCCTTCGTTGATCGCGAGAAGGCGGCGGATCGAGTAGACGAAATCCGCGGCCTCGACCGGCGATCCGTCCTGGAAGGTCGCGCCCTCTCTCAGCGTGAAGGTGTAGGTCAGGTTGTCGTCCGACACCTCCCAGCTTTCGGCCAGCTGCGGCACGACCGACCCGTCGGGATCGACGGTGGTCAGCGCGTCGTAAAGGTTCACCGCCGCCATGTATTCGGTGTAGTCGTTGATCTTGGCCGGGTCGATCGTCCCGATGATCTGCACCGCGTTCACGATGGTGCTGACCGGGGTGTCCTGCGCCTGGGCCGCGAGAGGGAACGCGGTGCCAAGCGCCAGGACCGAGGCGGTAAGAAGATGTTTCATGCCGTATCTCCGTGTTGGTTGGATCTGATTTTTATTGCCGCCGCAGGTCTTCGACCGGGGCGAAGGGGTGGTCGTAGCCAAAGTATCCGGGCCCCGCGAGGTCGAGCCCCTCGGCGCTGCGCCACTGCGGATCCGCGGGAAGCGCCAGCAGCCGCAGCCCGAGGCCAAAGCGCATGGCCTCGGTCGTGACGGGCAGGCCGCCGTCCGCGTCGAGCGCGCAGATGAGATCCGGCGTCAGCGCCAGCGGGCGTCCGGTTTCGTCCTCGAGACAGAGGAACTCGTTCTGGAAGGACAGGGTGAAGGTCCGGCCCTGGTTCTCTTCCAGGCCCGTCAGGGTCGCGCGCCCCCGGGCAAAGCCGCCCGTCGTCCTGCGTTCGATATCCACGACGCGGGCCGGGCCCAGATCGAACCCGCCGCAACGCTTGATCAGCGCCGGGGCTGGGTGGCGGTTCGCGGCGCGTTCCGACCTGATCGTGTCGCCGATTTCGCGGACAAGGCTCAGGGTGTTCTTCAGAAGCGACTGCTTCATCTGCGCGCCCGTCATCGGGTAAAGCGCCACCAGCGCGGCGCCGCCCATCTCGATGGTCTGGGCACGGGCAAGCCGCTCGGTCCAGAGGTTCGAGATCGTTCGCAGGACCGAACTGTTGCCCTTGTCGTCGGCGATGCACATCGGGCTCGCCTCGATCCCGTGCATGGTCATGGTGACCATCTGCAACTCGGGGAAAGCGCGGCCCATGCCGTCGCCGTCGATCAGCGGCAGCCCTGTGGCCGAGGCCACGGCAAAGGGGATGGTCGAATTCAGCCCGCCCGCCTCGATGCAGATCAGGTAGTCGGCCTTGCGCCCGAGATACTCCTCGAGCGCCGAAAGCGCGGCCAATGCCTCGTCGCCGCTGGGCAGCTTCTCGACCATGACGGTCGGCGCGCCCATCATGCAGACCGGCACGCAAAGCGCGTCGTCGGGCACCTCGGTCGGATCGGCCACGCGCACCGGGCGGCCCGCGCGTTCCATGGCCGCGCGGGCCATGACCTTGCCGATGTAGGGATCACCACCGCCGCCGGTGCCCAGGAAGGCGCCGCCAAGCGCGATGGCCTCCATGTCCTCGGGATGGATGTCGAAGCTCATGAGACCTCCTTCGCGGGCAGCGGGGTGTACTCGATCTCGGGGAAGCCGAAGGCTGCCGGACCGACCACGGCCAGCGCATCGTCGCTGCGCAGCAGCTCGTGGCAGGGCAGCGCCAGCACGGCGACCCGCTGGCCGTAGCGCAGAAGCTCGGTCGTGATGGGCAACCCGCTGTCGAGGTCGAGCACCACGACGAGATCCGGCACGACCACCTCGACTTCGCCGTCGCGGCGGAAGACCAGGAACTCGTTCTGGATCGTGATGTGCGCCTCCGAGCCGCGATAGCCGTCGAGCCCCTCGATCTCGGCCTCGCCCACGTTGAAGCCGCCGCGGAAGTGGCGGTGGATGTCCTTGATCTTGCCCGAAAAGACGTGCCGCCCGCCCTCGCGCTTGCAGATGGCCGCGATCGGGTCCTCGTGCGCCTGACGCGCCTCCATCACGGCGCGGCCAAGGCCGATGGCCTGGGTGTAGCTGCCCGGTATGGCGAAGCGCTTGAAAAAGGCGCCCGTCATCGGGGCCGAGGCCAGCGTCGAGGCGCCGCCCTGGGCGATGACGCAGGCGCGGGCCATGGTCTCGTGCCATTTCTCGGTGATCGCATGATCGAAGCTGACCACGTTGCCGTGCGGGTCGCACATGACCGAGGGTGTCGAGCTGTGTCCGTAGATCGAATAGGTGGTCATCTGCATTTCCGGAAAGGCGCGGCCCATGCCGTCGCCGTCCACCACCGGAAGCCCCGCCATCGCCGCGGTGATCAGCGGCTCCATGGCGTTCTGACCGCCGATTTCCTCGCAGGCGACCGCCGCTGCGGTGAAGTCCAGCCGCTGTTCCAGAGCGCGCAGGCAGCGCAGGCCCTCGCGGCCTTCCTTGATCCGCTCGAATGAGATCAGGGGCGCCCCGATCCCGCCGAGCGACACGACGCGATCTTCGTCGCCGAGCGCCTCCATGGGCAGGACGCGCATGGTGTGCCCGGCGCGCAGCGCCTCGCGAGCGCGCAGCTTGCCGATGTAGGGGTTGCCGCCGCCCCCGGTGCCGAGGATGCCGGCGCCGATTTCCAGCGCGTCGATATCGGCCTCGGTCAGCGTCCAGGCCTCGTCCTTCAGATCACGCATCCTGGAACGCTCCCATCTCGCCGACGACCTTCACGTGGATGCGGGTCGCGTTGCCCGGCAGGTAGGCCAGCGGGACGTCCTCGCGCTCGATCACGGCCAGCGTCTCGCGGGTGGCACCGCTTGCCACGGCGCTTTCGCTGGCCTCGCGCTCGGCCTCGGCCAGGCAGTCCTCGCGGGTGCGGCCCTCGAGCGCGAAGATGCGGTCCACCTCGCCCGAGATCTGGGCGATGGCGGCGCCGACGGCATTGGCCACGGCAAAGTTCTCGGGGCGCAGCACCTCCAGATCGCCGATCCGGTCGGGGGCCAGGATCGAGCCGCCCCCCACGGCGATCACGGGGATCGGGTCGGGCGACACGCGGCTGCGTTCAACGGCGGCTTCGAGGATCGCGGCGATCTTGTCCTTCGCGGCAGAGATCAGCGCGGGGTCGACGTCTTTGACGGCCGCCGCATTGCCCACCTCGGCCATGCCAGACGCCACGGCGATGTCGGTGGTGGTGAGCGTATCGCCCCCGAAGACGCGCGCCTCCTTCGTCAGGCGGTAGCCCACGGATTTCGGGCCGACCTGCACATCGTCAGGCGTGCCCAGGACCAGCGACCCGCCGCCGAGACCGACCGAGAAGACGTCGGGCATGCGGAAGTTCGTGCGCACGCCGCCCACGTCGACCACGGTCGAGGCCTGCCGGGGGAAGCCGTGCTGCAGCGCGCCCACGTCGGTGGTGGTCCCGCCGATGTCGATCACGATGGCGTCCTTGACCCCGGTCAGGAAGGCGGCGCCGCGCATGGAGTTGGTCGGGCCCGAGGCGAAGGTCAGCACCGGGAAGCGCCGCACGGTATCGGCGCCCATCAGCGTGCCGTCGTTCTGGGTGACGAAGAAGGGACAGTCGAGCCCCGCCTCGGCCAGCGCGCAGTCGAAGGCATCAACTGTCTGCGCGGAGAGCGAGAGCAGCGAGGCGTTCATGATCGCCGCGCTTTCCCGCTCAAGCAGACCGATGCGGCCGATCTCCGAGGACATGACCACGGGCAGGTCGGGGCAGACCTCGCGGAGGATGTCTCGGGCGCGTTCCTCCATCTCGCGGTTGATCGGCGAGAAGACCGAGGAAATCGCCGCGGCGCGGATGCCCTTTTCGGTGATCTCGCTGCCGATGCGGCGGATCTCGTCCTCGTCGAGCGCTGCAATCTCGCGACCGTCGAATTCAAAGCCGCCGCGCACGAGATAGGCATGCCCGCCGACCTCGGCGCGCAGATCCTCGGGCCAGTCCACCATAGGGGGCAGGCAGGCGGTTGCCGGCAGGCCCAGGCGGATCGCCGCGACCGGGTCAAGCGCGCGCCGTTCGATCACCGCGTTGGTGAAATGCGTGGTGCCGAGCATCGTCACGTCGATGGCGCCGCGTTCGACACCGGCTTCGGCGATGACCGCCTCGAGCGCCTCGCTGATGCCGGACATCACGTCCTCGGTGGTGGACCGCTTCACGCCGGCCAGAACCTCGCGGTCACGCAGGATGACGGCGTCGGTGTTCGTGCCCCCGACGTCGATGCCGAGTCTCAGGACCATGTCTTTCTCCTTCTCGATCTCATGCCGCCGAGGACACGAGGAACCTTTGTTTTTCTTCAGGCGTGACCTTGGGCTTCATCGCCTCCTCGGCGTCGGTGACGACCGGGATCGCGGCGATGAGCGCACGGGTGTAGGGATGGGTGGGGCTGGCGAAGACCTCGGAGGGGCGCCCCTGTTCCACCAGCTCGCCCTTGAACATGACCGCGATGCGGCTGCAGAAATTGCGCATCAGGGACAGGTCGTGACTGATGAAGAGATAGGTCAGGCCCAGCTCGTCCCGCAGCTCTTCGAGCAAGGCGATGACGCGCTTCTGCACGCTGACGTCCAGCGCCGAGGTGGGTTCGTCCAGGACGATCAGGCGCGGGTCGGCGGCAAGCGCGCGGGCGATGGCCACGCGCTGCTTCTGGCCGCCGGACAGCTCGTGCGGGAAACGCGCGATGAAGCTGCGCGGCAGGTCGACCCGCTCCAGCAGCTCATCCGTCCGCCGTTGCCTGTCCTTCGGGTCCAGTCCCGCGAAGCGCAGCGGCACGTCCAGCGTCTGGCCCACGGTGCGCTTGGGGTTCAGCGAGGTGCCCGGGTTCTGGTAGACGATCTGCGCCAGACGGCGATCGGCGCGCCCGCCGGTGTCCGACAGCGGGCGCCCGTCGATGAAGACGCGCCCCTCGCTGGGCTGCATGATCCCCATGACCATCCGCGCCAGCGTCGTCTTGCCCGATCCGCTTTCGCCGGCAAGGCCGAAGATTTCGCCCCGGGCGATGTTCAGGTCGACGCCGCGCACCGCCTGCGTCGCCTCATCGGGGCGGAGCAGCCGCTTTCGGCTGAAGGTCTTGGTGACCGCCTTCAACTCGACCAGCGGGGCGCCCTCGGAAACTTGCTGATCCTTGACCCCGTCACCGTAAAGCGGCGGGATCGCGTCCACGAGGTCACGGGCATAGGCGGTCTTCGGCGCCTCGAAGATGCGGCGCAGCGGGCCGCTCTCCACGATCTCGCCCTTGTTCATGACGTAGACATCGTCGGCCGTCGCCCGCACCACGCCAAGGTTGTGGGTGATCATCAGGTGGGTCAGCCCCTCGTCGATGACCAGCTTGTTGATCAGGCGCAGGATCTCGTCCTGCGTCGTCACGTCGAGCGCGGTGCCCGGCTCGTCCGAGATCAGCAGCGCCGGGCGGTTCATCAGGGCGAGCGCGATCAGCACGCGCTGGCGCATGCCGCCGGAAAGCTCTGCCGGGTAGGCGGCCACGACGCGGGCGGGATCGGCCAGCTGCACCTTGCGCAGGATCTCTGCGATGCGGCCCGCGCGGTCCTTTCGGCTGGTCGGACGTCCGGCGCGGCGGTCGGCCCAATAGAGCACGTCGTCGAGGTGCCGCCCGATGGTGAAGACCGGATTGAAGGACGACAGCGGGTCCTGCATGACCACGGACATCTCGATGCCCTTCAGGGCCTCGCGCTGGCCGGAGGTCTTCTTCAGAAGGTCCTCTCCCCGCCACAAGATCTGGCCGCTGTCCACGTTCGCATTGCCGGGCAGGGTGTTCAGCACCGCCTTCGAGGTCACGGATTTTCCCGAACCCGTCTCGCCGATCAGGGCGACGCGCTGGCCTTCCTCGATGGTCAGGGACACGTCGCGCAGCGCCTGCTGGGTGCGGCCGTAAGAGGTGAACGAGAGGTTGAGGTTGCGGATGTCGAGCAGTGCCATGGGATCAGACCTCCACGTCGAACATGTCGCGCAGGCCGTCGCCCAGCAGGTTGAATCCAAGCGTGGCGTAGAAGATCGCGAGGCCCGGGAAGAGCACGCCCCACCACATTTCGGGCAGGAACTGGCGCCCGTCGGCGACCATGGTGCCAAGGTCCGGCGTGGGCGGACGCACACCGAGGCCGAGGAAGGAGAGCGTCGCGCCGAAGAGGATGATGAAGGCCGCGTCGAGCGTCGTCTTGACCGAGATCACCGAGATGCAGTTGGGCAGGATCTCACGCGTCAGGATGTGCCAGTGGCTTGCACCCGCCAGCCGTGCGGCCTCGATGTAATCCTCGGCCGCGACCGATTTCGAGACGCGGTAGACAAGCCGCGCGTGCCAGGTCCACCATAGCAAGGTTATGGCGAACATCGCCGTCACCAGGTTGGGGTTCAGCACGTTGCCCACGGCCAGCGCCATGACCAGCGGCGGGATCGCCAGCATCACGTTGGTGAACCCGGTGATCAGCGCCTCGATCCGGCCCGAGAAGTAGCCCGCGACCAGCCCCAGCGCACCGCCGACCGGGACCGCCACGATCAGCACGCCAACGACGAGGAGCAGCGAGACCCGAAAGCCGAAGATCACGCGGGTGAAGATGTCGCGCCCCACCTTGTCGGCGCCGAACCAGTAGGTCGCATCCGGCGCGTGGTGCTTGTTGCGAAAGTCGATCACCGCGCCGACGTGGTCCGGAAAGCGCGCGATGATGGGGGCAAATATCGCCATCAGGATCACCGAGATCACCATCAGTGCGCCGATCACGGCGACGGGGTTGGCGCGGAACCGCAGCCAGGCCATGCGGCGCGCGCTGAGGATTTCGGTCTGTTCCTCGATCAGGGCCATCAGCGGGACTCCTTCATGCGCAGGCGGGGATCGATCAGGCCGATCAGCACATCGATCAGCAGGTTGGCGACGACGAAGAAGCAGCCCGAGACGAGGACCACGGCCATGACCGCGTTCAGGTCCTTCTGGAGGATCGCCTCGAGCCCCGCCGAGGCGAAGCCGCCCCAGGAAAAGATGAGCTCGACCACGAAGGCATTGCCGATGAGCGACGCGAATTCGAGACCCATGATCGTCAGTGGCGCGATGGCGCTGAGCTTGAACAGGTAGCGGAAGGTCACCACGCGGCCGGGCACGCCGAACGACCGCAGCGTCTGCACGTGGTCGCGGCGCTGGTGCTCGATCATCGCCGACCGGGTGATGCGCATGATCTGCCCGATGCCCGACATGGCAAGCGCGATCGCCGGAAAGGCAAGGTGCTGCAGTGCCGAGAGCGTGACGTCGAGCCGCCCGGTCAGCAGGCCGTCGAGCGTGTAGAGTCCTGTGGGCCCGTCAAAGCCCGAAAGCGCGTTGTCGAGCCGTCCGAGGATCGGCCAGCTCACCAGGAAATAAGCGGCGAAAAGCTGCAGCAAGATCGCGAACAGAAAGCTCGGCATCGTCACGCCGAGAAGCGACACGATCCGCAGCAGCGTATCCGCCCAGGTGTTGCGATACCGCGCGGCCAGCACCCCGAGCGGCAGCCCGAACACCAGCATAATGACCAGCGTGGCCAGCACCAGCTCGAGCGTGGCGGGCAGGAGCGCCGCGATCTCCTGCGCGACCGGCCGCCCCGAGATCAGCGAGACGCCAAAGTCGCCCTGAACCGCGTTGCCGAGGAAATGCACGAACTGCATCGGCAGTGGGTCGTCGAGCCCCATTTCGCTGCGAAGCTGCTGCACCTGGGCGTCGGAGGCCGTCGGGCCAAGCGCGATCCGGGCCGGATCGCCGGGAACGACGCGGGCCAGGACGAATATCATCAACGCAAGGACCAGAAGGACGCCGGCAAAGCCCGCGATGCGTCTCAGGAGGAATTGAGCGAAGCCTGGTCCCATTCCGTTCTCCGTTAAGGAAGTACGTTGGACAGACTTTCATCCGCTCCTTGGCTTGAGAAGGCAGGGGCGGGATAGGTTTTCTCGAAATAGGGATAGGTTCTAGGGCTGGGCCAGGTCCTGCTCCAGCGCGCGATTCACCGCCTCGCGCCGGTTTGTGACCCCGAGTTTGCGGTAGAGGTTCTTGAGGTGGAACTTCACCGTGGGCAGGCTGACGTCCATCTCGCGGGCGATATCCTTGTTCGCGCAGCCCTCGGTCAGAAGCATGAGCGCACGATGCTCCTGCGGCGAAAGCTCTCCCTCGGGCGTGCGCCTAGCGGGACGGCGGCGCAACACGCGCGGCGGGGTGACGTCTTTCATGGGGCCCGCCTGCATCCGCGCATCATCAAGCAACGGCCGCACGAAAATCCGCTCTTCGATCAGGGGTGCATGAACCTGCCGCGCGGTGCAGCTTGTGATCGTCTCGGCCAGAAGCCGCCGCGCGAGCGGCAATTCCGACCGGCGCCGGGCCACCCAGGCCTGCCATATCTGCACGCACTGCCGGTTCCGCCAGGAAAGCGCCCGGTTCTCTGCAAGGGCGCTCAGTCGGTTGGGGATGTCGGGCGCGCGCGGCGTCTCGTAGCATTGCTGTCTCAGCCAGAGCAGCGCCTTGGTGACATCCTCGGGGGCTGCCAGATAGCGCAGGTTCTCGCCCGAGCTGTCGATCCAGATCCGGCCGATCCGCCCCGCCATCTCCTCCAGAAGCATGCGCGCCTCGCGCCACCTCTGCGCGGTCTGCAGCACGGCGACGCGGCGCTGTTCGATCACCACGCGGTAGCGCCGCGTCCGCCAGCCTTTCTGCCGCCAGCTTTCGAGGTAGTCGAGCGCGGCCTGAAGCCCCGACAGCTCCAGCAGCGCATCCGCGCCGTGTGCCATGGCCTGGTCGGCGATGATCGGCCAGATCTCGCCGTGCGAGAAATTGGCAAACTCGCGCTGCGCGAAATCGGCCATGGGATGCGGGTCGCCGCGCTCATAGGCCACGACCGCCCGCAAGAGGCTCAGGAACCGGTCGTCCTGCGGCGTCTCAAAGGGTGTCGCGTCAAGGCAGTCCTGCGCCGCGGCAAGGTCGGGGCGGGCCTTGTCGGCGTGCCCCTCGATGACGCGCATGATGGCGCGGTGGAGGTGGATGTAGAAGCACAGGTAGGGCGCGCTGGCATAGTGCGTCAGCGCCCGTTGCGCCGCGACCTCGGCCTCTGCAAAGGCGCCGGTGTCGATGTAATAGGACAGGGCCGTGTTGTGGATGGCGCCGCGCATCAGGTGCGCTTCGGTCGGCAGGCGGGCGAGCACGTCGTAGAGCTCGTCGAGACGGGCGGCCCTGTCCGAGACATTGGCGTAGACCGCCAGCAGGCCACGGGCGATCAGCAGCTCGACGGGGACTTCTTCGGAGAAGGGGACGGGGCGGGAAAAATCGACCAGTCTCAGACCACCCCATTTCGACAGAAGATGCTGCGCGCGCGCCGTGTCGCCTTTCTTGACCGCGACCATGAAGCCGAGGGCGGCCACGACGGGTTCGGGGCCTTCGCCGATGGCATCGTGAACCTTGCCTGCCAGGTCCGCCCCGGCGAGGTGGGGCAGGTGCATGCCGCCGTGCCGGGCAAGCATCGCCACGGCCTGGCGCCGGTGGCCGCTGAGGGCCGCTTCGCGGATGGCCCGGGCCGGATCGCCGGCCTGCTCCATGAGGGCGAGCGCGCCGCGCGAGGCTGCGGACGCCGACAGGGCCTCGCGCAGCAGCGGGCCAAGGGCGTCGTTTCCGTCGGCAAGACGATCCGGCAGGGGGGCCAATTCCGGAAGGGATGGGGCGAAGGCCGGAAGGATCCTGTCCTCGGCGAGCGGGCCGGCCCGGCAGGCCGCGATCAGCAGATCCATGGCGGTGGGCGAAAGCGCGTTCATCAGGGCATCGCGTATCCAGCCCACCACCGCTGCGCGGGAAAGACCTCTGGCCAGCGCGTCGGCGACCATCGGCCAGCCGAAGGCCGAGACCTCGGGGGGCAGGAAGAGGTCCTCCGAGGTGACCAGCATCGTGTCGCGCCGCAGGGCATCGGATGCGAGCCCGGCGAGGTCGCCCGGTCGCGCGGCGATGACGAGCCGCTCGGCCCCCTCCGGCAGTCTGGGCGCCACCGGCCCAATGCTGTCGACGACGACCTTGCCGCTGGGGAGGGCCGGGACGGAAGACAGGACCTCGACACCCCAGAGCCGGGAGAGCTCTTTCGCAAGCAGTGTCTTCCCGCAGCCGGGAAGTGCGGACATGATGACACGCGAGGCGGAGGACGCGTCTATGCGCGCCGCCAGCCCGATGATCTCGTCAGGTGTCTGCACTTCGATTCCCGTCTTGCCCGTCGCCACGCGGGACGGCTCCGGCGGACGCTAGATAAGCGCTCCACCGGCAGAAGGACAATCCGGCGGACCGAACCGGGCGCGGAAGGCCGCCCTCCGACTTCGGGGCGGGTCTCTTATCAAATGGCCAGCGGCTCCACGCGACCGCAAGACGGCGCGCGCGAGGAAGGGTAAAAATGACAGCCTCGGCCGGCCCAGCTTGACAAGTCGGGGCGGCCCGTAGTGTGTTCGACGGGAGGGAGGACCAGATGACAAACGCGCGTGCACTGCGTTGCAATTGCAACGAGTTGCAATTGCAACTATTGGCGGGACGTCAATTCGGCGTCGAGCCTTTCGACCGATTTCAGGTTGTCGAGAAGCAGCTCCATCAGGTCGAAGAGCTGGCTTTTCTGCGCCTCGTTCAGCCCACCGAGCAGGGCAGCCTCCCTCCGCAGGGCGATGTCGAAAATGCGGTCGTGCATCTCCACGCCGCGTTCGGTCAGCCACCACAGGCGTTGCCCGTCTTCGAGGGTCTCAGCGGCGAGCCCCTTGTCGCGCAGCGACCTCTGGGATCGGCTTGCGACCGATTTGTTGACGGCGATCATCTCCGCGATGCGGCTGCCGGTGATGCCCGGCTCGTTGCGCAGCGCCGACAGCACGCGCCATTCGTTCAGGCCGACGTCGAAGAGCTGCAGGAAGACAGAGGACGCCCCCCAGGAAAACCGGTTCGAGATCGTGGCCAGATGGTAGGGCACATATCGCTCTGCGACGACCGACAAGCCGGGTTTCAGGGTTCGAACGGGATCAGACATTTTGCGAACTCCTCTCGGGGGACAGGTCCGACTTACGGATGGAACGAGACAGAAGGAAGGGCCTTCGCGGCATGAAAAAGCTGATCGATACTGTCGAGGGTGTGGTGCCCGATGCTCTTGCGGGGCTGGTCGAGAGCACGAACGGGCTTGCCCTGGTCGAGGGAACCACAACCGTCGTGCGTACGGATTTCGAGGATTTGCGCGACGCGGGAAAGGTGGCTCTGATCTCGGGCGGAGGGTCGGGGCACGAGCCGGCACACGCGGGCTTTGTCGGTCCGGGCCTGCTTACCGCCGCCGTCGCGGGCGACGTCTTTGCCTCGCCCTCGACCGATGCGGTGCTGACGGCGATCCGAACCGTCGGCGGATCGGCGGGCGTGTTGCTGATCGTCAAGAACTACACCGGCGACCGTCTGAACTTCGGCCTTGCCGCGCAGATCGCCCGTGCCGAGGGCATCGACGTGGAGATCGTGATCGTTGACGATGACGCTGCGCTCGGCTCGGCCGAGGAAACCGCCGGGCGGCGCGGGGTCGCCGGCACCATATTGGTTCACAAGGTTGCGGGGGCCGCGGCGGCGCGCGGCGCGACACTCGCCGAGGTCAAGGCCTCTGCCGAGGCCGCCATCGGCGCTATCGCCTCCATGGGCGTGGCCCTCTCGTCCTGTACCGTTCCCGCGGCCGGCGCGCCGAATTTCGAACTGGGGCCGGACGAAATCGAGATCGGGCTCGGCATCCATGGTGAGCAGGGCCGGGAGCGCGTCTCTCTCCGGTCCGCCGCCAGCCTCTCCGAACACCTCATTTCGCAGATCGTCCATGATCGTGGGCTGGGCCAGGGGGACGAGGTTGCGCTTCTCGTCAACAACCTCGGCACCACGCCGCCCATCGAACTTGCGATCGTGACGCGCGGCGCGCTCGCGGCCTGCCGGGCCGAGGGGCTGAAGGTGCGCCGGGTCTGGTCCGGCACCTTCCTGACCTCGCTCGACATGGCGGGCATCTCGCTCTCGCTGATGCGCCTGGATGCGGACCGCATCGAAGCCCTTGATGCCGAGGCCAGTGCCCCTGGCTGGATGCCGCCCGCAAAGGACCCGGCGTCGCGAACGGTTCCCGCACCGCAGAGCGACGAAGCAGCCGAGGCGCGGCATGGGCCCGCGGTATCGCCGCAATTCATCGCCGCGCTTGAGGCCGGATGCCGGGCGCTGATCGACGCGGAGCCCGAGCTGACCAAGCTCGACCAGGTGACGGGCGACGGCGATATCGGCCGCTCTCTCGCCGGCGGGGCCGAGGCGATCCTTGCGGCGACCGACGAATTGGCGAAACTCTCCGAACCCGATGCGCTGCGCCGGATTGGCCAGATCATCCGCGCACGCACCGGCGGCACGTCAGGGCCGCTCTACGCGATCTTCGCCTTCGGCGCGGGCGAGGCGCTGCGCGATGCGACCGACCGCCCGGCGGCCGAGCGTCTGGAGCTTGGCTTTGCCGCCGGGCTTGATGCGCTGGCCGCGCTGGGCGGGGCGGCGCCCGGGGATCGCACGATGATCGACGCCCTGGCGCCTGCGGCCAAGGCCATGACCGGTGAGGGTGACGCGGTTCAGCGGCTCGTCGCCGGAGCCGAGGCTGCCGCGCAGGGCGCCGGTGCAACCGCCGACATGCAGGCCCGGCGCGGGCGATCAAGTTACCTTGGCGAGCGGGTCATCGGACACCGCGATCCCGGGGCCGAGGCTGTCGCTCGTGCCCTCGCCGCCGCTGCCGCCGCCGTTGAAGGAGACCGTCCATGACCGTGACCGACCGCCCGACGCTCGACGTCGATCCTTTCAGCCCCGAGGCGCAGGCCGATCCTATCCCGGTCGACCGCGCCATCCGCGAGGCGGGCGACATCGTGTGGTTGCCGAAATACGGGGTCTGGGCCACGGGCCGGGACCCGGTCATCCGCGAGGTCTTCGAGGATTGGGAGAGGTTCTCGTCGGCCTTCGGCACCGGAATGACCAACGTCGTGCGTGAAGAGCCGTGGCGGAAGCCCTCGGTGATCCTCGAAGCCGATCCGCCGACACACACGCCCAACCGCAAGGCGCTGCAGAAGGTCCTGTCGCCCAAGGCGCTGCGGCGGCTGCGCGAGGATTTCTTCGTCATTGCCGAGGACATGGTGAGCGACCTGGTCGCACGTCGAAGCTTCGACGCGGCGCATGAGCTGGCCTTTGCCTTTCCCTTCCGGGTGCTGCCGGACAGCGTCGGCATGCGCAAGGAAGGGCGGGAACATCTGATGCCCTACTCGCGGCTCAACTTCAACGCGATGGGTCCGCACAACGCGCTTTATGACGAGGCGCGCGCCGTGGTCGAGGAGATGGGCACCTTCGACTATGTCGCCAAGCAGATGTCCCGCGGTCATCTCGAACCCGGTGGGTTCGGAGAGGAGATCTACGCCGCTGCCGACTCGGGCGATATCACCGAAGAGGATGCGGGCATGCTCGTCCGCGCGTTCATCTCGGCGGGCATCGACACGACGGTCTACGGGATCGGTCTGACGATACACGCGCTGCTGCACCGACCCGAACAATGGGCGATGCTGCACCAGGACCCGGCGCGCGCCAAGCACGCGTTCGAGGAGGCGCTGCGGTTCACCCCGCCGTCGCCGGTGATCGGCCGGACCACCTCGCGGGCGTTCGAGTTCCGCGGCGCGCGACTGGGTGCGGAGGAAAAGGTCCTGATGATCCTCTCGGCCGGCAATCGCGACCCCGAGAAATGGGAAGATCCGGACACCTACGACATCACGCGGCGACCGGTCGGGCATCTCGCCTTCGGCAGCGGCATCCACAATTGCGTGGGGCAGATGGTGGCGCGTCTCGAGGCTGAGGCCGTGCTGACGGCGCTCGCCCGACATGTCCGCGCGATCCGGCCGGCGGGGGAGGCCGTGCCCGTGCGCAACAACTGGCTTCGCGGATACGAGGAAATTCCGGTCGAGGTCGATCCGGCCTGACACCTATCGCCAAGATACGACAACTGGGAGGATACCATGAAACACCTGATCAAGACGGCCGCGGCCTGCGCGCTGCTCGCCGGACCTGCTCTTGCGCAAAGCCCGATCTACGGAAGCTGGCCGCCCGCCTCCGATTACCTCAACGAGACAACGCTGCCCGAGGCGTTCGCGACGATCTCCGAAGAGACCGGCATCGACTGGGAGCTGATCGCGGGCGGCCAGCTTGCCGACGGGCGTGGCACGCTTGCCGCCATCGGTGACAACCTGATGCAGGGCGGTCTCGCGATCCCCGTCTACACGCCGAACGACATGCCGTCGCTGGCGCTGCTCTACTCCACCGTCGTGCCGGGCGACGATCCGGTCGCGGTCGCTGGCGCGGCGATCCAGACCGTGTTTCAGGATTGTCCCGAGTGCCTGGAGCAGGCGCGCGACACCAACGTCCTCCCGCTGGGCGGGTTCGCATCGGCCGCCTATCGTCTCATGTGTACCGAGCCGGTGGCCGACATGGCCGACATGAAGGGTCTGCGCATCCGCGCGACCGGCGGCTACAGCGAGATGGCGGCGGCTGCGAATGCCTCGCCCATGTCCGTGACGCTGACCGAGGCGGTGAGCCTGCTGCAGCGTGGCGGTCTCGACTGCCTCATGGCGGCGCGCGAGTGGCTTCTGACATACGGCTACGGTGAATATGCTAGATACGTCACCGACCTGCCGCTCGGCGTCAGCGCCCCGGCGCTTGGCTTTGCGATGAACCGCGATACCTTCCTCGCCCTTTCGCCGGAAGAGCAGGCGGCGCATCTGCGCGCCAGCGCCTACATCACCGCCCGGCATACGATCGGCAACTACGTCGAGCGCGACCAGCAGAGCTTCGAGCGCGTGCAGGAGGAATTCGGCGTCGAACTCGTCGAGGCGGGGCCGGAGCTGACCGCGCTCGTCGAGACCTTCGCCGAGACCGACCGGGACAGGCTGATCGCCTCCGGCAAGGAACTCGGCGTCTCTGATCCCGAGGCGCTGCTCGACGCCTACATGGCCAACGTCGAGCGGTGGCGCGAGATCTCGGCCGAGGTCGGCACCGATGTGGATGCCTTTGCCGATGCGATTTGGCGCGAGGTCTTCGCCGATCTCGACCCCTCGACGCTCTGAGACCAACCGACGGGGCGCGCGCGAACCCTGCGCGTCCCGCCTTCCTCCGCGAGGCCCAAGGCTCCATGACCGCGATACACCGCATAGCAAAATTCGTCGCCGACACGCTCTTTGCCGTCGCCCTTTTCGCCGGTGCGCTGATGATGGTGCACGTGACGGCCGACGTGATCGCGCGCACGCTCTTCAATCACCCGCTCAGTGGCACAGGCGAGATCACGGCCACCTGGTACATGATCGCTGCCGCCTTCCTGCCGCTCGGGCACGTCACGCTGCGCAACGAGCATGTCACCGCGGATCTCTTCTTCGACCGGCTGCCGCGCGCCGGGCAACGGATTGTCGGGATCTTCGTGGATCTCCTGTTCCTGGCATATCTGTCCGTCTTCGTCTGGCAATCCTGGGTCTCGGCGATGCGCCGCACCGAAAGCGGCGAGGTCTGGGAGATCTTCGGAGGCTATCTCCCGGTCTGGCCGACCCGCTGGTTTCTGCCTGTCGCGGGCGCCGCGATGATCCTCTCGCTCGCGGCACGGATGATCGCCCGCGAGACCGACACACCCGACCGGCCCCAGGACGCGCACTGACATGGATACTTTGACTTTCGGCCTCGTGACGCTTGCGTCGCTTCTGGGATTGATCGGACTGCGGGTGCCGATCGGCGTGGCGCTCGGCGTCGTCTCGGTCTGCGGCCTCGCCTATGTGCGAAACTGGCCCATCGCGCTGTCGATCCTGCGAGAGACGCCCTTTTCCTTCGCCGCGTCATGGGACCTGACGGCGATCCCGATGTTCCTTCTGATGGGCGCGATCGCCAACCAGTCCGGCATCTCCTCGGCGCTCTTCCGCGCCGCGCGGCTCTGGTTCTCGGCGCTGCCGGGCGGTCTTGCGGTCGCGGCAAACATGGCCTGTGCCGGCTTTGCTGCGGCCTGTGGCTCCTCGCTTGCCTCGGCGGCGGCCATGGGCCGCCTCGCGATCCCCGAGATGCTGCGCGCGGGCTACGACAAGGGGCTTGCCACGGGCGTCGTTGCGGCGGCGGGCACGCTCTCGGCGCTGATCCCGCCCTCGATCCTCTTGATCCTCTACGGCGTCTTCGCCGAAGTCTCGATCTCGCAGCTTCTCATCGCGGGCATCCTGCCGGGGCTTCTGACGGGCGGTGTCTATACCGCGATGATCCTGATCCGCGCCCGGCTCCAGCCGCATATCGCGCCGCAGCTCGAAGCGGAGGAGCACGCGACCCTGCACCGGGATCGCATGCGATCCCTGCGCGAAACCTGGCCGCTCGCCGCGCTGATCCTCGGCATCATCGGCGGGCTCTACGGAGGTATCGTCACGCCCACCGAAGCGGGCGCCGTGGGCGCGGCGCTGGCGCTCGTCATCGCGCTCTTGCAACGCCGCATCGGCCTGCGCGGCATGATCGAGGCCCTGCGCGAGGCGATGGGGGTCACCGCGCAGATATTCTTCGTCGGGATGGGCGCGGTGATGTACACGCGCCTTCTGTCGCTCACCGGGATTTCCGCGCTCCTGACCAGCGCGGTGGGCGATTTCGCGGGCGATCCGGTGCTTGTCGTGATCGCGATCTCGGTGATCTACCTGATCCTGGGCATGTTCCTCGATCCGCTGGGGATCATTCTGATCACCATGCCCGTCTTCCTGCCGATGATCGAGGCACTGGACCTGAACCTGATCTGGTTCGGCATCATCGTCGTCAAGTACATCGAGATTGGCATGATCACGCCCCCCATGGGTCTGAACGTCTTCGTGGTGAAATCGGTGGTGGGGGACCGCGTGCCGATCTGGACGATCTTCCGCGGCATCGGCTGGTTCCTCGCCTGCGAGGTCGTGGTCATGACGCTGCTGATCTCCTTCCCGCAGATCAGCCTGTTCCTGCCGGAATTGATGCGATGACGCACCGGCGCAATCCGACCAAGTGGAGGCCCTCATGGTAAAGGTAACCTACGTTCAGCCCGACGGTGAGGCGGTCACGGTTGATGGCACCGAAGGCGAAAGCGTGATGGAGACCGCAATCGCCAACGACATCGACGGCATCGTGGCAGAGTGCGGCGGCAACATGATGTGCGCGACCTGCCATTGCTACGTCGATGGGGACTGGGTCGAGCGGACCGGCACGCGCGGCGAGGACGAGGACGACATGCTCGAAAGCGCCGCCGCCGAGGTGACGCAGACCTCGCGCCTGTCCTGTCAGATCAGGTTGACCGCCGAGCTCGACGGCCTGCGCGTTATCCTGCCGGAGGAGCAGGTTTGAAGCACGGCCGGATCGTCATTGTCGGGGCCGGGCAGGGAGGCTTCCAGGCGGCGGCAAGCCTGCGGCAGGAAGGCTTCGAGGGCGACATCACGCTGATCGGGAACGAGCCCGGATTGCCCTACCAGCGTCCGCCGCTGTCGAAGGCCTATCTCAAGACCGGCAACGCCGACCAGCTGGCCCTGCGCCCGGCAAGCTTCTACGACAAGAAGGACATCTCGCTGCGCACGGGCCTGCGGGTCGACCGGATCGACCGAGAGGCGCATGAGGTCGTCACATCCGACGGCGAACACCTTCCCTACGATCACCTGATCCTCGCCACCGGCGCGAGGACAAGACGCCCACCCCTCGAAGGTGTGGACCATGCGCTCGACCTGCGCACCCTGGCCGATGCCGAGAGGCTTCTCGGCGCGCTCGAGCGGCCCTGCCGTGTCGCCGTGATCGGGGGCGGTTTCATCGGACTAGAGTTCGCGGCCGTCGCAATCGGCCTCGGTCACGCGATCGAGGTCGCAGAGTCGGCGCCCCGTGTCATGGCCCGCGCCGTTTCGCCCGCGATGTCGCTACTGTTCCAGGAGATGCACGCCGACCTTGGGGCCGTCCTGCATCTGGGCCGTAGCGTCCGTCTTGTCGAAGAGGACCGGATTACGCTCGACGACGGCACCGCGATCCCGGCCGATCTTGTCGTTCTGGCCGCGGGCGTTCAGCCCAACACGGAACTCGCCGAGGAGGCAGGCCTGGCCTGCGACAACGGTATCGTGGTCGACGCGCAAATGTCGACGGTCGATCCGGCGATCTCGGCGCTTGGCGATTGCGCGGTCTTTCCCGATCCCCGCACCGGGCGGCAGGTCCGTCTGGAAAGCGTGCAGGCCGCCACCGACCAAGCGCGCGCCATCGCCAAGCGTCTGGTGCATGGCGCGGATGATCCCTACGCGGCGGTCCCGTGGTTCTGGTCCGACCAGGGCGACTGGAAACTGCAGATCGCAGGCTTGGGCGGGCCGCAGGACGAAAGCGTCCGCGTCGGAGAGAATGCGATCCTGAGGTTCGACGGAGAGGCCCTGAGCGCGGTCGAGACCGTCAATAACCCGAAGCTCCACATGAAGGCGCGTCGTCTCATGGCGGACAGGGCCTGCCCGACGCGGCAGGAGCTGGCCGCAGAAGGGTTCGATCTTCTCGCCTTTTAGGACTGCGTGGCCCATGCTTCAGGGCGTGGGCCGCTCTCCGGACCAGGCCTGCTGGAGCAACTCCCGGATCGCGGCGCGGTCGAACTTGCGCGGGTTCGGATAGCTGTTCTTCACCGCGACATCCGCCGCACGGTCGAGATCTGCTTCGGTGATGCCGATGTCCTGCAGGCTGCGCGGGGCGCCGATCTCGCCTGCGAAATCCCACAGCCCGGCCCCGGCAGATCCGCCGCCAAAGGTCTCGGCGATCGGCGCCAGACGCTCGGGCACCGCGACCTCGTTGAAGGCGGTCGTGTAGGACAGCAGGATGGCGTGGGTGTCGGCGTGAGGCGTGCCGAAGGTCCCGCCGAAGGTATGCGCCAGCTTGTGATGCAGCGCCATCGACACATGACCGAGCGCCGTCGAGCAAGCCCAGGCGCCATAAAGGGCCTGCGTGCGGCCCTGCACGTTTTGCGGATCGCGGATCACCGCCGGCAGCCCGTTCCGAAACGCCACCAGCGCATCCTTGCAGAGCAGTTCCAGAACCGGATTGAGGTCGGGCGCATAAAGCGCCTCCATCGCATGGGCCAGCGCATTCATCCCCGAGGTGACCGTCATCTCGACCGGCAGGCCCAGCGTCAGGTCCACATCGTAGATCACCGTCTCGGGGCGGATGTCCGGCGAGCGGCGGGTGGTCTTTTCGCCGTCCTGCGTCTCGCCCAGTATGTCGGTCATCTCCGAGCCCGCATAGGTCGTGGGGATCACCACCTGGTCGGCCCCGCTGCGCGCCGCGATCGCCTTCGCCAGCCCGACGGTGGAGCCGCCGCCGAGACCGACCACCGCGGTGGCGCCGCTGTCGCGGAACTGCTCCATGGCAGCATCGGTCACATCGACCGGGGTGTGCATCGCGGCGCCGGAGAACACCCCCGCCGACAGCGTGCCCAGTTGCGCGGCCAGCGCCTCGGCCGCGTCCCGCTGGTTCGGGCCGGACAGTACCAGCGCCTTGTCGTGACCGAGGCGCTGCACCTCTTCGGCGGTCTGCGCCAGCGTTCCCGATCCGAACACGACCCGCTGCGGGATGCCCGGGAAGGTGAAGGTGTTCATCATCTGGGGGCCTCCATGGCCGGGGTATGCCCGGCCGCCATATCGTTGAGCGCGGACCGCAGCATCGCGACCTCGGCGTCCGAGACCTCATGCGGCCGCCCCGGGAAGACATCGCTGCGCAGCGCCGCGCCCCCCCGGGCGAGATCGAGCGCCGCATCGGCCATCGCCTCGACCGAGATCCACGGATCCGCGTCGCCGCCGCTGAGGTAGACCGGCAGAGCCCGCGGCAAAGCCCGGGGTCGGTCGTCGGCTGGCACACCGATCCGGCACCCGGTCAGCGCGAAGAGGGCATCCGGCGCGGTGCGGCCCGAAAAGGCGTATTCCAGCGCCAGGCAGGCGCCCTGCGAAAACCCCGCGAGAAGCAGCGGGACACCGGGATGCTCCGCCCGTATCGCCGTGATGTCCGCTTCCAGCGCGTCCAGCCCGCGCGTCAGCTCGGTCCGGGTCTCGGCTGTCAGCGGATCGACAGCGCGGGCGGCGTACCAGACACCCCCCGGCGCGCGCGGCAGGACGAAAGCGGTCGCGGCCGTGTCCAGCCGCGCCAGCACATGCGATTGCATCTCTTCGGGGGACTGGCCGCGGCCGTGGACGAAGACACAGAGTGCCTTCGCCCCCGCGCCGCCGCCGATCCGGAGCGCAGCCTCGGTCATGCGAACTCCGCGTCTTCGAGCCCTTCGCGCAATTCGTCCTCGCGGTCCTTGAACCAGGGCGGGAAGACCAGCGTCTTGCCGATCTCGCCCGGCGCCTCGTCGCGGGCCCAGCCCTCCGGCGTGGTCCAGGCCAGTTCGAACAGCGCGCCGCCCGGCGAGCGGACGTAGCAGGACTTGAAGTAGTTGCGGTCCTTCTGCTCCGAGATATCGGTAAACCCGAGGCCTTCGATATGCGCGCGCAGGGCCATCTGGTTGTCCTCGTCCCCGGTGTTGAGCGCCAGGTGATGGATGGTGCCGCCCGACAGCGTCCATGTGCCCTGGTCGCTCTCGCGGTCGGTGATGACCTCGACCCGCTGGATCACGCCGTCCGCATCGGGCACCCGGTAGACGGTGCCCTCGTCGGTGTCGGCCTCCTTGGTCAGCGGCAGGGCGACGGTCAGGAAATCTTCCATCGCTGTGCGATCGAAACAGGCAACCAGACCGCCGTAGATGCCCTTGATCCCCTGGTCCTGTCCGATGCCCTGCGCGGCATTGGTGATCGGCTCGCGCGGATCGCCATCGCTTTCGACCAGCTCGTGCGGGATCCCGCAGGGATGGGCAAAGGCGACACGATCGGCGCCGAAGCGGCTGAGCTTCTCAGCCGGAATGCCGCGTTCGTTCAGCCGTTCGACCCAGAAATCCGCCGCACCCTTCGGAATGGACTGCATGATCGTGCGCGACTGGTTGGTGCCGCGACGGCCATAGACCCCGGGTTTGCGGAAGGGGAAGGTGGTGATGATCGTCGAGGCGTCGCCGTTGGGCGAGCCGTAATAGAGATGATAGACCGGGATCACCCCGTCGAAGAGCACGGTGCGCTTCACCGAGTGTAGCCCGAGGGTCTTGGTATAGAAGTCGAAATCTTCCTGCGCACCGTCCGTCGACAGTGTGAGATGGTGGTAGCCGCTGATCTGAGCCATATCTATTTCCTCCCTTTAGGTTCAGTCTCGCCGGCCCGCGCGGGGCATAGCACGAAATCGAGGTCGAGCGCATGGCATGGCCGCCCGCCTCGGGGCGGCAGCGCACGGAACTCGGCCAGCAGTTCGGGTTTGACCCCGAAGACGGCGTCGCGATCGATCGCC